>CALYPL010000008.1 GCA_945273835.1 uncultured Dysgonomonas sp. | reverse complement strand
CCAAATCGCAAAAGCCCTCCAATGCGTTCATGCTTTTCAAAAACAGTTATTTGATGCCCCTTTTTATTTAATTGATTTGCAACCGTCAGCCCTGAGGGTCCTGAGCCTATTATCGCCACCTTTTTCCCTGTGCGTTTTTTGGGCTGTTCAGGCTCAATATATCCTTCTTTATAAGCATGTTCGAGAGCAGAGGCTTCGTTTTCCCGAATGGTTACCGGAGAATAATGGATAGATAATACACACGACTTTTCGCATGGTGCAGGACATATACGCCCTGTAAATTCCGGAAAATCATTTGTCTGCATAAGTACTTCGGCTGCGAGCTTCCAGTCTCCTTTATAAATATAGTCCTGCCATTCAGGCATTTTATTACCCAACGGACAGCCCCAATGGCAAAAAGGTATGCCACAATCCATACAGCGGGAGGCTTGCTCTCTACGATCTTCTGTGTTGAGCGTCTGTTCTACCTCTCCGAAATCAAGTATACGCTCCTGAACAGGACGATAACCGGCTTCTTTTCTCTTTATTGTCAGAAATGCTTTTGGATTCCCCATTTTTCTTTTCTATATTAATTGATAAGCTGATTCTGAAAACCAACTTATCAAAATAAATCATTATTAATTAGTCAAATTCAACTTCCGCAATTTTTCTTTTAATTGCTTCTAATTTCTCGTCTTGCAATACTTTTTTGTATTCTATCGGCATCACTTTGATAAACTTATCAACTTCAGTAGCCCAATTATCAAGTATATATTTGGCACGAGGACTGTCGGTATAAGTATAATGATTGGATATTAATTGACGTAATTCTTTCGCGTCATAACTATCTTCAATAAGAGACAGTTCAACCATTTGCATATTACAATAATAATCGAAATCACCCTTAATGTTATATACATATGCAACGCCTCCACTCATACCTGCTGCGAAGTTACGACCTGTGGTTCCAAGTATAACGGTTCGCCCCCCTGTCATATATTCACAACAATGATCGCCTGCTCCCTCTACTACTGCTACTGCGCCACTGTTGCGTACACAGAAACGCTCTCCTACTCTACCGCTTATGTAAACCTCGCCTGCCGTGGCACCATAAAGCAATGTATTTCCCGCAATAATATTTTCTTCAGGTTTATAGGTAGAAACACTTGGTGGAACTATAATTATCTTACCACCTGACAAGCCTTTACCAACATAATCGTTTGCATCTCCCTCGAGACGAAATGTTACACCATGCGCTAAAAATCCACCGAAGCTTTGTCCCGCCGATCCTGTAAATTTGCATTGAATAGTATCGGTTGGCAACCCGTCGTTGCCATACTTCTTGGCTATTACTCCTGATAGCATACCGCCAACAGTACGATCTGTATTTTTTATAACTCGTGACATTTCAACAGCAAGTCCTTTATCAATGGCAGGTCGGGCTGTTGCTATCAGCTCAACATCCATCACATCTGAAATTTTATGGTCTTGATCTTTTGTGTGACGAATCGACTCTCCCTGATTTGGGAAATAGATGAGGCGAGACAAATCAAGTTTTTCAATTTTACTTGAATTATCACTTTTGATATATTTAAGTAAGTCGGCACGTCCGATGACTTGTTCAAGTGAAGTAAAGCCAAGCGAAGCAAGATGTTCTCTTACCTCTTCGGCAAGGAAATTAAAATAGTTTACCAGATATTCGCTTCGTCCGAGAAATTTTTTACGCAGTTCTTCGTTCTGAGTAGCTACTCCAACAGGACAGGTATTAAGATGACATTTACGCATCATTATACAGCCAAGAACAATCAGTGCACTTGTGGCGAAACCAAATTCTTCGGCTCCCATCATAGCAGCCACAATTATATCGCGTCCGGTTTTTAATTGTCCGTCGGTTTGCAAAATGATTTGTCCCCGAAGCCCATTTAAAACTAATGTTTGCTGCACTTCCGCCAATCCTATTTCAAGAGGTAAACCCGCATGTTTTATGGAGCTTGCAGGACTTGCTCCTGTTCCTCCTTCACATCCGCTTATCAGAATACGGTCAGCTTTAGCCTTAGCCACTCCTGCCGCAACAGTTCCGACACCGCTTTCGGCAACAAGTTTTACACTTATTTCCGCTTGCGGATTTACATTTTTCAGATCGAAGATCAGCTGAGCAAGGTCTTCGATTGAATATATATCATGATGTGGCGGTGGCGATATCAAGGATATTCCCGGTATTGAATGCCGTGTAAGGGCTATGATCTTATCAACTTTAAAACCGGGTAACTGTCCCCCTTCACCGGGTTTTGCACCTTGAGCTATTTTTATTTGCAACTCGTCGGCATTAACAAGGTATTCAGTTGTTACTCCGAAACGTCCCGAGGCTACCTGCTTTATGGACGAACGTGCGTTGGTTTGAAATCGTTCAGCTAATTCACCGCCTTCACCGGTATTGCTTCGCCCGCCAATTGAATTCATGGCTATCGCCATTGCCTCATGAGCTTCACGGCTGATTGAACCAAATGACATAGCACCGGTCACAAAGCGTTTTGTTATTGCCGAAACCGGTTCTACTTCAGCAATATCAATCGGATTTTTAGATGGCTTGAACCAAAGGAAATCTCTTAAGAAAACTTTTTCGGTTTTGAAGTCTATTCCATCGGTATAGTCTTTAAACTTCTCGTAACTTCCTAAACGAGTAGCCATTTGTAATTTACGTATAGTTTCGGGATTCCATGCATGGTATTCTCCGTTACGACGCCAAGCATATATTCCCTGACTGATCAGTGCAGGATTATCGAAATCTTGTTCAAAGGCTTCGTAAAACGCTTCGATAGTATCGCTTGCCAGATCACCGAGATCTATACCTTCAATTTTAGAAATTGTCCCTTTAAAATACTTATCTATTATGCTTGAACTGATGCCGATCGCCTCGAACATTTGTGCTCCGATATAACTCTTCAGCGTCGATATTCCCATTTTGGACATCGTCTTCAGCAAACCTTTATTAATGGCTTTTACATAGTTTTTCATGGCGGTATGGAAATCAAGCTGTATATCGCCTCTCTTCACTACATCTTCTATTACCGCTAACGCCAAATACGGATTTACAGCATTGGCTCCGTAACCGAATAGTAAGGCAAAATGCATTACTTCGCGTGGTTCTGCCGATTCTACTACTATATCTATTTGCATACGTTTGCGGCGTTCGATCAGATAATGGTGGACGGCCGATACCGCCAAAAGTGAAGGTATGGCAACATTATCTTTATCTACTCCGCGATCTGAAATCACGATATAGTTACTACCATTATCAACGGCATTTTCGGCTTTTTGGCAAAGTGTTTCAATTGCATCATCAAGTCCTTTCGCCCCTTTTTTAGGATCAAAGAGCATAGGTATGACTTCCGCTTTAAATCCTTTATAGCTAAGATTCACAAGCAAATCTAACTCTCTATTAGATAGGAAAGGATTAGATAACCCAACCATCTTGGTGTGTTCTGGCATGGGTTCGAGAATGTTTTTATGCAACGAACCTATATATCCGGCTAAAGACATTACCAATTCTTCACGAATAGGATCAATCGGAGGATTGGTTACTTGCGCAAATAACTGACGGAAGTATGTGAATAACC
Source organism: uncultured Dysgonomonas sp. (assembly GCA_945273835.1). Lineage (GTDB taxonomy): Bacteria > Bacteroidota > Bacteroidia > Bacteroidales > Dysgonomonadaceae > Dysgonomonas. The sequence goes on along the minus strand of CALYPL010000008.1, from coordinate 91,385 downwards.
TCTGTGGTTTATTGGACAAAACAGCTAAAGGCGTATCGTTACCCATCGAAGCTGTTGGCTCTTTACCTTCAGCAGCCATCGGTGTAAGAATTTTCTCTATATCTTCTTTGTAGTAACCAAATGCTTTCAGCAGTTTGGTATAGTTATCGACACTGTATTTTATAGTACGTCCCGATGATACATCATCAAGGGATATACGGTTTTTTGAAAGCCACTGACGATATGGGTAGGCTTTTGCCAATGTTTCTTTTAGTTCGGCATCATACTGTATTGTACCTTCTTCAGTATCAACCATCAACATTTTCCCGGGACGAAGACGTCCACGTTCTTTAATTTCGGATGGCTCAATAGGCAATACACCTGTTTCGGATGCTACGACCATCATATCATTATGTGTTATCAGATATCGTGCGGGGCGCAATCCGTTACGGTCGAGTAAACCTCCTGCGTACCGTCCATCGCTAAACAAAATTGTCGCCGGACCATCCCAAGGTTCCATAAATAAACTATGATATTCGTAGAACGCTTTCAGATCGCCCGATATTGGGTTCTTGTCGTTCCACGATTCAGGTATCATCATGGCAAGTGCGTGAGGCAATGATTTACCCGACATGACAAGAAATTCAAGTACATTATCGAATGAAGCACTGTCACTCATATAGGGTTGCACAATAGGCCAAAGATCTTTAATATTGCCTAAGAGATCGGATTTTAAAACGCTTTCGCGTGCTTCCATCCACAACCTGTTACCTTTGATCGTATTTATTTCGCCGTTGTGTCCGACTAAACGAAACGGTTGGGCTAAGTCCCATGTGGGAAAGGTATTAGTACTGAAACGTGAATGCACAAGAGCTATCGCACTGGTCAGGTGCGGATGTAACAAATCAGGGAAATAGTGCCTCAACTGATTCGAGGTGAGCATTCCTTTGTATATTATCCGTTTGCTTGAAAGACTTGGTATGTAGAAAGCTTTTTTTGTTGCAAAAGATAGCGTTTGAGAATCAAAAATTTCTTTCTCGATTTTCATACGCAACAGATAAAGTTTATGTTCAAGTACATCGGTCGGAAGACCTTCTTCTCCTACAACGAATATTTGTTTGATGGCGGGTTCGTTGACCAATGCCATTTCTCCTAAAATATCGCTATTGACAGGCACATCACGGACAGCTAATATTCTTAAATCTTCTTTAGCCGCGTAATGATTGATAATCTGCATACATTTTTCCTGCTCCGCTTCGGTTTTAGGCAGAAAAACAAGTCCTGCACCATAATGACCTTTTTCGGGAACAGGTATTCCATGCAAAAGGATAAATTCGTGGGGAATCTGGAGCATTATCCCTGCTCCATCGCCTGTTTTATTATCGGCATTTTCGGCTCCACGGTGCATCATATTTTCGAGAACACGCAATCCGTTCTCGACTATCGCATGCGATTTAGCTCCTTTTATGTTCAAGACTAAGCCTACGCCACAAGCATCGTGCTCGTACGTTGGATCGTACAATCCGTTTTGTGTTGCTGATAATAAATCTTGCATAATTTTTTAGTTGATATTATTGTGATTTTTGATTAAATTTACGATTCCAAAAAGCAAACCTTAACAAAGGTATACATTTTGAGCTATATTTTAACCAAGAACAAATCAAAAAGATAATTAATTAATTAAAAAGAAGCATTTCATACATTTTTATCCTTAAAAAAATCACATTTTAATTTATTGACGATTTATTATAGAAAGGAGAACGTGTCCGTCATTTATTTGTTACTAAATATGTAAAACAATACGTATGATTTTATGTTATTGTATTTATTTTGTGTCTTTTTGATTAGTACTTAATTATAATGAGATATTTTTTTTCAATATTTTTCATATTGTTATCATTAAAAAACGTTTACCCTCAGCAAGTTTACAAACTTACAGTTGACGAACTTCTTGATAGAGGACTTGAAAATAGTGTAGCGATTAAAGCATCAATTGTGCGCTCGCAAATTTCGTCCGACAAGTTATCCCTTGCCAAAAATAAACGTCTGCCATCAATCAGTATCAACGGATCATATGGTTACGCAGGCAATCCTGTTATTTTTGACAAACATTTATCGTATATGAGTGTCTCTCATAATCCGGATTGGAAACAAAACTATCAGCTGAGTGTCACTCAACCTGTATTTGAAGGCGGAACTATTAAAAACAATATCACTAAAGCTGAACTTGAGGAAGAGATTTCGATTTTATCATTACAAAAAGACAAGTCTGACTTAAAATTATGGCTGATCAACAAATATTTAAACCTTTTCAATCTTTATAAACAGCGTGATGTTTATGCAAAAAATATCGAGGAGGCGAAGACGCGTCAACGTGATATTGAAAATATGAAAAAACAAGGCATGATAACCAATAATGATGTATTACGAAGCAGATTGGTTATCACGAATTATGAGTTGGCATTTAAAACCACGAACAATGACATCGGGATTATCTCGCAGCAACTTACTATTGTGCTTAGTTTGGATGAATCGTTAATAATTGAACCTGATTCATCATTCTTGCATACCGAGCTTATTCTTCGTGATGAAAGTGATTATGTGAAACAGGCTTACGAAGAATATCCTGATATGAAAATCGGTTATAAAAATATTTCTCTGGCTAAAAATAATCTTAAACTGGCTAAAGCTGATTTATTGCCTAAATTATCAGTTCAGGCAAGCAATGCCTTAGCCCGACCAATTCCGAATACGCTGCCTGTACAAAATTTATTCGTCAACTCATGGGGTATCGCTCTCAATTTGTCTTATAACATTTCAGCATGGTTCGATAAGAAGCATAATGTGGGAGCAGCCAAACGACAAATTGATTTGCAACAACTGTTGCTTGAAGATAAAAAACAAACGGTTCGGACTGACATCAGATCAGCTTTTGTTAAGCATGGCGAAGCCTTAGACAGGGTCAAGGCTATGGAAGAATCATTGTTGCAGGCAAATGAGAATTACAGAATAGTTAAGAACAAATATTTCTCCCAATTGTCTATTCTTACAGATTTATTGGATGCTAATTCTGTTCAGCTTGATGCAGAATTACAGCTAATCAATGCCAAGACAAACGCAATTTATACGTATTATCTGTTGCAAAAAGTCAGCGGCAATTTGTAGTGCAATTTTTTTTATTAGTGTATATCTATGAAAATGGAAAGCCAAGATAAGGTCGATAATTTTATTGAAAACAGGGAGCAAAAAGAAGCCTTCCGAAAATTAAGAATGAAGCGCAAGCGTAATCTTATTCTTAATACAGTGAGTGTATTATTGGCTATTGGCGGAATAATTTGGGCAAGCAACTTGTTTTATCATTATTATAAATTTGAGGTTACTAACGATGCAACCGTTGAGCAATATATTACACCTATCAATGTGCGTATTTCGGGATATATCAAGGAAGTACGTTTCACAGAACATCAATGGGTCAATAAGGGTGATACTTTGCTGATCATTGATGACCGTGAGTTTAAGATAAAGTTACTGGATGCTCAAGCTGGATTGCTGGACGCTAAAAATTCGGCTTCGGTTCTGACATCAACTATCAATACTTCCGCCACCAACATCGAGGTTTCGGATGCAAATATAGCTGAGGCTAAAGCTAAACTATGGCGTGCTGAACAAGATTTAAAGCGTTATTCAAATTTATTGGAATTGGAATCTGTTTCTCAACAACAATATGATCAGATGAAGGCAGATTATGATGCGCAAAAGGCACACTTCAATGCCTTACTGAAACAAAAAGAGGCTTTAAAATCTACTTCGACTGAAACGGTTAAAAGACAAACAAGCGCAGAAGCTAATATCTTAAGAAAAGAAGCTGAACTGGATATGGCTAAACTTAATTTGTCGTATACCGTCATTATCGCACCTTACAGCGGTTATGTAGGTCGCCGTACGCTCGAAGTGGGACAATTTGTTCAGGCGGGACAAACGATTACAAGTCTGATAAAAAACGACAATAAGTGGGTGATCGCTAATTATCGGGAAAAGCAGATTGAACATATTCAGATTGGACAGAAAGTTATTATTTCCGTAGACGCTTTTCCGAATAAGAAATTTAAAGGACATGTAACTGCTATATCTGAAGCCACAGGTTCAAAATTCTCCATGCTTCCGACCGATAATTCGGCGGGTAACTTTGTGAAAATTCAGCAACGCATTCCTGTGAGAATAGATTTTGAGGATATTTCTCATGAAGATATGCAAAGACTGCGTGCAGGCATGATGGTTATTGTAGAAGCCATTTTAAAATAGAATGATAGAACGTTCAGAAGATCTTGAAGAATCGTTGATTATGCCTTCGGTTGATATTCGGTCTCATTTCAGAAACTGGGTACCACACTGGCTTCGCATGATTGTTGCGTTTACTATTCTCGTACCTATTTTGCTTATCAACGGAGCATACACAGGCAGCAATGTGGATATTGTTGGAGCAATGGGTATCTTGTCTGAAGATATAAACATGGCCTTTTATGCTTCGGCAACAGGTATGGCAATAGCTTATTTGGTTGTTCCCCGTGTTAGACCCATTGCCACCGCCAAGACTGTTATACTAATCGTTCTGCTTGCACAAGTTATTCTCAGTTTTTTCTGCGCCATAACAAAATACATTGAACTCATTTTATTTTGCAGTTTCTGGATTGGCTATTTCAAAGGGTTCTCAATGTCCGAACTTGTAAGCATCCTTATCCCAGAACTAAGTCGGCACAGTGGAACACGTAATGAGTTTTATTCAAAGTTCTACCCCATTACGCTGGGCATAGGTCAGCTTTCTATGGTTCTGACAGCGGAACTGGCTTATCAGTTTCAATGGCAACATATGTATTATTTTATGATTGTCCTTTTGTTGATTGCAATGGTCGCGGTAGTTATTTGTATGGCTTATGCAAAAAAACTGATTCGTTTACCAATCAGAGAAATTGACTGGATTAGTTTCTTCCTTATTTCAGTGTGTTTTATGGCTATTTTATATGTCGCTACTTATGGTAAAACCAATGATTGGTTCGCTTCTAAAAATATAATTTTTGCAACTATCCTTATTCCTGTGACAGGATGGATTTTTATTCACCGTCAGTTAAGTGCTGACGAAACTCCCTTTTGCGATCTTAGTGTTTTAAAAAATCGAAGCTCAAGAGTAAGTTACCTGTTTAGCTTCATATTCATGTTCTTCGCTTCATTTAACACGCTGATGTCAGCTTATACCACTAATATTCTACACTTAGGAAGTACACAAGTTAGTGAACTTTATTTATATATGATACCCGGAGTTATTGCAGGTGGATTTATCAGTTACTTCTTTTACATGCATGCTATACGTATGGCTTGGCTGATATTTATTGGCTTTGCCTGTTTTACCGTGGCTACCGCTCTTTTATATTTTGGTGTAAATCCGAACGGTATGTATTCTGATTTGTATCTGCCTATGTTTATGCGTGGAATTGGTATGGTTATTCTTTTTGTTGCATTTGGTGTTTATTCAGTTCAGGGCTTGAAATTGAAGCAATTGATTTACAACGCTTTTTATGTTATTGCATCACGTTCGGCTCTCGCACCCGCCATTGCTTACGGGATTATAATTAATTGGTTGTATCGTTTACAAATGAAGAATACTATGCTTCTGTCGCAAACAGTAGATTTCCAGAATCCCTTAGCTGTTAGCAAATTTAATACATCATTAAAGAATGCATTGGCGCAAGGTTGGAGTATGGAAGATGCACATCAGATTGCTACCAATGCGGTTTATACCACTATACAATCAGAAGCTACGCTTGTCAGCATTAAGTCTATTTTGGGATGGATGCTTATATTCGGGCTTGTTCTACTTGTTATCATCATGTTATACTTCTTCCAATTTAAACCTGTTAAGTTGATGAAGGTGGGTAATGATATGACTAATTAATATGAAGAAATATTAAAAACCGGCTGTTATGATTTTTTACTATATATTTGCAAATAAACTAAATTTTTAAGTCATGAGAAGAGTGACTATTCTTATCACAACAGTTCTGCTTATTACTATCGGTTACCTGACTTCATGTGGAGACAGCAGTAACGAAGAAACTAAACAGCCTATTCTCGAAGGAGCTTGGCGCTGTACCAATCTGAGCATTATCCGAAATGATATCGATAATAACAACGACAAAAATGCAGATGCTTATATTAATCATGCATTTTCCAATGTGGTTCGTAATGCTAAGATCAGACGAGTTTTTGATGGCAAGACTGTTTCTCTTATTTATAAAGACGAAAATGGAACTGAACATACTTACTATTCTCTCAATTACAATCTTAATAACGATACCTTAAGGTTGTCTGGAGATGGCGAATTACGAAAATATCATTGTTCGTTAAGTAATACTCTACTAATGACAGATTGGTATGCTGACAAAGATATTCTGAGAGTTTTACTTTCAGATATGGGACAATTAGCTCCTAATTTTAATGATATAGATGATAATTATAAAGGACGTATTACTATGACCGAAATAAGGTAATTTATAACGTGTTTTTTGGATTATATCTTTTTTTTATCTAATTTTGCCTCCCGATTGCCAATAGGTTGACAAGCAACCCTTAAAATCGGGTTCACCTCAGGCTCATAACCTGTATAATTTTATAAACAGATGTACGTTATTGTAGACATTCAGGGACAACAAATGAAAGTTGAAAAAGACCAAAAATTGTTTGTTCATAGAATTGAAGCCGAACAAGGTTCGGATGTTGAGTTTGATAAAGTTTTGTTAGTAGACAAAGATGGTGCTGTAACTGTCGGCACTCCTACGGTTGAAGGTGCGAAAGTTATTTTAACAATCGGTTCGCAAGTAAAAGGAGACAAAGTTCTTGTATTCCATAAAAAACGTAGAAAAGGCTACCGTAAATTGAATGGACATCGTCAGCAATTTACACAGGTAACAGTTAAAGATATTATTGCTTAATCAGTAAAATCAGAAAAAAATGGCACATAAGAAAGGTGTAGGTAGTTCAAAGAACGGACGCGAATCGGAAAGTAAACGATTGGGCGTTAAGAAATTTGGTGGAGAAGCTGTAAAAGCAGGAAACATATTAGTTCGTCAGAGAGGTACAACTCATCATCCTGGCGACAATGTAGGTATAGGAAAAGATCACACATTATTTGCTCTTGTTGACGGCGTTGTAGTATTCCGTAAAAAGAAAGACGACCGTTCATTTGTGTCGGTTCTCCCTGTAGCAGAAGCTTAAATTTAAATAGCTCGAAAATAAAAAAACGCTGTTTGGTTTAACCAAATAGCGTTTTTTATTTTTACACGTTTACTATGTCAATATCAGTAAGCGGAATGAGGAATTATTTATATATTTCTTAAAAGACACAAAATAACTGTTAACTTTACACAAAATATATATGCTAATACCTATTGCATTATCATGAAGAATAATTCTATAAAAAATGAATAAAATAATGAACTTATTATATATTAACGACGATTAAACACACCTCCTACCCCAACAGCGCGAAAATAGATAATCATTGTTTACAAACTAATAAAATAAACTCGTTAACTAATTAATATACAACAATGAAAAAGTATGTATACATAATCCTGTTATTTTTAACAGAATTGACTTATTTAAATGCTCAAGAAACTAATGTGCCAACTTATCTTAATTTTGATAAACCCATCGAAGAGCGAATTAATGATGCATTGTCCCGAATGACACTTGCTGAAAAAATTGCAATGATACACGCTCAATCGAAGTTCAGCTCACCCGGAGTATCTCGCCTCGGAATACCCGAAATATGGATGACCGACGGTCCTCACGGTATACGCCCTGAGGTATTATGGGATGAATGGGATCAGGCGGGATGGACTAACGATTCTTGTATAGCTTTTCCGGCTCTTACTTGCCTTGCTGCAACATGGAATCGCGATATGGCTTTGCTCTATGGTAAATCCATAGGCGAAGAAGCTCGTTATCGCAAAAAAGACGTATTACTGGGACCCGGTGTGAATATATATCGCACACCTCTCAACGGACGAAATTTTGAATATCTGGGTGAAGATCCTTTTCTGACATCAACAATGGTTGTACCCTATATTAAAGGAGTGCAATCTAATGGAGTAGCAGCTTGTGTTAAACACTTTGCTTTGAATAATCAAGAATTTAAACGTCACACAATGAATCCCGTCGTTGACGACAGAACATTGTATGAAATTTATTTACCTGCCTTTAAATCAGCTGTGCAAAATGGTGGAGCATGGGCGGTAATGGGAGCTTACAATTTGTTCAGAGATCAGCATGCATGCCATAACCGTTTATTATTAAAAGACATACTTAAAGGAGAATGGGGTTTTGACGGAGTGGTTATTTCCGATTGGGGCGGAGCACATGATACCAAACAAGCTATCTTTAATGGATTAGATATGGAATTCGGCTCTTGGACAAACGGTCTTTCAGCCGGTACGGGCAACGCATATGATGACTATTATATGGCTATTCCTTATCTTAAACTTATTCAGGAGGGAAAAGTAGGAACAAAAGAATTAGACGATAAAATACGCCGTATCTTGCGTCTTGCATATCGTACAAGCATGAATAAAAATAAACCTTTCGGTTCACTCGGCTCACCAGAACATAGTGATGCCGGACGTAGAATTGCCGAAGAAGGAATCGTTTTACTCCGCAACAAAGGAAACATTTTACCAATAGATTTGACTAAATCGAAGAAAATTCTTGTTGTAGGCGAAAATGCGATCAAGATGATGACTGTTGGAGGTGGCAGTTCATCATTGAAAGCCAAATATGAGATTCTACCTCTCGACGGTTTAAAGAAAAGAATAGCTTCTAACGCTGAGATTATCTATGCCCGCGGTTATGTAGGCGACCCTACCGGCGAATACAATGGTGTTAAATCGGGACAGAATCTGAAAGAAGAAAGACCTGCCGAAGTTTTGCTTAACGAAGCTGTAAGCCTTGCAAAAGATGTTGATTATGTAATTTTTATCGGTGGTTTAAATAAAAGCGATCATCAGGATTGTGAGGACACCGATCGTGAAGGGCTTGAACTTCCTTATAACCAAGACAAATTAATCGAAGCATTAGCCAAAGTAAATAAAAATCTTATTGTTGTCAACATATCAGGAAATGCTGTTGCGATGCCATGGGTCAACGATGTACCTGCAATCGTACAAAGTTGGTACCTTGGTTCTGAAACAGGTAATGCCCTTGCAGCCGTCTTAGTGGGAGACGTCAATCCTTCAGGTAAATTGCCGATGACATTTGGTCGTAAATTGACTGACTATGCTCCGCATACAGTCGGCGAATATCCGGGAAATAAAGAGCAATTAGCCAAATCATCTAAAGGTTCAGATACGATCAATGTTGCATATAACGAAGGGATATTTGTGGGATATCGCTGGTTTGATAAAGAAAAAATAAAACCTTTATTCGCTTTTGGACATGGATTGAGCTATACCACATTTGAATATGGCAAAGTTTATGCCGACAAAAACGAAATTTCTTCTGATGAACAAATTTCGTTTTCCATAAACATCAAGAATACGGGTAATCGTGATGGTGCAGAAATCGTACAACTTTACATCAAAGATATCAAATCATCATTACCTCGTCCGGTTAAAGAACTTAAAGGCTTTGAAAAAGTTTTTTTGAAAGCAGGCGAATCTAAAAACGTAACATTCACGATTAATAAGGATGCTTTATCTTTCTTCGATGCCGATAAACACGAATGGGTTGCTGAAAAAGGTGATTTCGAGGCACTAATCGGAGCTTCAGCTACCGATATCAAAACATCGGTCAAATTTAATCTTAAATAGTAATCGTTCAATAATTATAGTAGTTAATTCAACTATAACGAAAAGATTGTCTATTTTTTATGAATCTGCATGGATCGCTATCTTAATGATGCTTTGTTCCATGCAGGTTTTTGTTAACTTAAAAATAGTCTCAAATATAAAGTCAACATTTAGAATTTGCATTATACGCCAAATAAAACCAATAACCAATTTTTCAGATTATGGCAAAGCACAGCAAAATAATTAAAGAGTGGACCATTGATTTTATAAAAAAAGGTATATTGGGTAAACGAGATTCGCGGTCTTGTTTACATCAGTCAAAAATCTTATTATTAATGACACCATATCTCTTTAATACTAAGGAGTTGGGGATAAACGGGTTGTATTATTGCGGTACAAGACATTAAGGTAAAGTAATTTCCTTAAGTTCCGACTAATCTATTACAGGAACAGTATACAAATTAATAATAAAGCGATTGCCCTTTTTATTTAGGCAATCGCTTTAATAATTTATTTGATAAGCCTTATTTATTTTTTATTGACTCTGAAACGTTCGTTTCCGTTTTTAATAAAATCTACTATCTGATTAGCAGCAGCTATACCTGCATTCGTATTCGCTTCTGCTGTTTGAGCACCCATCTTTTTGGGTGTCGAAAAATATCTTCCGGCGAATTTCTCCAATAATTCAGCATGATTGGAAGGCATAATATCAGTTACATATTTAAAGTCTTTTCGTTCGCTCATCAGTTGCAATAAACCAGCTTCGTCAATGACCTCTTTACGTGCAGTATTAATCAACAATGCGTTTTGAGGCATTTTATTCAATAAATTGCGATTAATTGAATTTTTGGTTTCAGCCGTTGCAGGAATATGTAATGAAATATATTGACATGTATCGTACAATTCATCAACTGATTCAACCGCTTTAATACCGTCTTTCTCTATTTGTTCTTTCGACAAAAATGGGTCAAAGGCAAAAACCTGCATCCCAAATCCTTTAGCTATGCGGGCAACATTACGCCCGACGTTACCATAAGCATGTATACCGAGCTTTTTGCCTAATAGTTCAGTGCCTGATGTTCCGTTATAGAAATTACGAACAGCATAAACGGCTAATCCGAAAACAAGTTCTGCTACAGCATTGGCATTTTGTCCCGGAGTGTTCATCACACAGATATTATGTGCAGTGGCAGCTTCAAGATCAATATTATCGTATCCTGCACCTGCCCGAACTACTATCTTAAGATTTTTACCGGCTTGAAGTACTTCTTTATCAAAAATATCGCTACGTATAATGGCAGCATCAGCATCAGTTATGGCATCAAGAAGCTGCTTTTTTTCCGTATATTTTTCAAGTAAAGCAAGTTCAAAACCTACTTTTTCTATTACATCTCTGATTCCTTTAACAGCTTCTGCTGCAAATGGTTTATCGGTGGCTATTAATACTTTCATCAGCAGAATTATTTGGCTGTTTGCTTCTCAAAATCTTTCATACAATTTACAAGTGCCTGTACACTTTCAATAGGCATTGCATTGTAAATTGATGCTCTAAATCCTCCAACTGAACGATGTCCTTTGATTCCTACCATTCCGCGGTCAGTAGCAAATTTAAGAAAATCGGCTTCGTATTCTTTATATTCATCTTTCATTACAAAGCAAACATTCATTAACGAACGATCTTCGACCTGACATGTGCCTTTGAATATGCTGTTACGATCTATCTCACCATAAAGCATTTCTGCTTTTTCTTTATTTCGTTTATAAGCCGCTTCTACACCTCCGTTCTTTTTCAACCAACGCAATGTTTCCATCGCCGCATAAATTGGAACAACCGGCGGAGTATTGAACATTGAACCATTTTCAACATGTGTACGGTAGTCAAGCATGGTTGGTATCTTACGAGTTACTTTACCGAGTATTTCGTCTTTGACAACTACGAAAGTTACACCTGCAGGAGCAAGATTCTTTTGAGCGCCACCATATATAAGACCGTATTTTGAAACATCGACAGGTCTTGAAAATATATCGGAAGACATATCAGCAACTAAGGTTACCGGCGATTCTAAGTCTGTATGTATTTCTGTTCCGAATATGGTATTATTAGTTGTTATATGAAAATAATCTGCATCAGACGGTATTTTATAGTCTTTGGGAATATAGTTGTAATTAGCGTCTTTAGACGAAGCTACTTCCACTACTTCGCCAAAAAGTTTAGCTTCTTTTTCAGCTTTGTTAGCCCATGTTCCTGTATTGAGATAAGCTGCTTTTTTCTCAAGTAAGTTAAACGGAACCATGCAAAATTGCAGACTTGCTCCACCACCAAGAAATATAACCGAATAGCCCGACGGTATATTCAATAATTCTTTAAACAGATCGGTTGTTTCGTCCAATACTGATTGGAAATCTTTACTTCTGTGACTTATTTCCATCAATGAAAGACCTGAACCATTAAAGTCTAAAATAGCTTTTGCTGTCTCTGTTATCGTTTCTTGTGGTAGGATTGATGGTCCTGCGTTAAAATTATGTTTTTTCATCAAAAAAGTTATTAAAGTTATTTGCTTTAAATTTAGGAACTCAAGATTCAAATTTAATAATTATAATGTTAAATTTATGTTATGATATGATAAAATACAGACCATCGTTTATTTGCTTCTGATTTATTTGAAGATTTGATTTTTTTATTCGATATTTGGTAAGGATATTTATCTAAAGGGTAGAATGATATAAGCCTTTTTGGAAATATCTTTTTAAATCTTATACCTAAAATATTTATTGCCATGGCTTCAATCAAACCTTTCAGAGGAGTACGTCCACCCAAAAACATTGTCGAAAAAGTTGTTTCAAGACCTTATGATGTATTGAGTTCTCTCGAGGCTTACCTTGAAGCTAAGGGTAATGAAAAATCTTTGTACAGAATAATCAAGCCGGAAATAGATTTTGATGAGTTGCTGGACGAGCATCATCCTGAGGTATATAAAAGAGGTGTGGAAAATTTCAAAAAATTTCAAGATAAAGGTTGGCTTGTTCAAGACCCTGAGGAATATTATTACGTCTATGCCCAAACAATGAACGGCAGGACACAATACGGGCTTGTAGTTTGCAGTCATGTAGATGATTATCTGAAAGGCAAAATAAAAAAGCACGAGCTGACTCGCCGTGATAAAGAGGAAGACAGGATGAAGCATGTACGGGCAAATGATGCCAATATTGAACCTGTGTTCTTTGCTTACCCCAAGAACCCCGAACTTGAATTGATTGTAAGTAAAGTTACTGAGTCTAAACCCGAATACGATTTTACTTCGGGTGACGGCATCAGCCATCATTTTTGGGTCATCAGGGATAAAGCCGATATTGAGCATATCACTAAAATATTTGAAGATATACCTTATTTATATATAGCTGACGGACATCATCGCTCTGCCGCAGCTGCGCTTGTCGGAGCCGAGAAGGCAAAACAAAACCCTCATCATACAGGCAAAGAAGAATATAATTATTTTATGGCTGTCTGCTTTCCTGATTATCAATTGAACATTATTGATTATAATAGATTGGTTAAAGATCTGAATGGTTTAACGACAGATGAGTTCTTAAAGAAGTTAGAAAATAATTTTTCAGTCAAAAAAGTTGGAACCGAGATAGTCCCTCCTTCGGGATTGCATAATTTTTCTATTTATCTTGATGGAACTTGCTATTCCCTCACTGCTAAAGAGAATACTTATGACGACAATGACCCAATCGGCATATTGGACGTAACGATTTCATCCAAATACATTCTCGATGATATTTTAGGTATAAAGGATCTTCGTTCTGATAAACGTATTGATTTTGTTGGTGGAATTAGAGGCTTAGGTGAGTTGAAGAAAAGAGTGGATAGTGGCGAAATGGCATTGGCTATTGCTTTATATCCCGTCACAATGAAACAATTAATGGATATTGCGGACACCGGTAATATTATGCCCCCTAAAACAACTTGGTTTGAGCCTAAACTGCGTTCGGGATTGGTAATACATAAACTTGAATGATTTTCTGATGACGAATAATAATTAATTCGTTTTTGAAAATTTGTAAATCAAGAAAACTGATTTATATTTGCATCGAAAACAATTTAATATAAACCCTCAAATCCATTAAGAAAGGGTATTTACAATGTTGATTAAGATTTAAAACACAGGACTTAGAAACTAAACAGGTTTATCGGGATGATGAACCTCACAATATTTGACTATTACCAAAATATTACGGCTGCAAAACAGGTAATCGTTTATTAGTTTCACAATTTTAATTAATCTATTAAAATCCGGCTTACCAAAATATGGGGAAATAATCCTTATGTTTCGGGGTGATGATATTAAAACATAACAAGACTATTCATAGTTTTGTTATGACACTAAGAATATCTGTAAATAAGTTTACAGCATAGTCGGAATGAACACAAAACAAAAATCATGGAAAAAAGATATAAAGAGACAGGTTATTATAATCCGACCTATTATCAAATTGAATGTCCAAAATGCAAACACGAAGCTAAAGTACTTTCAAGTGCAGAGTACCGTAATGAGCTGAAAACTAAAGTAGAATGCCCTCATTGTTTGTACCGAGGCGAATATAAAGATCATATTTTATACAAAATATATGTAAAAAGGAATTGTCCCGATTGTGGAAAACCAATTTTTCGCGAGCAAAAGAATCTTACCAAGCCATCGGAAACGCTTAGAGTAAGATGTTCATATTGCAAGTACGAGACCGATTATAAACCAAATGTAGAATGCTGTCATCCAAAAGCGAATTTGAAAGGACAAAAGGGCGATCCTTTCTTTGGTTATGCCTTATGGTTGCAGACAGAAGTTAAAGGACATCTTTTCTGGGCATATAACAGAGAGCATTTAGAAGAAATAAAAGCCTTTGTTAAGGCTGATTTAAGAGAAAGGCAATCGACTTACCTGATGACTATGACTGCGCGTCTGCCTCAATTTATTAAAGAGGCTAAAAATAGAGAACACATTCTGAAAGCGATAGAAGTTTTGCTCAAAAAAGACAACAAATAACAGGGATAATAAAACCTGAAAAAATAATTCGATAATCAGAATAAACATGATAACTTGCGGAACAACTTTACAGTTACACGACTTCAAAGAGTTATTAAATTAGTCATACAATGGATAAGAATAAAACAGAAGAATATAAAAAGCACCTTTTAACTAAAAAACAACAGCTTGAAAATACAGTAACCCAACTAAAAAAAGAGTTTATTGGCATTGATGAAGTCATTGACCAGATAGCAAAAGCTATAAACTCATGGTTTTTCTTCCCCGAAATGCAGGATAGACCAGTCATTATCAATCTTTGGGGATTAACAGGTATTGGAAAAACATCCCTTGTAAAACGCTTCTGCGAATTATTAGGTTTCGACGAGCATTATTTTCATTTCGATTTAGGCGAATCATCACGTCAATACTTTGATATACAAGACTCTTTTAAAGATATATATGATAATGCAAATGGAGAACCATTTGTCATTGGTCTCGATGAGTTTCAACTTGCCCGAACCATCAACGAAGAGCAGGAAGAAGTAGACCGTGCACAAATCCGTGCAGTATGGGATTTGCTTGATAGCGGTAAATTCGATATCATAGATTTCGAATATAATATGAGTTGGTTCAACAAGTTTATAAAAAAACTCGATATGTCGTTGGTAAAAGGTGTTGAAGTCGAAAACGGGCTAATCACATCCGGCAAAGATATTTATATGAAAACAATGGACCCATATAACGAAAACGATGATGATGATGAGAACGAAAAAAAGAAACCGTTTTTTGTTTCAAATAATGATATAGAAAACATATATAATATGGTAGCCCATCTATACCTGAACAAAAACGAGATTCGGGACAAATTAAACGAAATGGATGGTGACGAAACGATGGATTACCTCATCTGGCTGTATAAGATGTCATTAAAACCTAAGACCGTCGACTGCACACGGGCGCTCGTTTTCGTAATGGGTAATCTTGACGAAGTATATACCATGTCACGCAATTTCAATCCCGATATGAGTGCCAATGAATTTAATCACCAGTCAAAAGAGATTACGATAACCGAAGTAAAACAGGCTTTGTTAAACAGATTCCGAAGCGAACAAATTGCTCGTCTCGGAAACAATCATATCATTTATCCATCGTTCGATGAAAAATCTTTTTATGGCATCATTGATTTAGAACTGAATAAAATAGCCCGAAAACTTAAGGGTACATACAATCTTGATTTAATCTTCGATGGCGAAATTAAACAACTCATATACAGTGAAGGGGTCTATCCTACACAAGGTACTCGTCCCCTATTCACGACAGTCCATCAAATAATCAATACCCGCTTGGGCAAAATATTAAATGAAATTTATCTGGCAGGGTTCACTGCCGACACAGCCTCATTTGGCATAAATAAAGAACAATCTGATAAAGAACATATATGTATACAAATTGACTTACTGAAAGATGGTAAGATTATACAATCCATACACGATAGCCATGATTTAGTATTAGGCAAACTTCGTCAAGAAAAACATGACGATATGCAGGCTATAACTGCCGTGCATGAAAGCGGTCATACAATTCTTTCAGCTATTTTGATGAAAACCATACCGGAGTCTGTATTCTCTGTTACAGCCGATAGCAACAGCAAAGGATTCATGCTTTCACACCCTGAGTGGAATTATGTATCGAAAAAAGAAGTCATCAATCGGTTAGCTGTACTCTTAGGAGGTCTTATAGCCGAAAAAATTATATTTGGTGAAGAAAATGTCACAATGGGATCGAGCTCAGATTTGTCAAAAGCCACACAATTGGCTATATATGTTCTCTATGCTTGCGGTATGGGGCAAACAAAAGCTTTTTTCGGCAACGAGAATATGAGTAATACACCCATCACAATATTTGATGATCATCGGGAAGGAATTAACAACGAAGCAAAAGAACTCATAGACAAAGCCGAACAACTTGCTGAAGAAACATTAAACAAGCAAAAAGATTTGTTATTGAAAATGGCGGATTACCTCAGCGATAATCGTATGATGAATAAAGATCAAATAAAAAAATTCGTTATAAAATACGCGGCTGATTTTGATGAGAAAGAAATAATAGAAGATGCAAATCATATCTTTTATCGCCAACATCTAAAAGCATTAGTAAAAAAGGAATTTTAGGATGAATGAAGCAGATAAAAAACGAATTGGTAAATTTTTAAGCCTTGTACTCAGGCATAGCCCGGAGACTATTGGCATTGAACTTGACGAAAATGGTTGGGCAATTACAAATGATTTAATTGAAAAATGCAGAAAACATAATTATAATTTTTCGATGGATGATTTAATAGAAATAGTTGACACCAACGATAAAAAACGGTATGCTTTCAGCGAAAAAAAAGATAAAATACGAGCCAGTCAAGGTCACTCAATAAATATCAACCTTGCCTTAGAGCCTGTTGAGCCTCCTGAATTTCTATATCATGGAACGGCGACACGTTTTATACAATCAATTCTCCAAAAAGGGATAATGAAGCAAAACCGCCGACATGTGCATTTATGCAAGGATAAAGCAACCGCATTAAAAGTAGGATCACGACACGGAAAGCCTGAAGTATTGGTTGTAATGGCTAAAAAGATGTTCGACGAGGGAATAACCTTCTACCGGTCCGATAACGGAGTATGGTTGACAAATTATGTGGATGTAAAATACATATCAAAATAAAGACTCATGAAACTCAATACAAATAATGTTAAAGAAAGAATAAAAGGTACATTCATTGAAACTTTAGGTATAGAATTTATCGAAACACAAGATACAGAATCAATTGAAGCAAGAATACTAATACGTCCCGACCTGATACAAATATCGGGAGTTGCGCACGGAGGAATATTAATGTCGTTTACAGATACACTTGCCGGCATTGGCTCTAACCTACTTTGCAGTAACGAGGAATATTCACTTGGCATGCAAGTAAGCATTAATATGATATCAAGCGGTCAGCTGAACGACACATTGAGAGGTAAAGCACATATAATCCATAAAGGACGTTCAACCCACGTTTGGGAAGTAGAAATAATTTCAGAGAGTACAAAAAAACTTATAGCTTCAGCATCGGTGACAAACATGGTTATGAAGCGAAAAACACCTTTAAATAAATAGTCATGCAACTTATTGATATCGGAATTAATCTGATGCACAACTCATTCAATCATGATAGAGAAGAAGTTGTGCAAGAAGCCGCTCAAGAGAATGTCAGCCCATTGATTATTACAGGCACAAGTGAACGAAGCAGTATACAGGCAGCCAAATATTCAGAAAAATATAAAGGAAAATTATATGCCACAGCCGGAGTACATCCGCACGATGCAAAATATTTTACCAAAGACACCATCAATACACTACGCAATTTAGCGGTAAAAGATTGCGTGGTTGCCATCGGTGAATGTGGTTTGGATTATAATCGGGATTTCTCACCACGTGATGTACAGAAGCTTGTATTTGAAGAACAAATCAGATTAGCATTAGAAAGCGGCTTACCGCTGTTCCTACACGAACGTGATGCTTTTGATGATTTTTTCAATATACTGAGAAAGTACAAGACAGATATAAAAAATATGGTTGTACATTGCTTTACAGGAAATAAAAACGAACTGAAAGAATATTTAAATTTAGGGTGTTACATCGGTCTTACAGGTTGGATATGTGACGAACGAAGAGGTAAACACCTCACTGAATTAGTTAAACTTATTCCAGCAGAAAGATTAATGATTGAAACTGACGCTCCATTTCTTTTGCCTCGCAATCTCGAAGACAAGCCCCGAAGCAACAGAAACGAACCAAAGTTTTTGCCACATATTCTGGATGAAATAGCCTATTATCGGAATGAAGATACAAAAGATTTAGCTGAAATAATTTACAACAATACTAAACGCTTCTTTAATATTTAAATATATTTGAGACAATCTTTGAAATTGAAAAAACATAAAAAGAGAAAATAATAAGTAGAAATATTCTAATAACGGTCTAATAAATCACAAATATCACAAGCATTCTTCATAAGAACTCTTTCATTTATTGAGTTTATCAATACACACCATTAGAGCATCTTCTTTACGTAAGGCGATCAGAGTTTCATGGATATAGTATGCAACCGGATCGCCCAAAGGACTTATATTCTTGACATTGACTTCTGCTCCCTTTACAAAACCTAAGTCCAACAATCTCTGTCGTACGTCACTGTCGCACTCGGGCTTTATTCCATTAATTAAAGCTGAATTGCCAAGTTTTAGATCCGCAAGTGTATCGCTGTTTTTAACAAAGCCATCTTTCATCTTAAATATGTGTTTGCCCATATAATCATCGCATATTGAATAAAAAGGACTATAATTTCGTTTAGAATTTAAGGGGCATTATTTCCATAAATTATATCGAACTCCTACGAACGTGTGTATCCCTTGCAGAGACGAATAATTATAACTTGGATCAAATGTATAACCCTTGGGATTATCAATTGGATCGTCAACATGCTTATCGAACGGATCGAAAGGACGCATAATTGGATCTTTTGGTACGAAATTAAACAGATTCTTCACTCCTCCATATATTTCAAGTCCATTTGAAAATGCTTTAGTTAATTGGACATTAGCGATGCAAAACCATGGAGAATATTCGGGACGATAATCTTCGGGCAAAATAGGCAGGCGCATTGGTCCATTCCAAGTACCGGTAAGATTGACTGTAAACTTTTTCGGAAATTTGTAATCGGCAGAAAATGTTCCTGACCATTTCGGAGCATGCAATTGTTGTGATTTCTTTCTTACGCCTTCTTCGTTATCCTGATCCGTATATACGTCGGCAAAGGTCAGACCTGCCATAATACTGAGCGGAAAATTAAATATTGTTTCAATATTCAATGATGCTCCTTGTGATACAGCATGTCCACGTAGGTTTTGATATATTATTTTATTTGGATCACTATCAAAATCACCGACTATCTTATTTGTAAAATATGAATAGAATCCTGTTAAATCGAATCCGATAAACATAGCGTCAGTAGGTACTTTAAGCACATAATTAAGATTCCCGTTATATGATTTTTCGGGCTTTAGTTTTTCCGTGATAATCACTTCTCTGGCACCTGTCAGAGAAGCATGGTCTTCGGTAAAGATATTAACGACACGAAACCCTGTACCAAAACTGGCTCTCAAAACGTTTGTACGATTTAGTGTTAGTTTATAAGCCAATCTGGGTGAGTGAACGCTACCATGATTTTTATCATAATCATAACGATATCCACCTAATAAGGTATTTTTATTGTTTATTGCCCATTCATCCTGAATAAATATTCCGGGCAACGGTGTCTTATCTGGTTTGTTCTTCATTCCGTCTGAACTTGATGTAGCTGGCGTGCCATCGTCATAATAGGTATAACGGAACGACGCTCCTAATAACAGGTTATGTTGTTGAGCTATTTTTTTTTCCCAGTACATCTGTCCAAACAAAACATGTTGCTTAGCCATATAGGGTGTATCTCCATACCAAGAGTTCTGATCATGCCAGTTGTAAGAGAATTGTGTAAAAATATTTTCTTTAACGGGCAATTGATAAGCTCCGATTACCTCAAAACGATTGGTATAAATACTTTCTCCATAAATCGAATCACTGCCACGCCATTTTTTGTTCCAATTCATTTCCCCACCCCATCTGTCTTCATAGACATAGCGCAGCCCAAGACTGGCTATCTTATTATCTTTACGCTTAAAATTCCATTTATTAAAAATCGAAACTCTGTTTTGTAATGTTAAATCGGTAAAGTTATCTTTGTTCTGATCTTTACGGTGCTGATAATTAAAGTAATTAATTCCTAATAGGCTTGTGATATCTTTATTTAATTTAAATTTCAGCGAACCGTCGATATTATATTCTCTCCAATTTGTTGCAAAAGCATCGAAATTCACAAGTGGAGCTTTTTGTGGATCTTTTGTTATAACATTAATAATTCCTCCCATAGCTTCTGATCCGTATAAGGACGAAGCAGGTCCTTTAACAACTTCAATTCTTTCTACCAAACTATTCGGGATACCGCTCAAGCCATAAACTGTTGATAATGAACTGACAATAGGCATACCATCTATCAAAATCATAGTATAGGGTCCTTCCATACCATTGATGTGAATATCACCTGTATTACATACATTACAATTGAGCTGAGGTTTTACTCCATTTACCATACCTATGGCTTCGAACAAAGATGGAGTAGGATTTTTCCTGAATAGTTGCGGGGTTACAACCTCAACCGGAATAGGGCTATCCATACGGCTTACGGTTCTCATTGTACCCGTAACCACAACTTCATTCATCGTATTATCATCAGGTATCATATTAATTTCAAAATTCTTTATTTCTTTTCCTTCAATCTTAAAACTTTCCTTATAACGACGATACCCAACATTGGTAACGTTAAGTTCATATGTACCTGCGGGAATATTCTTTATTTCGAAATGTCCTACGCTATCGGTTACTGTACCAACTCCAAGTTTAGGTATACCGACTGAAACATATTCCAATACTTCATCTCCATTTGTGACAACACCTCTAACAATGCCTTTCTGAGCTGATATATTTGTGTTGCAAATAAGAATTAGTCCGATTGTGAATAATATATGTCTTATGATCATGTAAAATTAGTATTAAAAAAAATTAATATTCATCAAACAAAAGTAATATGTTAGTCTTACCTAACAAAATATAAATACATAAAAAATTTGATAATCCATTTTTTCATATATTTGTAATATGTTATCATTAGCCGAAGAGAATTATCTTAAAAGACTTCTGACTCTCTCGAAAGAATCGGGCGAAGTATCAGTTAATGAATTAAGTATGGAGCTTAATATTAAGATGCCGACTGTAAACGGAATGATGAAAAAACTATCTGAAAAAGGACTTGTTTATTTTGAAAAATATAAACCTATAAAATTGACAGATGAAGGTCGGAGAGCTGCTGCAATAGTTTTACGCAAACACAGACTTACTGAAACTTTTCTGTATAAAATAATGGGATTGGGTTGGGAACAGGTACATTCAATAGCCGAACAAATTGAACATATTCAGTCTCCGCTTTTTTTTGAGAAAATGGACGAATTGCTAAATTTTCCGAATATAGATCCACACGGCGAACCTATACCTTCTGATGATGGTAAAATTTTTGATAAGGTGTATTTAAAATTAAGCAATATCGAAATTGGTAAGACTGTGACGTTCTCAGCCGTGGATGATGCTTCGGAAGAATTTCTCCAGTTTCTTAACAAGCGTGAATTAAAATTAGGCACCCAAATTGATGTTATTAATGTTGAACCTTATGACGGTAGCCAAACAATAAAATATAATAATAAAACAGAGGTATTAAGCAAAATTGTTTGCGATAAGATACTTATCGAGAATTATTAAATTTTGAAAGTCATTTAACATCTGAATAAGATTATTTTAACGATTTAGTTATTGTATATATTTTTTATACAACACACAAAAACAGGCTTTTTCTTTACACATAAAACCTTATTTATTAGACAATTATATTCAAAATAAAAAAATTACAAACTATAAACAAGACCTAAAAATTCTGACGTAAAAACACAAGACACTTTATAGATACATTCTATTAATTATATTTAAATATTTTATTTATCTTTACTTCTTGTATATAAAAAACTATTTAATATAATTATTGAAAGATAATAAAAATGAAATCACTAAGAACAAAATTTTGTCTTTTAAAACTTATGTTTTTATTAACCTGTACATCTCAAAATATATTTGGACAAAATACAGACAATATAAACACAGGCAAACAAAATGTATCGATAAGTCTTTTAACAAATCAAGCCATCGTTAAAGCTCCTATAAAAATCTATTATACATTGAAATCTGGCAAAATAGAACTTAAAAGCAATACAGTAATCAGCAGTAAATATGGGTTCAGAATTATTGTGTTGAATAACATACTATTGACTAAAGGATCTGGGACAATAGATGCTATTATAGATGGTATTGCCCCATCAACACCCGGAATTTACGAGCTGCCTATAAATGATAATAAATTAACGGGTTCTACTTCCATAGAAGTCATTGATCCTTATTCTCAAACAATTAATGAGGATGCTAATGATATGGTGACTCAAATATCAACTACAGACAACTCTTTTAAAGTTCGAAGATCATTCAAATTAGAATTAAAACCCGGAACTGTAGCACTAACATTACAGAATGGACAACTTTTGGGAAGTTCGGACGGAATTGAAATAACATATGCCGGCAATATTCAAACTTATACAACCGGAATATACCAAATACCTATAATCATTAGCGGAAAAACAGGCATAAAGTCAGGCACTTATAAAATTCCATTAAATTACATTCCTGGTAATGAAATTGTACACAAAGTTATAATTAACAATTCTAAAATTATCAGCTCATTTATGTGTGAAGATATCAACATCATGGTGAAAGCAGGTAATTCCTTCTCCGTAAAAAAATCGGTAATGTTGACATTAACAGATTCTGTACTCAATCTTTCAGCGAATCAATTACTCGGTGAATCAAATGGAATCGAAGTCCGTTATTATGGACCAAACCGCACATTATATCCAGGTGACAACAACTTGAATATTGTTATAAATGGCGGTAGCCTGATAAAATCAGCTACGTATAACATAGAATTAAATAGCTTAAGCAACATACAATCCGCTTGCAATATTACCGTCAATATTTCAGAATAACTGCTCTTAAGATTAGATTAACTGCAAATCAATCACTTCATATAATTCCATTAAAAAGCAATGTACCAGTTATGTACATTGCTTTATTTTTTACAAAAGATAGTTAATCGGCGCAACACAGACATTCCTTTTTAAGATTATAAAAAAGTTAAATTGTCAAAGACAATAATATTAAAAACATAGTGCAGGATTAGTTGGTCACAAAATATATTTCACACTTAAATTCACATATATTAACATTGTTTTAATGGCTTATATACTACTTTTATGCTTCGAAAAAAAGCGAGTGTAATATTTATTAAATAAAAAAACTATGTTAAAAAAAATCATGTCTATATCCGGAAAACCCGGTTTATACAAATTAGTTTCAAACAGCAAAAATATGATTATCGTTGAATCACTTGCTGATAATCGCAAACTTCCTGTTTATGCCCGAGATAGAGTGGTTTCATTGGGCGATATATCTATATACACAAATGAAGACGAAGTTCCATTGAAAGAGGTAATGGTTGCAATAAAAAATAAAGAAAACGGGCAAAAAATTTCAATCGAAACAATGAATAAGCCTGAACAATTACATAAATATTTTGAAGAAGTGCTTCCTAACTATGATAAAGAAAGAGTATATAACCATGATATAAAGAAAATGATCAACTGGTATAACCTTTTAATTGGAGCTGCTGTCGACTTTGAACAGGAAGAAATTAACGCGGAAGCTGCTGAATAATATAAAACTGAAGTAGCTTTGTATAGTTACAAAAATAAAAGAGCTGATATATCAGCTCTTTTATTTTATAATATATGTTTCTTTCTCTTATATTTTTAATTACTTTCTGAAGGTTGAGCTGGTGCTGGTGATTGTTGCTGAGTAGGAACATTTGTTGAAAAATCAGGAATGGCATTTTCTGATTTATTATTATCAGGTACAGAAATTTCTGACTGCGGTACACCTCGTGTATGTTTTGGTTGTATCATAACACAAACGATACTTGCAATGATGACAAACCCAGCTAAAACCCATGTAGTTTTTTCAATAAAATCGGTAGTTTTACGTACTCCCATAATCGAGTTTGATGAGGCAAATCCGGATGATAATCCGCCACCTTTCGATTTTTGGACAAGAACTACTAAAATTAAAACAATGGATGCGATGACAATTAATACAGTCAAAAGTGTACTCATTTTATATTTTTCTTATTCGAATTTATAATAAGTTTCTCTAAAAAATTCAATTGATCAGCAAAGTAAGCATTTTTTTTCGGATAATTCAAACTTAAGTGTTTAATTATTTTATATGCCTTTTCATACTTTTTTTGCCTAATGTATATTTTCGATAATGTTTCAGTAAAAAACATTTCATCATCCAAATCTTCATCCTTTACATTTTCAGGAGTTGCTTCAGTTTGAAAATCCTCATTTTCTTCAACTTGCAGATTCAAACGAATAGCATTTCCTTCGTGTTCAGATTTTTCGATATATGAGTCAATGATATCCTGATGCTTAAATTTCGCAGAAGTAGCGTCATCTTCACTTTCAACCGAAATTTCAAGTTCAGCTTTTTTCAAATATGAAAAGTAATCGGAAGATGCCAATCCTATATGCAATACATTATTAGTAAAAAACTTATCATCATCTTCTTCTATACCTTCCGATTCAAAAAAAGCATTAAGCAATACGCTTGTCTTGTCTTCTTTCAATTCTTTCTTACCAGTCTTTTCAAAAAATAATTTATATTCATCTTTTAGGATATAGTAAAATAAAGCTTTGCGGTCACTTATAAATATACTATTACTCGATAAAGCTTCTCTGAAAGCTGAATGGTTGTATTGATATAAGCAGCTTAAATAAGCAAAAACACCTGCTTGAAAATATGGATATTCTTGAATAATAGCCTCCAGTTCAGGCTGTTCAATTCTATTAATCTCCCTTTTATTATTTATAATCTGATATAGTCTCGAAATATCCATCCTAAAAATATAATTTTTTATTTTGACCAGTCGGATGCTATTGCATTAAATATCTGATCAACGATTTCTTTTGTCAGTTGCTGTATCAAATCATCTTGAACCGCATCTAAACCAAGATTTGCAGAAAAATCGCGATAAGCACTAATTTCGCCTTCTTTCTCTTCGGAGGTTTTGTTATTTCTGAAACGATATCTCACTGCCATGGTCAAACGGGTTTCTGAAGCATATGCATCTTCCTTGACTGACAAGGGGGTTAAATCATAACGAACAATCTCGCCTTCAATTTCCCAATCAGGATTCACATCGGATAATGTGAGCTTCGTGTTTTGTACAAACACATCTTTCATCCGCTCATTGAATACCTGCGCCAAAGGTGGATAAACTAACAAAGCCTGATTCTGAAAATCAACGATATTTATTGTTTTTATCTGATTATAGTCAATATTAGCGCCATTAAAAGTATAACTAACTTTACAGCCTTGTAAAATCATAAAAGCCGATAACAATACAAGTACTTTTTTCATAAATTCTCCAGATTATAGGCTTTTATTTTTCGGTATAAAGTGCGCTCTGATATTTTCAGATCTTTAGCGGCATTTTTACGTTTACCTTTATGTCGTTCTAAAGCTTTAACAATCATATCTTTTTCAACATCTTCAAGCGAAAGAGATTGTTCTTCATAATCACGCTCATCAAGTATTTTGGCATCGTCCGCATCAACTCTTACAGCAGGTATGATTGATCGTATCTGATCTTTATCTACTATGGCTGCCGGCAATTCGCTTCCTTTGACCAATATCGGAGTAATTACATTCTCTTTTGGCAGATTGTTCAACGATGCAACATTATCTACCGGATTAATATTACCTGAAACAATATCATGAACGATTTTCTTCAAATCATTCATATCTTTTTTCATATCGAACAGAACCTGATATAGGATTTCACGCTCATTACTGAAAGATTTAGCGTCATTGTTATTAACGCTCAGCGGTATCATACCAACTTCTTCGGCAGGAAGATAATGCTTAAGTATTTCGGGTGTTATTTCTCTTACCTGCTCTATAATAGAGATTTGCTCAGTAATATTCTTCAATTGTCTAATATTTCCGGGCCAACGGTAATCCATTAACATTTCACGTGCATCATGTGTCAATGTTATCGGAGGCATGCTGTATTTTTCAGCACAATCGCTTGCAAATTTTCGGAATAACAAAGGAATATCATCTTTCCTTTTTCTTAAAGGTGGAATATAAATAGGCACCGTATTTAAACGATAATACAAATCTTCACGGAAGCGACCATTTCTTGTTGCTTCAATCATATTCATATTAGTCGCCGCAACAACACGAACATCTGTTTTTTCGACTTTAGACGAGCCTACTTTAATAAACTCTCCTGTTTCTAAAACTCTTAATAGGCGAGCTTGTGTTGATAGGGGTAACTCCCCTACTTCATCAAGAAATAATGTACCTCCATTAGCCACCTCAAAATATCCTTTACGCTCTCCTGTAGCACCAGTAAAAGATCCTTTTTCATGACCGAATAATTCGGAATCAATAGTACCTTCAGGAATAGATCCGCAATTGACGGCTATATATGTACCATGCTTTCGATGGCTGAATTGGTGTATGATCTGAGGAAAGTTTTCTTTACCTACTCCACTCTCTCCAGTTATGAGTACCGATAAATCAGTAGGAGCCACTTGAAGAGCTATTTCAAGAGCTCTATCAAGTTCCGGAGAATTACCAATTATGCTGAATCGCTGTTTTATTAGCTGTATATCGGACTTAGGCATATCATTAATTTTGTATTGCAGCTTATTTATTTGTCACATTTACTGACAAATTTACATATTTTTTTTACTACTATAACACCTGTATCCAAAAGATTGTTACAAAATATGCCCGAAAAAGAAATCAACGATATGCTAATAACTTTATATAGATTGCATGAATCAACTAATTAACTAAAAACAAAATAATTAGAAAATAAAAAAAATTCAAGACTGGTTGATTTTCTTATAAATCGGTCAATATATAATTAATTATGATAGATATATAAACTTATAATGCAAATAATCAATATTCGAGTTTAACATTATCAATCCAAAATCGGCTATCTGTATTTCCGATATAAGCACCTCCATTACTTGATGAAAATTGGAGAATTATATGCGTAACCGGTTCATTGGCTGATGCCCAACCATCTTCTTGTATTGGAACCATCTTTCCTTTACTGTTGCTAGTGTAATAAGCCCTTTCTCCATTTACCAGTCCCATATATGATTTATAATCGTTATGCTTGGTTATATCCCCATATCGCAATTCAAGCCTGTGTGCGTTTTTCCAATCACTGACAGATTCACCAAATCGTTCCCATCCTGTGGCTACCCGATTAGCATGGACTGTACCGTCAGGATCTTCCCAACGGTGCTGAAGTAATAACTGCACCTCAGCCATATCTGTACGATCCAGCTTTTGTTGTTTGCTGAAGCCGGTTGCTTTAATACACTGCCCACCTGTTGTAACCTTATAATCATATATTAATGCTTTAGGACGTTTTGTAAAAGGAATTCCTGTAATTAATTTGCTCTGTGGATTGTCAGTACTGGTTATGGGTTCTATCATTTGTCCCAGAAATATTGTACCGCTTGCCAATACACGTATATTAATCATACCTAATACTTTGCAATCTTCCATTCTTGTTTCGAGACGGGCACAACATCCGCCGCCCCGCTTTTCGGGAAATACGGTAACACTTGCCTTCGTGATTCCTTTTACTTTGGCAAGTACCGATGAATTAGCCCATGGTGAAACCTTATTTTTATACGGCACATTATCGAACAAAGTATCTCCGTCTGCTATTTCATAAATATATTTGGTTTGACCTCCGATTATAAACGATTCTTTAATTTCACGAACTCTCCATTTATCCATATTACCAAAAGGCAACATCTCCTGTTTTGGCGCTTGCCCTAAAAGGAATGTTGGTGACAAAAAACTAATTAATATTATACTTAAAAGACTTTTTTTCATATCTCGATATTCAATATTTTAATGGTATATATGGTTCTTTTCAATCATGATTTTGTCTTCTTTCTTCAGATTGGCATTATAGAAAAATACAGGCTTATCATGATCATTTAAATACATTCGTTTAGCGATTTTAAATTCCCGATCAACTAGTGATAAATCTTTATTCAAATAAGTAGTCTTAATATTCGCCATATCCAAAACTGTGTGAAAAGCTGCATTTGTAGAGACAGGTTTATCTTTATTTGTTAAAGCATTTTCATATTTTACATGAAAGGTATTTTTATATTGATCGGAAAACCAAAGTAACATCGGTATTCTCAACTGATAATATGTTGGATTAGGCGAAGCATGCAAAAATCGCATTCTCTTATCATCCATTATATCCTCTCCATGATCAGCAGAATAATAAAACGCCGAACATGCACCGGATTGCTCAAATATATCTGCTAATGATGATAATATATAATCGGTATATAGTATTGAATTATCATAGGCATTTACCATTTTATCACGATCTTTATACGTTATTTCGGTCACATTATCGGGTTTAAATACAGAAAACGCATGTGGATATCGCTCTGAATAATTAAAATGGGAACCATAGGTATGTATTACAAAAAATAAATTGCCCGGTACAGAATCTATATAATGTCTGACTTTTTTAAGGAGCTCTTCGTCTAAACTGTTACGAGTTCTGATTCCTTCTTCATCAACTGCTCGTAAATTGACATAATAATCAGCATCTTTGGCAAAATACTCTGTAAAAGTATGATTGGGTGCCTGATTGGAAAGAAACAGCGTTTTAAAACCAACTTCTCTGAATGCTTCTACAACGCTTTTCTGATGATAAATAATATCGTAATTCTGGGCAGACGCATCCGAAAGGATTATTGAAACACTTTTATGTGTGGTATTTGATTGCGTCAGCGCATCCCTGAAATGAACTAAACCGGATTGTTTGCTTAATAATGGATTAGTTTGCCGCTTATATCCATATAAGCTCCAATTGTCGGCACGGCTTGTTTCGCCTACAACGATTGCATAAATTTCACGTTTATGAGCTGTTGAATCACGATTGGCATTGAATGTAAAATTCTTCGATGTTTCTTCATAATGATTACTTCTGTTCCATTTATTTATGGCAAAGTCAAGATTATAAATCACATTTACAGGATATAAATCTTGGGTGTAAATAAAGTTTTGAGTATTTTTATTCTGTGCATAAAAGGACAAGATGTAAGTTATGACAAGCATGATCAAGCCAGAAAAAAACGCTCGAATCCTAAAGCACTTCTTTAAGTATATTTTTCGTTTATAACCAATGCTTGCAAAAATTATTGTGGGTAAATATACTAAAACGACAAATACAATCGCAGGCCAAATACTCGATAACAGCTCTCCTGCTTCAGAGGGATTGGTCGTAACTACATTTAAGAACATATCCACTGCTATAACTTCTTCACCGAAAAGATAGAAAAGCACCAACTGAAATGCATGCAGAACCAACAATGGAATCAGAAGCAGTTGAATAAGTCCAGTGTTTTTCGACAGAGTGAACAACATCAAATATAGCCCTAAAGGAAAAATGATCAGCAATATTTTTCCCAAAATATCGAAAGGCTCAGTAAATACTAACCCAAAACTTGGCAGTAAGTTTACAACTAAACAAAAAAAGAATAAATAATTGGGGTTAAAGATAAATTTATCAAATGTTGTTTTTAGTTTCTGAAACATTATTGTTGTAATTAAAAGGCTTCATTTATATTAAAATAAAATGCCGACTCATCTCTACCGAAGCCATAATCAAGCCTAACATTTACACGTTTTTTAAATTCCCATCTATACCCGAATCCGTAGGTCGGTAAAGTATTATTCCATCTAAATTTTCCTAACTTTGGAAACACATTACCGGCTCCCCCCCATACTACAGCGCCATTGCGTTTGTAAATATGCTGCCTTAATTCTATTTGGGTTTGGACTAAATTTTTATCGTTATATCGTCCTTCAAAATAGCCTCGCATCTGATAAGAACCTCCCATCATGGCATTCATCCCCCAAGGCACATTGCCACTATTAAAGATCCCTTGCATATCAAAAGCAAATATGCCACCTTTCCATATATTTTTGTAAAAACGAGTTATAAATTCCGTTTTATAAAAAGTTTCGGAACTTCCCATAAAATGAGGATAAAATTGTTGCTCAACCTTAGCATAAACACCTCTTCCCGGATTAGGTATAAAGTCACGAGAATCATATGATAAAATAAGTCCGCCGCCTAAAGCAGTGGCATATTTACTCGCACCTTGCAACATTTCAGGTTCTTTAAATTTCTTTGCTGCCGTATTACGGATGGTAGTAATGACTCCCAGATACGTATTATGAGTAAGTTTTTTTAAAAAATCAGCCCGCAGATTTATCTCTTCAAGTGTATATTTTGAATAATGCTCTTGTTTGCCCGCATCGTAACCAATGCCCCAAAATCTACTTGGAAATGATGAAAACCCGGTATTAAAATCAATACGATAATCTTCTTTAGGAAATAATATATTACCCCGAACACCCAACATATAAAAGCCTGATGATGAAAAATCAGCAACAACCGAAACATTTGACGGAGAAACACTTTTATCTGATGGATCAACTCTGAATAATCCGGAACCGACTATTCCCAAACCGAATTTTACACTGCTCGAATAATGCGGTCCTCCTATTACTGAAAAATCAAAACGCTTATCTTCGTTAACATTATTAGTTTTACTAAAATAATCAACAACCTTGCCAACTAAATTTCTTTTCGGTGGTATAGAATCGTGCTTTACAATTGTATCATTCTGAGCATAACATACATTGTAAACCCCGATCAATAGAACATGGTAAAAACAGATTATACGTAATCTCATCAAATTTAGTTTAAGCGTACCCGAGAGGCTATATTAAACTACAAAATTACGAAAATAATCAGAGTCTGATTTAATTTTGCAAATAATATGATTGAGCAATTTATTCATAAAAAATAGTGAAAAATTGCAAAGGAATTGCAAGGATTTTTTTAAAGCCCCTATTTTATCAAATCTATATCTAAAAAATTATTGATCTAAAATTAGTGATATATCCAATAAAAAAACGCCTCAAAAACCAGATACAAATCTAATTATCGAGGCTTTAAAATTTGTCGGGATGACAGGATTTGAACCTGCGACCGCACGCCCCCCAGACGTGTGCGCTACCGGACTGCGCTACATCCCGTTCTTTCGGATACTAAATTACAACTTTATCTCTTTTCATCCAAATAAAGTTGTTATTCAAGATACAAGAGGCAGATCATCAATTCCTCATACCAATCAAATCTACACTATGCTAATATTCTAATTAATAGCTTAATCCAATTAACAATAATACGTCAAAGGCCGAAAACAAATACGTAGCTACATTTGTTTAACTAAATAATATTGAAAACATTATAATAAAAAAGATTAGGCATGATCAATTTTAACCTAAATAATAAACAATTCAATCTTACAACAGCTACATTTAGTGAAACTAAAGGATATAAATACGATTTTGCAGTTCTTCCGTGGGGATCTACCGAACCTCACAATTACCATTTACCTTATTTGACCGACTCGTATTTAGCACAAGATTTAGCAGTTGACGCTGTTGCAAAAGCAAATGAACAGTCAAACATCAAGGGAATGGTATTGCCTCCAATACATCTTGGCTCGCATGGTCCTATTCAACGTGAACTTCCTTTTTGCATTCATGCACGCTATGAAACCCAGAAAGCGATTCTGACAGATATAGTCGATTCGCTCCGACATCAGGGAATTAATACATTGGTAATACTAAACGGTCATGGAGGTAATAATTTTAAGAATATGATACGTGACTTAGCTGTGGATTATCCTGATTTCACGATAGTTACTTGCGACTGGTTTTCAATATTAACAAATGGAGCAATCACCGAAGAAAGAGGATCATTTCATGCAGGCGAAATGGAAACATCTACAATGCTATATTATCATCCTAATTTAGTTGATCTATCTGCAGCTAAAGAAATTTTGAACAAAAATAATAATGCAAGACTTTTGCAAGAAGGTTTACCATGGCTTCCATGCGAAAATACTTCAGGACCAAAAGCCAGTGAATTAAATCAATCCAATCCGCTTAACGCCACTGAGGAAAAAGGAAAAGAATATGCCGAAAGCGTTGTACTAAAACTTGTATCTCTATTCGTGATGCTCATGCGTAAAGATAACTATTGATATAACTTTATAAGACTATCCCATAATTGATATTTTAATTTCATGTTATAAAAACTGATTGATTTCATATTACATATCATAAATATTTTCAATAACTTACTTTCCTTACCGCTACACAAAGAGCAGTATAATATAACAAAATTTTTAATTTAACAAATCTGAATTTGTTCAAAAATCTTTAAAGTTGCCAACTATGGTTTGCAAAACAATGAAAAAATATATATCTTCGTTGAGGCAATTTTTTAGATTTTGTGGAATCATTTTTTAGAACACATAAGTACTTAGTTGATCATCTTGGCAAACCTATTGACAGACTGTTGATCAATCAAATAGATTGGTCCCATCGATTAATTGGAATAAAAGGAACCAGAGGCGTCGGCAAAACTACATTTTTACTGCAATATGCAAATGATTTTTTTGATACAGAAAAGAAAGACTGTTTGTATATAAACTTAAATCATTTCTATTTTACAGTAAGATCAATATATAGTTTTGCTAAAGAATTTGCCGAAAATGGAGGTAAGACTCTTTTACTTGATCAGATTTATAAGTACCCTGATTGGTCGAAAGAACTTAGAATGTGTTATGAAAACATTCCTGAACTAAAGATCGTATTTACAGGATCGACAGTAATGAAATTAGGGGATAACGAAGACATAGCATCCATTGTACACGTATACAATTTGCGTGGGTTTTCGTACCGAGAGTTCTTGAACATAATTTTAGAAAAAGATTTCAAGGCATATTCGCTTGAAGAAATTTTAGCAAATCATTCAACTATTGCACATGAAGTTTGCTCAAAGATAAATCCAATCGAACATCTTTGGCATTATATGCATCATGGTTATTATCCTTTCTATCTTGAAAAAAAGAATTTTTCAGAAAATTTATTGAAGACAATCAACATGATGCTTGAGGTAGATGTTCTGTCCATTAAACAAATAGAATTGTCTTATTTACCCAAGTTACGAAAATTGCTTTATCTATTAGCTCTATCCTCACCGGGAAAACCTAATATAAGTCAATTAAGTATAGATTGTGAAATATCAAGAGCAACAGTAACCAATTATTTGGAATACCTCAAGAGCGCACGACTTATAAATATGCTATATAACGAAGGAGAAGAATTCCCTAAAAAGCCCGCTTTGGTATACATGCACAATACCAATCTGATGTTTCCGCTGAAAATGTCTGATATCAGTGATCAGGATTTATCCGAAACTTTCTTCTATAATCAAGTACACCATAGTGACAGCAGAATTACGAAAGGTGACAAAACAGGCATGTTTATTGTTGAAAAAGACGCTAAGAAATATACATTTAAAGTAGGTCACAAAACAAGAGGAAAAAGCAAAGACGGATTGCTGTTCGCTTTAAACAAACTAACCAAAGGAGAAAACAATTTCATACCATTGTGGCTCTTCGGTTTTTTATATTAATAAATGAAAGTTATATAATTACATATTCTAAATCAAAAGTAAATAAACAAAGTAATACAAATCTCAATTTATTAAGTAAGTATGGCTAAACAAAAAAAATTTCTAACATGTGACGGTAATCAAGCCGCTGCACATATATCATATATGTTCAGTGAAGTTGCTGCGATTTACCCCATCACACCATCATCAACAATGGCTGAATATGCTGATGAATGGGCGGCTGCTGGTCGAAAAAATATTTTCGGCGAAGTACTAAGAGTACAAGAAATGCAATCAGAAGCAGGTGCTGCCGGTGCAGTACACGGATCGCTTCAGGCCGGAGCCATGACGACTACATATACTGCATCACAAGGATTATTATTAATGATCCCTAACATGTATAAAATAGCCGGAGAATTACTCCCGACCGTATTCCACGTATCCGCGCGTGCCTTAGCTGCACAAGCGTTGTCTATATTCGGCGACCATCAAGACGTAATGGCCGCTCGTCAGACAGGTTTTGCTATGTTCTTCTCCGGATCAGTGCAAGAAGTAATGGATTTGTCTGCAGTTCCGCACTTGGCTACACTTGAATCACGTGTACCATTCATGAACATATTCGACGGATTCCGTACATCACACGAAATTCAGAAAATAGAAGAAATGCAACAGGAAGATTTGATTCCATTAATCAACCAAAAGGCATTACAAGAATTTAGAGACAGAGCGCTTAACCCTGAAAATCCGGTTACACGCGGTACTGCTCAAAATGACGACATATATTTTCAGTCTCGTGAAGCCGCAAACAAATTTCACGATGCAGTACCTGAAATAGTTGAAAAATATTTAGCTGAAATTTCTAAAATAACAGGACGTAAATACAACCTCTTCGACTACTACGGAGCAGAAGATGCTGACCGCGTTATCATCGCCATGGGGTCGGTAACAGAAGCCATACGTGAAACTGTTGACTATCTTAACGCTAAAGGCGAGAAAGTAGGATTAGTTGCAGTACACTTGTTCCGTCCGTTCAAAGTTGAAGCATTCTTAAATGCAATTCCTAAAACAGCTAAAAAAATAGCCGTACTTGACCGTACAAAAGAAATAGGAGCACCCGGTCAACCGTTATACATGGATGTTAAAGACTCATTCTTTGGAAAATCCGAAGGAATGACCATTGTCGGCGGTATCTATGGACTATCTTCAAAAGATACAACTCCCGCACAAATTCTTTCTGTATATGAAAACCTTGCGATGAGTATGCCTAAGAACGACTTTACTATCGGTATTGTCGATGACGTAACATTCAAATCGCTTCCACTCAAAGAAGAAGTATCAGTTGACGATACTACTTACGAAGCAAAATTCTACGGATTAGGATCAGACGGTACAGTTGGAGCAAACAAAAACAGTGTTAAGATCATAGGTGATAACACTGACAAATATTGTCAGGCATATTTTGCTTACGACTCTAAAAAATCAGGAGGTTTTACAGCTTCACACCTTCGTTTCGGTGATAATCCGATTCGTTCAACCTATTTGGTTAACACTCCTAACTTCGTAGCATGTCATGTACCTGCTTATCTTCATCTTTATGATGTGATTAAAGGTCTGAAGAAGAACGGAACATTTCTCTTAAACTCAGTTTGGCCGAAAGAAGAAGTTGGCGAACACATGCCAGATCATATTAAACAATATTTGGCAAAAAACAACATCAATTTTTACATCATCAACGCTACCAAGATAGCAACAGAAATTGGTTTGGGTGGACGTACCAATACAATTCTTCAATCAGCATTCTTCAAAATATCAGGAGTTATACCTTACGATTTGGCAGTAGAACAGATGAAGAAATTCATTGTTAAATCATACGGACGTAAAGGAGAAGATGTTGTTAAGAAAAACTATGCCGCAGTAGAGCGTGGTATTGAAGTAGAAAAAGTAGAAGTACCTGCTGAATGGGCTAATCTTGTGCCGGAAAAAGCACCTGAAGATAATGCTCCCGAATTCATTAAAAAAGTTGTTCGTCCAGTTAACTCTCAACGTGGATACGATATTCCTGTATCAGCTTTCGTTGGACGTGAAGACGGTACTTGGGATAACGGTACAACAGATTACGAAAAACGTGGTGTAGCAGCATTCGTTCCTGTTTGGGAAGCCGAAAACTGTATACAATGTAATCAATGTGCTTACATTTGTCCTCACGCTACCATTCGTCCATTCGTCTTAGATGCCGAAGAACAAGCAAAAGCTCCAAAAGACATTACATTACTTAAAGCTCAGGGAAAACAATTTGATGGTATGGCGTTCAAAATTCAGGTGGACGTTTTAGACTGTCTTGGTTGTGGTAACTGTGCCGAAATATGTCCCGGTAAAAAAGGTAATTCTGCACTCAAAATGGTAGAGATCGGAACTCAGTTCGATGAACAACCAAACTGGGATTTCATGGTTAAAGAAGTAACCAGCAAAGCTCATTTAGTGGATGTGAAGATGAACGTTAAAAACTCTCAGTTCGCTCAACCATTATTTGAATTTTCCGGTGCATGTTCCGGTTGTGGAGAAACACCATATATAAAACTAACAACCCAATTATTCGGCGACCGCATGCTTATTGCTAACGCAACCGGTTGTTCATCAATATACGGAGGATCAGCTCCATCAACACCTTATACTAAAAACGAAGAAGGTAAAGGTCCAGCATGGGCAAACTCACTATTTGAAGACAATGCTGAATTTGGTTTGGGATATGCCTTGGCAAACATCACCATGCGCAATCGCCTTTTAAAATTAATGACTCAGGCACAAGATTCAGATAAATGTTCCGACGAGCTCAAAGCGATCTACAAAGAATGGCTTGACAACAAAGATGATGCGGAAAAAACCAAAGAAATTAAATCTCGCATGATGCCATTGCTTAAAGCTGAAAAAGACAATTGCGAATGTTGTAAAGAAATTTACTCACTTGAGCAATATATCATCAAACGCTCTATCTGGATATTTGGTGGTGACGGTTGGGCATACGATATAGGTTTCGGTGGTCTTGATCATGTCATTGCATCAGGCGAAGATGTAAATATACTTGTACTTGATACAGAAGTATATTCAAACACAGGAGGTCAGTCTTCTAAATCTACTCCCGTATCAGCCGTTGCAAAATTTGCAGCATCCGGAAAGAAAATTCGTAAGAAAGACCTTGGTATGATAGCTACAACTTATGGTTATGTTTATGTGGCACAAGTAGCAATGGGTGCTAACCAAGCGCAATGTCTTAAAGCATTCCGTGAAGCTGAAGAATATAAAGGTCCATCCTTGGTAATTGCATATTCACCATGTATCAGCCACGGATTACGTAAAGGTATGGGACATGCCCAAGAAGAAGAAAAAGCAGCTGTAGATTGTGGATATTGGTCATTATGGCGCTACAATCCGATGTTGGAAGAAGAAGGTAAAAATCCATTTACATTGGATAGTAAAGAACCAGACTGGTCTAAATTTTCTGATTTCTTATTTGGTGAAGTTCGTTATACATCATTGCAGAAATCAAATCCAACAGAATCAGACAGACTTTACTTATCAGCAAAAGACAATGCTCAATGGCGCTATAAAAGCTATGTTCGTCTTGCTTCTGCAAATTTCGATAAGTTTGATGAAACTCAAGAGTTTCAAAATTAAAATGTGATTTATAAACTCTATAAAAGAGGAGATAATTTGTTTAGTTGTC
Organism: uncultured Dysgonomonas sp.; assembly: GCA_945273835.1. GTDB lineage: Bacteria > Bacteroidota > Bacteroidia > Bacteroidales > Dysgonomonadaceae > Dysgonomonas. Next base: position 53,366 of record CALYPL010000008.1, on the reverse strand, counting down.
TCCTCTTTCTTCTTTTGAAATTTGATAAAAAATGATTTTACTCTAAAAGTTATACATCTTCACATTATAAATCATACATATATTCAAGATAAAAGTCGATGGGAACAGCATGAAAATATCCAAAACAAACGCTGTACGAATATTAGATAAAGAGAATATTGATTATTCGCTCATTCCTTACGAGGTAGATGAGTCTGATCTAAGTGCTGTACACGTAGCCGAGCAACTTGGCGAACCGGTGGATCAGGTTTTTAAAACCCTTGTTTTGAAAGGCGACAAAACCGGATATTTTATTTGTGTCATTCCGGGGTCAAAAGAACTTAACCTAAAACATGCGGCATTAATATCTGGCAATAAAAATTGCGATATGTTACCGATGAAAGATTTATTACCGATTACAGGTTATATCAGAGGTGCATGTTCTCCGATAGGAATGAAGAAGACTTTTCCCACATATATCGACCAATCATGTAAGACATTCGATTACATATACATTAGTGCAGGTAAAAGAGGTTTGCAAATACAAATATCGCCCGAAGATCTTACCAAAGTTATTCCAATAACTGTTGCTACGCTAATTTAATTTACTGTAAAATATTGAGATTATAATAGGAAGTATACCTGTTAGCTATAAAATAACTTTAACTTTGCGGAGGATTTCATAAAGATCAATAAAAAATAGTACATATGGCAAAAATTAAAGGAACGGTAGTTGTAAATGAAGAACGCTGTAAAGGATGTGACCTTTGTGTAGTGTCATGCCCTTGCGACGTACTTGAATTACAACCTCGTAATGTAAACTTGAAAGGTTACCATTATGTCTACATGAAAAATCCCGATGCTTGTATCGGATGTGCTAATTGTGGATACGTATGCCCTGACGCATGCTTAACCATATATAAAATGAAAATAGAAAGTGCCGATCAGTAAAGTCACTTACTTAATTATAAGCTATGTCAGAATCAGATGAGATATTATTATTGAAAGGAAATGAAGCCATTGCTTTGGCTGCTATTAGATATGGAGCCGATGGTTATTTCGGTTATCCTATAACCCCACAATCGGAAATAATGGAAACATTAATGTCCGAAGCCCCTTGGAACACAACCGGTATGGTTGTCCTTCAGGCAGAAAGCGAAACTGCATCTATAAACATGGTTTATGGTGGAGCTTCATGCGGAAAAGCCGTGATGACTTCTTCATCAAGCCCCGGCGTAAGCCTTATGCTCGAGGGAGTATCCTATATTGCAGCAGGTGAATTGCCATGCCTGATAATTAACGTCATGCGTGGCGGTCCCGGACTTGGAACAATACAACCTTCTCAGGCTGACTATTTCCAAGCTGTCAAAGGAGGAGGCCACGGCGATTATAAGCTGATAACATTAGCGCCTGCTTCCGTTCAGGAAATGGCAGATCACGTTGTTTTAGGGTTTGACTTGGCATTCAAGTATCAGACACCGGCAATGATATTAACAGATGGTGTTATCGGTCAGATGATGGAAAAAGTTGTACTTCCACCCTACAAACGCAGACGGACGGATGACGAAATAAGAAAACAATGCCCATGGGCAACATTGGGGAAGCCTAAAGGTCATAAACCTAATATTATCACAACTTTAGAGCTCGACTCTTCAAAAATGGAAGAAAACAATCTTCGTTTACAACGTAAGTACGCCCAGATTGTGAGAGATTTGGATTTATATGAAGAAATAAATTGCGAAGATGCGGATTATATCTTAGTGGCATTCGGGTCATCAGCCCGAATCTGTCAGAAAGCTATGGAAATAACCCGTAAGGAAGGTTTAAAAGTTGGTCTGATCAGACCAATAACACTATGGCCTTATCCTTCAAAAATAATCGAACATTATGCCTCTAAAGTGAAAGGCTTTCTTACGGTTGAGATGAATGCCGGACAAATGGTTGAAGATGTTCGTTTAGCTGTGAATGGGAAAACCAAAGTTGAGTTTTTTGGACGATTAGGAGGAATAATCCCTACCCCAAATGAAATTGTGGATGCTCTGAAAACTAAATTCTGAGAAAATTAGTGCAATGAATAAAAAAGAAATAATAGAATCAGGCACTTTAGTATACGCTAAACCCGAATTGATGAACGAAACTCCGCTACATTATTGTCCCGGATGTTCGCACGGGGTTGTGCATAAAATATTGGCGGAAGTAATTCAAGAGATGGAATTAGAAGAAGAAACTATTGCAATTGCTCCAGTCGGCTGTGCGGTTTTTGCTTATAATTATCTTGATGTAGATTGGATTGAAGCTGCACACGGACGCGCTCCTGCTGTAGCTACTGCCGTAAAACGTCTTAATCCTAAAAAAATGGTATTTACTTATCAGGGAGACGGTGACCTTGCTGCTATCGGAACAGCCGAAACTATTCATGCAGCTAACAGAGGGGAAAATATTGTCATTATATTTATCAATAACGGTATTTACGGTATGACCGGAGGACAAATGGCTCCAACTACCCTTGATCACATGAAAACATCGACCTCTCCCGGTGGAAGAGATATAAATTTGCATGGATACCCGTTAAAAATCACTGAACTATTAGCTCAGCTTCCGGGTGTTTGTATGGCGTCGAGAAATGCAGTACACACAGCAGCAGCCGTAAAAAAAACCAAGCGAGTGATAAAAAAAGCATTTGAAAATGCAATGGAAAATAAAGGATTGTCTATTGTCGAAATTGTATCAACATGCAGTTCCGGATGGAAGATGACTCCTGCCGCTTCAAATGACTGGATGGTTGAACATATGTTTCCCTTTTATCCATTGGGAGAATTAAAAAACACCTAAAAGTACACAGAAACATGATAACAGAGATAGTTATAGCTGGTTTCGGCGGACAAGGCGTTTTGTCGATGGGAAAAATCTTAGCCTATTCAGGTTTGATGGAACAAAAAGAAGTTACTTGGTTCCCGTCTTATGGACCCGAACAACGTGGCGGAACTGCCAACGTCACCGTAATTCTAAGTGACGATCCTATCAGTTCGCCAATTGTAAACGAGTACGATGTGGCAATCATACTCAATCAACCATCATTAAATAAATTTGAACAGCATGTAAAGCCGGGAGGAATAATTATTTATGATCCGAGTGGATTTCAGACACCTCCTACTCGTAAAGATGTGTTTATCTATAAAATAGATGCCATGGACATTGCTACTCAAATGCAAAACCAGCAAGTATTCAATATGGTTGTATTGGGAGGCTTACTAAAAGTTTGTCCTGTTGTGGATTTAGAACATGTTATGCAAGGCTTGAAGAAATCATTGCCTGAAAGACATCATAAATTATTGCCGATGAATGAGAAAGCCATAATCAAAGGTATGGAAGCTATTGTAGAAGAAAACAGACCCTGAATTATTCATTTAATTCAAATATATAAAAGGAAGCTAATAATCAGCTTCCTTTTTATTTTAGCTCCTGCCATCTCTAAAATTTGAGAACTATTCCCATTGAAAAAGACTAACTCATATAATTAGTTCACTGATTTATTTCAATTAATAAAATCAACTTTTATAATCTTAGAAAAATACTTATCTTTGCAAGATAATATTAATCAGATATGTAATTCATTTAATTGTCTGATACAGATTATCTGATTATTATATAATATTATAATAAAACTTCATGGGGCTGACTGGTTTTGACAGCGAGATGAAACAATTTGTAAGCATGCAGTGCATTGATGTATAGCACTTTAATCATAGACATCAAAATTTTAACTGGCAACGAAAATTACGCTCTTGCTGCTTAATCGAATCATAGTAGATTACTAGCTTAATCCGTGACAAGGTCATGGACAAGACATCACCCGGAAGCTATTGTTCCGAAGCGTACCGATCAGGTGGTGCAGGTAAATCGGAAATAGGAATTGGAAAGCTTCGATCCAATTCTAAAATTAAGAAGCTAAGGTTCAGGTTGGTGGCTTCGGTCTTGCCTGTTCCCTACAATTGAAGGCGAAGATAAGCATGTAGAAAGCAAGTTGCTTCCTTGTTTGGACGAGAGTTCGAGTCTCTCCAGCTCCACAAATAAACACTCTAAAACGGGGTGTTTATTTGTTTTACCCTTTCTGTTTATCTTCTGTAATGCTTTTGATTAAATTAGATTGAATTAAAAAACTTCAATTTTTCTTGTTTTTACTACCTTTTCCTACATTATTTGCACTTTGTAGAAAAAATGTAGAAAATGTAAAATTTAACATCAAGATTATTTTATAAAATAGGTTTTAAAATACATCGAAAAAACCGGGAATTATAGAATTATAGAGCTACATATATACTACAAATAACAGTATGAGAAATAGGCATATCAGATAAAGTTTCATTTGTTCAACTTCACATAACCTGTTTCATATTACTTCTTTTATTGAAAAGTATTCTTATACAAAAGAATCATTCTGAGTAAAATCAGCATAGATAATTAAGTAAAAATACATTATACTAATATACTTATCTATAAATTATTTCAAACTAATTCGATTTCAAAAAAAACGGTCAGAACTGTCAGTTCTAACCGTTTAATCAATTTATTAAGTTTACTTCCCCAATAATAAGGAAAAGCAAAGTCTTTTATTTATCTTTTGATCTCAGCAAAATCTACATCTTGATTAAGAACGTCGTTTACTTTCTCAACTACTACGTTATTTGCTAAAGTAAAGGTAGAGCTTTGTTTCACATTAAGTGATGATGCAGCAATTTCTACTTTATAAGTACCTTTATCAGCAATCCAAGCTACTTGCTGAGGATTGAATGATGCCAAATCTTTTTCTGTCAGACGGAAGTATAGAGTTTGAGTTTCTCCGGGTTGCAATAATCTAGTTTTAGCAAATCCTTTCAATTCTTTTGTAGGTTTATCTACAGCACCTTTAGGTGCAGACAGATACAATTGAACAACTTCTTTGCCGGCTACATTACCTGAATTGCGTACATCTACTGTCACAAATATTTCATGTTTGAAGTCTGTAGCACTCAATTTGATATTCGAATAATCGAATGTTGTATATGAAAGTCCATAACCGAATTCATATGCCGGTTTAACATTAAATGAATTGAAGTAACGATAACCTACATAAATACCATCTTTATACATTACATCTGTTGGTTTTTCAATTGGAGTTCCCTGGAAATTATCAGCATTTGGCAGGTCTTCATATTTCGCAGGAATAGTCATTGTCAGTTTTCCTGAAGGATTAGTTTTTCCTGTCAATACATCAGCAACAGAGTTACCTGCTTCTTGACCTGGGAACCATGCCAATAATATAGCATCTGGTTTATCTCTCCAGCTTGACATTTCGATAACAGCACCAACATTTAATACTACAACTACTTTCTTTCCTTGAGCATGGTAAACATCTGTAACTTGATTAATCAAATTACGTTCTTCATCTGTCAAATAAAAATCTCCATTTAAAGCTCTATCGTCCATTTCACCAGAGCTGCGACCGATTGTGATAACGGCTACATCGTTGTTTTTAGCACTTTCTTTTATCAAAGATTCTTTAAGAGTAGGTTGAGCCATTTGAGGTAACAACATCAACAAGTTCTTTGCTCCTTTAGCTAATCTTTCTTTTTCTTTCTTCAAAAATGACTGATAAACTACTGAAACTTTGTTATCAACAGTAAATCCGGCATTTGCTAATCCATCTAATAAAGAAACTGTATACGCTTTATAAACGTTTCCGCTACCTGTACCACCTGCTATGAAATCGTATGAAAGGCTACCGAATACAGCAAGTTTTTTAATATTGTTTGATAATGGAAGTGTCGAAGCATCATTTTTCAATAAAACCATACCTTCTGAAGCAGCACTTCTTGTTAATTCTGCATGAGATTTCAAGTCAGGATTATTAGAGCAAGGATATCCTTTCATTTTGGGAGAATCAAAGATCATTTCCAATACACGGTAAACACATTCGTCAAGCTCTTGCTGAGTCAATTTACCCGATTGAAGGTCTTTTTTCAGATATTCAACCTGTTGCTTAGTTCCGGGCATTAAAAGATCATTTCCGGCTTTGATTTGTTCGTTTGCAAGTTGTTCACCTTTATCATCCAATGACTGGCGTTTATCAGATAGATTTGATAATCCGCTATAACCGCCAAACCAGTCTGTCATTACAAGACCTTTGAAGCCCCATTCTTTACGCAATATTGTTGTTAACAAATCGTACGAAGCTGAAGTATAAGTTCCATTAATCTTATTGTAAGACGACATAATGGTCTTAGGATTAGATTCCTTAACTGCTATTTCAAAACCTTTAAGATAGATTTCTCTTAAAGCACGTTGTGAAACATGCACGTCTATCCCCATACGGTTACGCTCACTATTATTAGCGGCAAAATGTTTCAATGAAACCCCTACTCCATTTGATTGGATTCCTTTTGTAACTGAAGATGCAATTTTTCCTGCTACAACTGGATCTTCAGAATAATATTCGAAGTTACGTCCGCATAATGGGCTACGCATTATGTTTAAAGCAGGTGCAAGTTGGATATCTGAACCGTATTCCAAGGCTTCGTTTCCGATTGCCTTACCTACTGACTCTGTCAATTCAACATCCCATGTACACGCCAAAAGTGAACCAACGGGAAAACCTGTAGCATAGAACGTTCTGTTTTCACCTTTACGTTTAGGGTTTATACGAACTCCGGCAGGACCATCTGTAAATATTATAGCAGGCAATTGATATTGAGGCATAGGCATAGTTGAACCTGCCGCACCTTCTACCATATAATCGTCTGTTTTGATATTAACAACAGGGTTTATATCATCAAAACCTGTCAGCATATCAAAACCGACCATTCCTGTACCTTTTACAAGATTGATCTTATCATCATTACTCAATCTGGACATCAGATCAAGAATTTGCTGTTTTTTAGGTAACCCCATGTTTGACTCAGTTTTACCTTTTCCACTTGCCAACGAAACTTGTTTCGGGCCCGTAGATACGGTCTGACTGTTAATAGATATAGCTACACCGAGAGCAGCTATGCTTGCTAATGTTTTTTTCATGCTTATTGATTTTTATTCATATTAAGAGCCGGTTATTACTAACCGGTCACATTAATTAACTTTCAAATATAAAAATTTACATTTATAAACATCTAAACTACACATATTTATATATAGTTTTAATATTCAGATATTATTTTACTGCTGCAGCTTTGCCTTTTTCTACATAGCTCATATCGCCGAATGACTCTAAAGTAAATTTACCATCTTTATAAATTAATTTACTTACAGCTGCATTTCCCATATGACCGACAGGCGCTTTTTTACCTGAACTATCAATATCTGACAAGAAATTACCGATTGCCATACCATGCGATACAAGTAAAATATTGCCACCGCCATTTGCAGCCTCTTTTTCGGCAATTTCGCGTATAGCTTTTTGTCCACGGGTCTTAACATCCATATAATCTTCACCCATTCCAAGTGTATCTAATGCTTTAAAAGCCGACATTGCTTGTTGTAAAACTTCAGGATTTTTAGCCATAGCAGCCATTAGTTCTTTTTGTGATTTGTAGTGTAAATACAAAGCGGCATCTGTCCACATACGATGATTTGTATCACCTTCATAGCTACCGAAGTTAGTTTCTCTTACTCCAGGAACTTCGATAATATTCATATCTTTTTGTCCTTTTGAATCAAGTACAATACGTGCAGTTTGTCTTGCTCTACCCAAATCACTTGAATATGCGGCTTTAAAATCTACACCTTCAAGTTTAAGTCCTTCTCCCAAATATTCTGCAACTTCAATACCTGCAGGAGTTAGTGGAGTATCAGCCCATCCTTGTACGCGATCAAGTGTATTCAACATCGTCTTACCGTGACGAGCTATATAAAGTACAACTGTATTATCTTTATTTTTTTTATTTCCCTTCTTTTGAGCATTTACAGCAGGAACAAGTGCAAGCAATGCTACAAATACAAATAATAAATTCTTCTTCATGATTAAATTATATTGAAAATTAGTAAAATCATTTATTAAACATTAATACAACAGGGTAATGGTCAGAATATACATCTGTAAAATCATCTTTAATCAAGTCACATTTTACCATTTTATCTTTCATGTTTTTACTTACGTATAGGTAATCATACCGCAATGGATGTTTTGACTGATCATAAAATAATTTTGTTGGTGCCGAAGGTTCAAACTTTGGATGAAAATTTTTAAAGGCATCCACAAATCCAAAGTCAAGAATTTTCTGCTGTATTGAGTAATCCAGTTCATTATCCTTCAAATTTTCATTATAAGGCCGCTTCTTTTTATCCTCTCTTATAAAATCACGCAACAAATTATTATCATATTCACTCTTATCAAGAGGGGATACAGAATTTAAGTCTCCCATAAAAAGCCATTTCCAATCATCAGGTTTAGATTTTACTGTTGCTAAAATCTGATCTATTTCAGAAACTCTTTTTTCTGATGAAAATGGGTGAAAATGTGTTATTATAAAATGATAACCCTCAATCTCCGCAATCAAAACACCATGTACACAGTTTTCAACGATTTTATGTACGTTAACTATCGGATATTTAGATGTTATTGCTACCGGAAAGCTAACTGAACCATCCGCAAATGGTTCTCTGACAATGAAGGCATAAGGATGACCGTATGATTCTGCAAACTTTTGTAATTCTTGCTGCGTAAAACCATTCATTTCCTGAAGTGCAAGAATGTCAGGATCTTGTTGTTTTATCCATTGAGAAAATTTACTCTTGTGTTCTGTCGAATCCTGCTTCATACCCCAATAAACATTATAACTGATCAGCTTAAACGTTTTTTCTTGAGCTGATAAACGGGAAGCTGTTAAACAGCTAAATAAAAGAACAAATAGAAAGAATATTTTTCTCATAACATTCATGTTAATGTGTTAATTATAAAAATTATCCTTCCTCTGAAATAAAGCTGAATTGACTTTATCCTTCGAGGAAGGAATTATTTAAAATTCTTTATTACGATCAGAATTTAACTTTAGTTTTAAATTCTAATGTGAATGGACGGATGTATGTTCCGGACAGCGGTTTATCATACAAAGCAGTAGCCTCTTCACTTGTAGTAGTATTAGTTCCGGAAATTGATCCCTGAGCTCCGCTCTGGTTCAAAAGGTTTACAGCGCTTAGAGCGAACTCAACATTCTTATCATATTTGTAATTGATACCGGCAAATGTTTCCCAACGACCAGCAAATGTAAGTGTGTTAGGATAGTTAGCGTATTCCTTGCTGAAATAACGTGCACTTGCCCATACTTTGAATTTGTTGAATGAATAGCTTGGGTCAATTTCAATAATAGTTTTTGATACACTACGAGCGATATTACCATTGTTGTTAACTTTTTGTCCCCAACTTGTTTCAAATTCGTAATTTTCGTATTTAGGTTTCTGAAGAGTCAATAAGAAATGGAAATCAAATCCTTTAAATGGTGTAAGCACTACGTCGGTTGTCCAACCAATAGTATTTACATCATAACTAATAGTTCTCTTTTCAATTTCAGTTGAATTAGGCTTATTGAATGTAGAGTTATTTTTAAAATTAGTGCGTTTGATCTTAGTAACTTTAGAAACCAAACTAATTAACGGATGATTGAAATATACCCCACCTGCAAATCCAGGTATTTCACATTTTTGAATAGCCGGATCATCTGCACCGGCATATGAACTAAGTCTTCCGGCTTGTTGCAAATAATATGCATCTGCCAAAAATCCGAAATTATTGAAAGCTTTATATGTTGCGCTTGCTGTAACACTAAAATTCCACCAACTTTTATTTACATCAGATGTCTTTCCTGATATCCAATTAGTACCTGCTTCTTTACGGTTTGCTGCTGGATACCAATCACCAATCACTTTCTGCCACTCAAGTCTGGTACCGGCATCAACTGATAATTTGTCAAATATATTCCATTTGTCGGCTGCAACAACGGCTAATTTATTTTCCTTACCATTGTAATATTGCATACTTTTATTATGGCTTGAAGTACCATATTCATCAGTACCTTTTTCCCAATGTGGTGTTACATCCTTACCATTTTTGTCTTGTGTAACCCATTTATCATAAGCCAAAGCTTTTGGATTAGGTGATACTTCAAACTGGTAATTGTATGTAGCACTTGCAACATTATCTGCATTATAATACCAGTTATGTAAGCCTAACATCCATTGATGTTTATCAGTTTTTTTACTCAATTCAAATCGAGCCATAACTGTATTTTTTTCCGATTGAGGTGAAAAAATCATCAATCCGTTTTGAACATAACCGTTATAAGGAGCATTTGGATTATCTACGTAATAATATCTTTTATCTCCGTGTTTCAAGTCAGCTTCGTTAGTTGAAGCGTCTACGCCTTTTGATATACTAGTGAGATAAGGATTATAAAAACCTGAATTTGCGTAATGGTAACGAACTGTATAATCTAAAACCATGCCGTTATCAAATTTATAATCTCCCATCAGATCAATAACATGTGATGTGCTCGCTGCATCATCTATTGCATCCCAAGTTACATTTTTTCCTGTAAGCGGATCAATAGCATGTATTTTTCCTGATTGTTCAAGATATGAATCACGTCCTATACGGAAACCGGGCAGTGCATCAACTTTACCATTCTTATGATAGATATAAGGACTTTGTTTTGATGATATATTTCCACTATGTGCATATTTATATTGTACACCGATTTGTCCGTTAGCAAACTTTTTATTGATAACCCCTTTAAATATCTGAGTCTGATCCATAAATGTTGCTATATTTGAACGAAACGTCCCGGGATCGTAGTTCAAAAATGCAGTTAACGAATAGTATAAATCTTTAGCTATCGGACCACTAACACTCGCATCTCCACGCAACAAACCAAATGAGTTGGTTGTGAAAGTTGCCGCACCTTTGAATTTCTCTGTTCCTCGGTTTGTCCATGTACTAACTGATACACCAACATCGCTTGCCAACAAGGCAGTTTCAGATACATTCAATACCTTGAAACGTGAAACACCGTTATCCTGACGCCAAACGTTTGTTGGCATTTGACCATTATAGTCAAAAGTCACAGGCAAGCCGTTTTCAAGTACAACAGTACCTCCAACACTCTTAGGCAAACCGATATTTACATCACGAGGACCATTGTCTGAGGAAGCATTTAACATCACATTAGAGGTTCCTCCGACCTTAGGTGAAGCGGTTGCTTTCTTAGCATCCTCTTTTTTTGCTTCTTGTGAAATTGCAGGCACTGCAAGACACGAAGCTAGGCATAATAGCAAAACTTTAGAATAATTTTTTTTCATGTATAAATTGTATTGATAAATGGTCAGTAATTATTTGGTTTTAACGTACTTATCGTATCTTTCATCTTTTATCACTCCAGACCAGTTAAGTCCATATCCAAAGTCATAGATATGACCTTCTGTATCTTTGTGGCATTCCATATCACGTGGAACGTCTTCAAATTGTTTTTCTACTGTATCCATATTAGCAGGCATCTGAACCGGTAATAATCCGGAAGGTTCATATTTACCTGATATTATATCAAGAACTGACTGAGCCGATCCTCCAAAACGAATGATTATACCATCCATATCTTTTTCAAATTCATTAAATACCATAGGATTAGCGACATCAATAACGGCAATAACCGGTTTATCAACCATCATTTCGCGAGTTGTAAGTAATACTGCCAAATCATTAGCATTACTTGTGCGAGATGTTTTACCTTGGTAAGAACGATTGGTTATAGAAGGGTCTATAACAGGGTCGCCTGCAGCTATACTTTGTTTACGTGCATTTACGGCTGTATATGGGTTGTATTGTAACGAGATAGGTAAATATCCATTTCCCCCGGCCTTACGGTCAGCTAATGAATAACCTCCAAATTCACTTTTTGGGTTAGACACAAAAACTAATGCAAAATCGGCTTCATCTGGATTTGATGTAACATTATAATATTTCTTAACTACCTCAAGGCTTACCGGATAGTCTAAAGAAGATTCAGTCCATCTTCCCCACCAATCTCTTGATGCTGGTGTATAAGTTTTTGGGATATATACGGTTTTACGATCTTTGACAGGCAAAATATTTCCTTTGTTTTTGAGCATCACAGTTGATTTAATCTGTGCTTCGTATCCCGCTTTCATAAATTCAGGATTACCGACTACACGTGCACTTTCTTCCGGATCGAGATATGGATTTTCAAACAATCCGAGTCTGAAAATATTTTTCAAAATGCGAACTGCTGATCTTTCAAAACGCTTACGCATATAATCTTCACCAAATTCTTGAACTCCCATTTTATAGGCTTCCAATACCGGCACTTTGTCGTTATTACCTCCGAATTGGTCTACACCTGCTTTTATGGCAGCGTAGTGTCTTTCTACTACAGTTTTATTTTCAAGGCCCCAAGGTTTTCCGCGAAATACATCCGGAGTTTGTCCTTCATCTGATGTTATACCCCAATCGGTACAAACAACACCGTCATAAGAATATTTTTCTCTGAGTAAATCTGTTATAATGTATTTATTGAATCCATTACCACAATTGACGCCGTCAGGAGACTGGTTGTAAGATATAGTGTAGTAAGGCATAACTGCCGACGCCATTTTAGTCTTACCCTTCAATTTAAATGCTCCTTCTGTAAATGGTAAAAGATGCTCGCTAAAATTGTCACCAGGATAAACAGCAAACTTACCGAAGGCCCAGTGTCCATCACGACCACCTTCTTCAGGTCCACCACTTGGCCAATGCTTCACCATAGCATTAACACTTTTATAACCCCATCCGTTAGCGACTTCATCTTTGCCGGTAGATGTTTGAAATCCATCTACATAAGCTCTCGCTATGTCGGTTACCAATTTAGTGCCTTCTCCAAAAGTCATTCCAAAACGAGACCAACGTGGTTCAGAAACTAAATCAATTTGAGGGGATAGAGCTGTTCCAATACCCAGAGCTCTGTATTCGATAGAAGCAATTTCTCCAAACTGACGAACAATTTCAGGATCGAATGTAGCTGCTAGACCAAGCTCACGAGGCCATAAAGATATAGCTCCACCAGCCGCATTAAACTCTGCGTTTGTTGTTGTGGCATGACGAGGGTCAGAACTAGTATTACCCGGTATACCTAATTCTGTTTTTTCAAGATATGCTTGCATATTGTTGTTCCATTTGGCTGTCACCTCAGGACCTTGTAACGTCATCACAAGCACATGACGTAGATTATCTTCTTTTAAGAATTTTTTCTGATTGTCTGTCAAATCCCATGCATTTGCTCCACTTTCAGCATAAGATTTACCATTGTAAGTTGCAGAACCTAAACCTCTGCTTTGCGCAGGAATACTTTGATGGGCACTATACAACATTAGACCGGCTATTTGCTCAACAGACATTCTTTTTGCCAAATCTTTGGCTCGGACTTCAACAGGTAAACGCCAATCTTCGTAAGGATCAAGCTTACCATTTTTATTTAAATCTTTAAACTTCAGACCATTGACTGTTAAAATCTCAATTCCCGAATCAGGTGAATAACCTAATGTTGCACCCTTTTTATTTTCGACAATTCGATAATCGGGAGTTTGTGATGATAAAGAACTTTGCAGACAAAATATGCCTGTCAAGATTATTAAAATTTTACTTTTTCTCATAATGGAGGGTTAAAAACTATAAATAATTGTTGAGCAAATTTATTTATTCATTTTTCACAAAAAGGATATTATGCGTTAAAAATACACATACATGTTGTAAAACATCTTTACTGAAATCTCAAAAAAACAAATTAAACAATTAACAAACAAACAGTTACAATTAAAGAAAACTATTCTGATAGATTTGACCTATTTAGCATTTCATTTAATACTAAACTTTATAATTTTAATTAAAGTGTGATAAAAAAATGATGTCGAATTATCGTATCAAAATATTATCTTTTTCAAATTTCTATTTTTAAACTATCCGATTGAGATGTATTATGATATTTATAGATTAGGTTTAAGTTTACTTATTATAAAAGAATTATGACTAAAACCACTTATTATGATTTAATTGTATATCGTAAAAAAACTAATAGCAATTATAGTATTAAATTATTTATTCCGGTGATTGTAGCCCAATAGTTGATCGTCCTAATTTTCTAACAGATGGTATGAACAATAAAATCACAGCTGAACAAATTATTGCGAATCCGGCTATGATAAAAGAATGAGGCAAACCAATATTTTCAGCGATAAAGCTTGTCGCTAACAAACCGGGTATAGATGGAAGCAATGTGATACTGCCGTACATCGCAAAAACACGTCCTAATTTTTCGGATGATATTTGGGTTTGAAGAATTACAGTAAAGGCTCCCATGAATATGGCGCCCGCCACGCCTCCTAACGACATAAAAATCAGGAAACCTATAAACCCCGAAGGAGGTAACAAGCCTGACAGCATAAACATAAGTCCTAAAACGATATCAGCTATATTTATGATCAAAACTTTATTAGCCAGTTTCATCTTTCTTATACCAAGCAATCCACCTCCTGCCAGCGAACCTATTCCCCAAACAATTTCAACTAAACTCATATCGAATGTTTTTCCTTCAAAATAATTTAAAGTCATTAAAGGAAATAATGCTGCTATGGGTAGAACAAAAAATGTACTGATTATATCGAATGTGAATATCCAACCTAAACCTCTTTTTTCAAAGATAGCCGAAAGACCTTCTTTTATTTCTTTAAAAATATGAGGTTGTTTCATAACATCAACGTTTTTTTTCGGATTTGGTATTGTCACAAAAAGCAATGCTGAACAGGCTATAACTGCTCCTCCAATATCCAACAACAAAACATAACTCATATCCATAATAGTAATCAAAACGGCAGCAATAGCAGGTCCGGCAATGTTACAGATGGAATAAATTATCTGATTAACGCCGGATATATGCATCAGTTGTGATTCGGGTGCCAATAAGGGAATGGATGCCTGCATGGCTGGTGTATGGAAAGCACTTCCTATGGATCGCATAGCAAGTAGAATATAAACCTGCCAGATTTCTGCTATGCCTGTGTAAAATAAAATACTTAATATGCCGGTACATAAAGCGATAAAACTGTCAGCACCAATCATAGTCCATTTACGATGCCAACGATCAACAAATACGCCAGTAAACATACCAAGTAATACTTGGGGCAAAAGGCTGGCAAGCATAGCGTATGTAAGTACTTCTGCCGATTTGGTTTCTACGCTAAGCCAGAATACGACTGCGTATCCTACAATGGAACTGGTAAGTGTTGATATTAATTCTCCGCTCCAAATTAAATAAAATGTCCTTTTCCAGTTTTGCATACATGTTCCAAGACATTTGATTGTCTATTTCATTGTTAAACAGATCAAAGTTAATTATTTTATACGGATAAATTACCTTATTTATGTATAACGTATTAATTAAAGCGATTAAAAATATTATAAACCGATTTGCTAATATGTTTTACAAATTTTGGATTGAAAGTTATGTTTTGAATCGTGTAGAATACTCTTTTATGAATAGTAAATCTATATATTATGATTTTAATTCCAAATCATAATGCAGAATATTTATTGTGTAATATCTGCATGTTAAATCACATGTTTATTTAGGTTGAGAACTTGATTTATTGCCGTTACGATGATGTTCTGCGTTTCTTTTATCAAGCATATTTCTCATAAACTTCATTTCAACCTGATAATATTTATATACTTTTTCTGCAGGTAATACTTCGAGAAATTTTTGGGAATATTCTTTTTGAAGCTGGGCTTCTTGCAGCTGTGAATTTAGCATTGCATTTATTGCCGTTTTATAATCAGTGTCTGAATTTACTTTCTTATATGATATGGTTTTCATATATTGACGCGAACTGCGATTTACTTCATATTTTTTATCCATCAATTCATTTACCAGTGGTATAAATGATTTGAATTCTGCGTCAGTCAACTGCAATTCTTTTTTTAGAAACTCAGCTTTTTTTTGTTTAAAAACCTCTATTCTATTTTGCCTGTCAGTATTACACTTTTGCTGAGCATTAACACAAAAAATACTTAAAAATAATAGACAGATTAATATTTTAGTTTTCATAGAATAAAGCTTAAAAGTTTTAATTATTGTTGTCATAAAACATATCCATATATATTGACTGTGTGGACTGCTCTTCCATATAATTTATATAATCATCTTCATAAAGCGTAACATCAGTAATATCTTTATGAATTTTACGAACTTGTTGATCATCCAAAATTCCTATTGAAAAAATAACGCCACAAAACGTTGCTGCTGCAACAATCCAAGGCATAACTTTTTTCAAAACCCATTTATTTTTAGGATGTTGTTTATGTGTTAAAGTATCCACAATTTGAATATTAAAGTTCTCAAAATAATTGTCGGGAACTTTAAAGGGAGGAGTATTACTATAATTTTCTAATTTTTTCATTTATATGTATACTTTCAAATTGAGTTCGTATTAAAGAGACTCTCAAACTTCAAAAAAGTTTAATCTTCTTTTGATAAAAATTCTTCTATTTTTTTTACTGCATGATGATAAGAGGCTTTCAAAGCTCCGACCGATGTTTCGAGAATTTCAGATATTTCGTCATACTTCATTTCATCAAAATATTTCATATTAAAGACCAGGCGCTGTTTATCCGGCAATGATAAAACAGCTTTCTGCAACTTCAATTGAACATCATCGCCATCTATATAAGGGTCTGATTCTAATTTTGACATTAGAAAACTATCAGTGCTATCAATTGGTATATTGTGCTTATTTCGTTGTTTGTTCAGAAAAGTAATGCTCTCATTTATGGCTATACGATATAACCAAGTCGACAATTTGGAATCACCTTTAAAACTATTTATACTTGTCCAGATTTTTATAAAAGTATTTTGAAGTATGTCATTTGTGTCATCGTGGTCGATAACTATCTTACGTATTTGCCAATACAATGGTCGGCTGTATTGTTGAACTAACTCCGAGAAAGCATCACTTCGGGAAGAAGCGTTTTGCAGCTTCTCTATTAATAACTGATCCTTATCTCGGGTCATTTTATTCAACTGTGATTATTTTTACTCAGGATCTGCATCGTCCAAGACCTCAACTTCATCAGTCTCATCTTCAAAACCATGTCCATATTCGAACCACTGTATAAATTTATCGACCTTGTCTTTATTATTATTCCACCATTCAAGCGATTCAGGGAAATATGCTACGCTCACGTAACGGCTATATGTATCGAAAAAACCGGACTCTAAAATCTCTACATAAGTAGGAACAAAAAAATACCATAACAAACCTGCAGAACTTTCTTCTTGTTGCAAACTCAATGTTAGAAATATTGTTTTAGAGGCTTCTTCAAAAAACTTAAATTTCTCTTTAGGGTCGTCATTGTTCAAAGGCTGAAGTTTTTGTATTGCTTTATAAAGTAAAGCTCTATCAACCCCATCTTCAGGCTGTAATTCATCTTCCGAACGTTTTGCCATAAGGATTTCATACATTTCGCCAAAGGCCTCTTCCGATCTGCCTGTGTTTGGCTCCAAAAAAAGGAAGAAGTGGAACGCGTAGAAACTCTGTAACCATTTTCCAGAGTCATTTAAAGCATAAGCGTATAACAAGAATGCGCTTGCATGAGTAGCATCAATTTCTATAGCTTTGCGCAAATGGTGAATCGCTAAACGATTATTCAGCCGATTGAAATAACACAGCCCTAAATTGAAGTGTAATAAATACGAATCGCCACAGCGTTCAATTGCTTCATTAAGCAGCTGTATGGACATATCTAATTTATCGGTTTGTGCCAAAGCGGTACTTTTAACGATATAAGCATCCATCAACAAAGGCTTAAAGTTTGCATTGATAACTTTGGTACTGAACCTCATCGCATTTTCATAATCCTTTAGCTGTAAATATGATAGTGATGTTTCATATATAGCCGACATTGATGTCGGGTTTATAGCCAATGCTTTTTTATAACATTCTATCGCATCTTTGTATTGTCCTTTATCGTGCAGGCTTACACCTTCTTTAATCAGTTTATCAACTCCGGTTTGCGAATATATTAAAGAAGAAAAAAACAAACCCAATAACAATATATAATATCTCATTCATTTAATTTTACTGGATACAAATTTAACAAAATATACTTAGAAATAAACTTTGATTCATAATTGTTGTTGTCTGATATTTTACTCCAAACACCTGCTATTTATAATTTGGGGTTTTATAAGCATCTATGAGACAAAACGCTCTTAACTCCAATTTCCAATACTTCACAATATCTATTGAAGCCTATCATGCGTTCGATTACTGTGTCTTTGCCAAAATTCGAAAAGATAGGGTTTAACAATATATCCTCCCCAATTTTTATTGCCATACACTATTTTAGTTTCATATTTTTTCTCAAAAAAACACATTATATTTTTCGAAATATTGCCTATCTGGTATTGGTATACTATCAAAAATCGCTCTTGCTTAAATTTTTCTTTTCAGAAGGGGGCAACGTATTTACCAGATTCATTATCATACATTTTAAACCTGTCCCTTTATGTATATTACAATTTTTGAATAAGTTTTCCATCAGAATTAGCTATTGAAAGAGTCCATTGATAATCCAAATTTATTCTCATTAATAACAGAAATGTATATCTTTTGTTTGGCTAAACTATATCGTAACACGAAATATAAATTTATAGAAAATAAGTCATATTAATATTTATAACAGTATGACTATTTATATAGAATTCAATAAATGTTAATACCTAAATTGATTTGTTGCTAAACCATAACTGGAAAAAAAACGGTAATATATTTTTCAAAAAATATTACCTTTACCTTTTGAAAATCTTAAAACATATTTAATGAAACTACTAAAATTTATTACTTGCATTACAATCTTAATGACGGCCTTTGCTTTTACATCATGCGATGATGATATATGGGTTGAAAATGATTTTTTTTGGGATACTCCAAGTTCGGCATTGCCTATGACTGATGGACAAGGCGTTGCTTCATGTTCAGATGTTTTAGACATGACTTTATTTAAAAGATATGAAGACGATATATGGGATTATGAACTGAATGATGTTTTTTTGACTATTTCAAGCAAATATTTGGATTATAGAAGCAATGTAAAGGTTTTAATAGATACGGATGTTGCAGGACGTTATGAAAGTGGAAAGATACCATTAAGAGCGGACGGGGTCGGTGCTACTGGTTTCATTGATATAAGAGATGAAAATTTTAGGATATTTATGGATAGAATTTTTTACCAAATAACTAAAACAGGCAGACCTGTTCGATTTAAAATGTATTTAGCAACTGATCTTTATCCAAATAAAGAAATATATATCAGCCTCGAAGCTAAATTAAATATGAAAGTAAGCCGTTGATAAAAAAAGATATATCAATATACAATTTTTCGGGCAATACAGATGATTTAGAATTAATTGATCAATGTGTATTGCCTTTGCGATCAAAATACATCCGCTTAAAACAACTACTTGATCGATGGTGTAAAGAAATCACCGCAGATGATATTCTTCAATTCCCTTCCCTATTTTCAAGATTGGTTTATATAAGCCAGAAACTGAATCTGCCCCGCAAACTTGAATGGCAATTACAAAACATAAGGGTAAAAACTTCTTTTCTATTACAAAATGACAAAAATATCATTTCTGCCCAAGAATATAGCCAAGCATATAAAGCACTCGAATCTTTTTTATCATGTGTCGATGGCAGAGTAATATCAATCACAACAAGTGAAGATAATTATGTTAATAATATAGCGTCAAAATTACCTTCAGATAACATAAGAGTACAAATAATAAACATTGATACCGAAAAAAAAACTCTTGTTTGCCGTGCAAACGATTTGATTGAAGAATATATTCATGTACGCTACAATGTGCCTTTTGTCAATGATATATTTACTGATACAATAGATATTTTATGGATAGGAGCACAATTAAACTTAATTGAAGTAAAAATCAGTGATGACGGATTTTATATACCAACAAATTTTATACTTGAACCCGATTATCTGATAGATGCTTCAGCAATAGCTGAATGTTTTCAAAATTTCAGTACTTCATATTTACACTATTTCAGACGAAAATTTGAACAACCTGCCGTTTCACTTCATATTCTGTTGGGTAATTTATCAAATTTCTTTTTAGATGAATTAATTTATACTGACGATATTGAGAATATAGCATTTGAGGAAGTATTCAAAAAATCTTTCCGAACAATGCCTTTTGAATATGCTTCCTGCACGGAAATACAAAATAAAGGCATCTTTATAGACTTTATGGGCAAAGCCAAAACTCAGTTCGAGAACATCAGAAGAGTTATTCGCCATGATCTATCTGTGAACGGATTTGATATAACCGAATGCGTTCTTGAACCATCTTTTTTGTGTGAGAAATTTGGTTTTCAAGGTCGTCTTGATTTATTGCAACCCGAGACAAACGATTCTGATCTATACCGTATTATTGAATTGAAATCGGGCAAACCACCCTACCCTGCTGATGATCTCAACCGCATCGGAATAAACCATGAGGTTCAGACCACGGTATACCGATTAATGATTGAAAGTGTATTCAATAAAACAGCACGACAAATATATCCGACAATCCTTTACTCTTCTGTATCTCAAATAGGAGCTAATCTCCGATTAGCCGCCCCTTTCAAAAAACTGGAGAAGGAGATTTTAAATATCAGAAATAAAATTGTACTCACAGAACATAAACTTTATACAGGAGATAACGATACTTTAAATAACTTGTTCAATGAGCTATATGATACGGATAGTTATGGCAAAATACCGGACTTCTTCGCAAACAAGCTCAATGAACTGAAAAAGGTATTTTTGCAAACCTCATCAATTGAAAAAAATTACATATACAGATATATTACATTTATTTCGCGCGAACTGTATATACAAAAAGCCGGAGATGAAGGTTTTAACACAAATATCAGTGTTTCATCCCTTTGGAACACTGATTACGAAGAGCGTAAACAATCTCTTGACCTTATTGATGGTTTGGAAATTATAGCGATTGATAACAATGGTCGTGACATGAAGGTTACATTCAGCCGTCAACCAGCGTCCGATTGTGTAAATTTCAGAGAAGGCGAAATCTGTATACTGTATCCCCGCCAGCATGAAAGCGAATCAATGCTTACCAATCAGATACTGAAAGGAAACATCGTTGAAATAAAGTCCGACAAAGTAATTCTCCGTTTCCGACACAAACAACGAAACACTTCATTCTTCAGCAAATACAAATATTGGGTTATCGAGCACGATAAACTCGATAATAGTTATAATTCCATGTTCAAAGGGTTGTTTTCTTTTCTGACCTCCCCTAAATATAGACGTGATTTATTATTAGGTCTGCGCTCTCCGCTTTCAAACTATGCATCTACTGACAGAGCAGTCCATAGCTCAACTGTTCAACAAAAACAGAATGAGGTTATTGATAAAGCATTGGCTTCAAAAGATTATTTTCTGATTGTGGGTCCTCCCGGTACGGGAAAAACATCAATATTTATTCGCACGTTGATTGAACGTCTTCATGCCGATCCTGATACGAATATATTGGTGATGGCATATACCAATCGTGCAGTTGATGAATTATGTGAATCAATATGCGCGGCATTCAACACAGATAAGGGTTCTTGCGACAAATATATCCGTATCGGCACAGAACTTTCATGCGACGAAGCGTTCAGACACCGTTTATTGCAAATCATTTCACAAGACGTGAAAAGCAGAAAAGAACTCACGGACATTATTCAGGAAAAACGCATTTTTGTTGGAACATTAGCTTCCATTGTTGGTAAACCTGAACTGTTTAATATAAAGAAATTCGATATTGCTATCATTGACGAGGCTTCGCAGATACTTGAGCCGCAGATAATCGGTTTATTACCTCGTTTTAAAAGGTTTATTATGATTGGCGATCATAAGCAACTTTCCACCATCACATTACAAGGTTCCGAAAAATCAAAAGTTAATAATAAGGAACTGAATGATATAGGCTTATACGACTGTCGCGAATCTTTATTTGAACGATTATTCCGGATCTGTCAGAAAAATGAATGGCTACATGCTTATGATACATTGATTTATCATGGGCGGATGCATGAAGAATTGGCCGCCTTTGTCAATCATAACTTTTATGACAATAAGTTACAGATTGCGACACCAAGACAAAGCGCTCCGCTCAACTATGAAACCTATGCAACGGATAACCAACTTCAAAAGCTGATCGCGACACATCGTTTGGCATTTATCGGTAGCGAATGCACAAAGGACGATGATTTGACAGGCAAGACAAATGAATGCGAAGCTAACATCATTACTGATCTTGTAACCAACACAATCGCTCTGTTTAAAGCCAATGGTATGAACTTCGATCCGCAAAAATCAATCGGTATTATTGCTCCTTATCGAAACCAGATAGCCATGATTAAACAAAAACTGGAAATGGCAGGCATAGAACATGTAAAAGACATAATGATTGATACGGTTGAACGATTCCAAGGCAGCCAACGAGATATTATATTCATATCTTTTTGCTTCAACAATCTTTACCAATTGAAAAACTTTATCAATCCGGATAGAGACGCACTTGTTGACCGCAAATTAAATGTAGCTCTCACTCGTGCAAGAGAACAATTATTTATGGTGGGTAATGAGCGAATCTTGCGAAGTAATAAATTATATAATGAGTTACTTAATTACACGGAAGTAATTCATATTTAATATACTTACACATCATTCACCGCACAATGACTTCCATTTTCGGAAACCATAGATCGACCCGATGAAAAAGACACTAAACATTACCCCCGATATAATATCCTGCTGAACGATTAATAGTATTGACGATATAAAATTTGCAGGTATCAACAACAACCATTGATCTGCCCATTTGCGTGAAACCATCCATAAAGCAACAATGTTCAGCGACGTGGTCAATGAATCGCCTAAAGTTATCAAACCATTATTATTGCTAAATAGCAATAAGATAGCATATACGACAGCCCATATTAACAGTATTGCTGACAAAACCGTCATCCATTTGCCTTGTGGAATACGGACTATCACATCATCACCGACCTCGTTTTTACTTCTGAACAACCACATAAGCCAACCATATACTGAAGCCCCGAAAAAATAGATATAGATACACATGCTTGCATACAAACCTGTGTCATAAAATATATAAATGTAAAAAGCAGCCATGGCAATACTTGCCGCCCACATCCATATATTTGCTTTATACTCGAGCCAGAGGTATATTATACCCATTAATGAACCGACAATGCTGACCCAGTTATGCTCTATAAATTCTAACATTTCAAGATATATTGATGATAAATGATATATTAAAATCTGATACCTACCCTGCCCATTATATTACAAGTTGCCTGAGGAAAAAGCCGGATATCATGAAAATCAGCCGAACCGTCAGCATATCTGTACGTACCATAAGTTATGGCATTACCGATATATTTTTTATCGAAAATATTATATACGAAAAATTGCAGATCTATTTTACCAAATTTTTGAGTATTTAAAGTATAAGATGCCGTGAAATCAGACACGAAATAATCGTCCAATCGCTTTTCTTTGTTTGAAGTATTATCGAAATACATTTTACCCACATATTTACCCGTCAAAGATAATTTCAGATCTTTAACAGGAATAACAGTTATCATACCGCTTCCCGTGATATTAGGCGAATATGATATATCGGTTGATTTCTTAAATTCTTCATCCCGCCTGATAATCGCACTACTTTTGGGATTTTCATACACATCATAGTAAGCTGTATAATTTTTTATTTTATTGCGGCTTACAGTTGAATTGGCATTTATAAGCAACCAGTTGAAAGGTGTATATGCGGCTGATATTTCAATACCCATACGATAACTGTCGGGAACATTCTGTTGAAGCCTGTAACCGCTATTACTTAGTTTTCCGGTCTGTACCATCTGATCTTTATAATCCATATAATATAAATTGGTTTCGAGGCGGATTTGTTCACTGTTAAAACGATAACCGAATTCATAATCATAAAGACGTTCCGACTTCATTTCTTGCTTAACATCTTTCAGATCAACCCGCTGAGGTTCACGATTAGCAATACCGAACGAGGCATACAATTCGTTATTAGTCATAAAGTTGTATGAAGCGCCAACCTTAGGATTAAAATAATTATAATAATGACTTTGCGCTATATCCACAAATTCATCATCTATACCATCAATTCTATAATCGACATAACGATATTGAACTTCACCAAATAAGGATAATGAAGCCAAGGGCGAATATTGAGCTTTGGTAAATAGGTTTAAATCACGCTTCGAATCCCCTTCCACATAATACTTGTAATCAGGCGATATATTTTGATTATGCTTAACCCATGGCAGCTTTCCGTAATGCGACCCATCATAATAACTATATGACCCTCCGGCTGTGACAGCCAATTTGTTTTTGTTATAATCAAGACTAAGACTTCCCATATAAAAATTATTTGACAGATATTTGCGCCTTACCACATCCGAAAAATTATACGTTATTTTATTAACCACCTGGGGTTGCAATCTGAAATCTTTATAGAATTCTCGATTTTTTTTATACGATTCAGCATAACCATAACCGTTATTGTAACCAAAATTTGCATTCAATGAAAACCTATCTGTAAGATGGCGTGTGTATAAAGCTTGAACTATATTAGAATAGTAATTGTCTGTTTCATTATCATAATAACGCACATTTCCGGCATCATCTGTATATTGTCCTGCATTGTTATATCGTCTGCCATACTTTTTCATATTCGCAGGGCTGATACCATTCCAAGTAATACCTGTATGCTGAATACCATTTATATAAATAAGTTTTATTAATTGCTGATCTGTGTAATGCGACAAAGAAATATATCCGCTTTTATGATCAACTTTTCCGTTGCGAATATATCCGTCACCCGTTGTGCGAGAATATCGCCCGTCGACCGATAAACCATTCTTCAAAATACCTGTACCGGCTGCAATTGTGGAAATGGAAGCATTGTAGCTGCCGACTGCTGTCGATGCTTCGCCATAAGCTTGCGGACGTGAACCTGTGCTTTTAAGGGATATAGCCGCTCCGAACGATGCTGTTCCATTAGTAGATGTACCAACTCCACGTTGAACCTGAACGCTTTGCAGTGAATTGGATAAGTCGGGAAGATTGACCCAGAACGTCTCTTGACTTTCCGGATTATTGATAGGCATACCATTTAAAGTCACGTTTATACGTGTCGCATCCGTTCCTCTTATTCGTAAAGAAGTATTACCTATTGGCGTACCACCTTCGGAATATGCTACCACCGATGGCATGAGTTGTAATACATAAGGTAAATTTTTACCCGCATTGTCCGCTTTTATTTGTTGTTCATTCAGATTTGAATGCGCCACAGGTGCATTTTGTCCTACCCGAACTGCTGAAACCACAATTTCTTCCAATTTTACCTGCTTGATTGTATCGGATATTTCCGCCGCATGAATTGTAATAGCGGACTGCATTAGAAACATGAATGATAAAAGTTCCTTTTTCATTTAAGATTTTAATATTTAAGCCTAAGAAGGCTATATGTTAAACAAAAAAGGGGTTTTGATAAGATTACTTCCCGAAGATTTGATGCGTCATGCGCAAATTGCATTATTTCTTCTTCCCTACGCCGGCATTATCCGGATCAGGTAAATGGGTATGATCTCAGCCCGATTTTTTAAAGGCACCCCCAAGATTTACGCAACAAATGTAATTCAATTATTTTAAGAAACAAAAACATTTGCTTTTTAATCATTTGATCAAAATTTATCAGATATACCTATAGAAATAGCTGATTCGCATTTTTTCGTTAATTTTGAAGCTGAATTATTGAAATAAACATATGACTGTTGAAATAGAGAATGCTGTTCTGCGATTTGATCACTTACAATTTGCAAAACCAATCAATTGGAAAATAAGCAAAGGACAACATTGGGCGATATTAGGAGCAAACGGTTCGGGAAAAACATTACTAACCGATACTCTTTTGGGTAAATACGCATTAAAAAACGGCAGAATCATTTGTAGCGACGATAATGGAAATCAGCAACCGATGACCAATGTAGTTAAGAGCGTTGCTTTCAGAGATATTTATAGCATCATTGACACTCAAAACAGTTATTATCAACAGCGTTGGAACAAAGGCGACGAGCAAGAAGTAATTTTAGTAAAAGATACTATTCCTAAAGCTAATCAATCTTGGTTGGAAGAACTTACAGACTGGTTTGGAATTGATGATCTTATGCAGAAAGAAATTAACTCCCTGTCGAGTGGTGAACTTCGCAAATTCTTAATCGTAAAATCTCTGTTATCTAAACCTCGAATTCTCATTTTAGACAATCCCTTCATCGGTCTTGATTCTAAGTCGAGGGGTGTTTTAAGCGATTTATTTCAGCGTCTCGCCGATTTCAATCAGTTACAAATCGTTCTTGTTTTATCAGATCCTAAAGATATACCCGAAATAATCACGGATGTTCTTGCCGTAAAAGAAAAATCAATAGTTGGACAATTCAAACGCAACGAATTTATTGAAGATATTACATTAATAGACAATTTATTCAATAAACATAATAGTTCCCTTTTAGAACCAGTTGTCTTCCGCCGGAATGAAAAATTGAGTTTCGATAACGCGATTCTATTCAAAAATATTTCCGTCAGTTATGGAAACCGTAAACTTCTGAACGGATTAGACTGGCAAGTTAAAAAAGGCGAAAAATGGGCTTTACTGGGACCGAATGGTTCAGGTAAATCTACCTTACTTAGTCTTGTTTGCGGCGACAATCCACAGGCATACGCAAACGACATAACTTTATTTGACCGAAAACGCGGAACAGGCGAAAGCATTTGGGATATTAAGAAACGAATTGGTTACATATCGCCCGAAATGCATTTGTATTATCTGAAAAACGTGAAGTGTATTGATGTTGTCGCTTCAGGATTTTTCGACACAATCGGTCTATATCGTAAATACAATAATGAGCAAGAAATCCAAGCTCTTGAATGGATGGATATTTTCGGGATTAGACATATTCAAGACTCATCATTTCTTAGTGTATCGTCAGGAGAACAACGCTTGGTATTATTGGCAAGGGTGTTTGTGAAGAATCCTGATTTACTTATTCTGGACGAGCCTCTGCATGGTCTTGATATTTTTAATAAACAAAGGGTGAAACGGATTATTGAAGAATTTTGTTCAGATAATAAATCATTAATCTATGTAACCCATTATGAGGAAGAAATTCCCCAAATCGTATCTCAACGTTTAGTTTTATCAAAAAACAACTAATCTATTTATGAAATATTTTCATGTCTATATAATCACAATCTGTATAATTATTTCATGCTTAAACGCATGTAACGTCAATTATGGCAATGATAATAATGTTGTAGATTTAACTATAATAAATGGATATTTACCTAAAAATTCGCCTAAAACCACTGAAGCATATATATTGAATAATAATAATTTCAACAAATATTTTTCGTCCATTAAAGTTATACCGGACAACGATTCAAAGATTGATTATTCGAAAAAATTAGCAGGAGCAATAGTACTTCCCGAGACAAGATACGACACCAGAATTATTCTTAACAAAGCATTTGTTACAGATAGCATTCTGCACATTCAATATAGTGTGCATCAAGTACTGGAAAAGCGTGATTATAAAATGAAACCTTCCCGTTTATTCACATTCGAAGCGAATATACCTGCAAAATATGTAATATTTGAATATGGGGACAATGTAATTAAAAAGCCTATCAGATAGGATAGCTTTTATTTAGTGTCTGATTTTCTTGTATATAGCATCAAAAGCAGCCCTGTCAAAATTTTCATAAAGAGGTTTAGTCGGTACATAATTATCATCATCCCATAATGTACTGGTCAACATAAGGTCAGCACTGTATCTATTACAGGCGATAGGCACGTTGTGTACCCTACATTGGCGCAATAACATCATAATATCCGCTTCGTGCGGTTGCGGATTCAAATCATCTATCAAGAAAACAGCTAAATCTATTTCATGACGGACTACCATTGCAGCTATCTCGGCATCGCCACCTAATGGACCCGAATTCATACAAGTAATTTCGGTTTGTATACCTTTCTCTTCATAAGCCTCTCTAATCAATGCACCAGTAGTACCTGTACAAACAAGATGGTGCTGGGCTAAAAAACCAGAATTCTGATAACACCAGTCTACCATGTCGGCTTTACGATGATCGTGCGCTACAAGGGCAATTGTCAATTTTTTCTTCATAACGAATTGTTTTATATCTTATTCAAATATAAAACAATTTAATCGGCAGAATGATTTATGATATTAAAATTATGCAAAAAGTTACAGGGATTCAGTTTCAATACGTCCTGCTTTCCGCCATGTATTGTGGTAATAACCTTCGCTCAGGGAACTTATTTTTACACCTTTTATCGAAGCATGTACAAAGTTTCCTTCGCCAATATACATTCCCACATGATTAATGTGTTTCTTTCCTCTTGTAGCAAAAAACACTAAATCGCCTGGAAGAAGCTGATCAACAGACAGTGTTTGTGTAAGCGAATTAGACATATCATGACTTGTACGCGGTATATCTTTATTGAATACTGTGCTATATATTATTTTTGTAAAACCTGAACAGTCAACCGCATTCTGGCTCATACTTCCAAGACAATAACGTGTACCTAACCAATTGGCTATTTCACGATAAAAATCAATATAGTTTACATCAATACTGTCTATTTGCAATTTTTTAGAAAGTAATTTGATTTCGTTTTGCTCAGCAAGTTTATTTTTAAGCGTCTGTTTCTTAAAATTGGTTTTAATATTAAGCTGATCGTTTAAAGATGCGGAGAATGGATAAGTTTTCTCTACTTTCTTATATTGAGGTAGAGATAGAGTTTGACCATCTGATAAAGTTAAATCAACTTTAGTCGGAGTCTGAACTAACTTGACATATTTTGGTGCAAAAACTTCTTCAACAGCATCGTTATTGGTAGAAGCATTCCCTTCGGCAATAGCCGTTAAACCGAAAGTCAAAGCAACTCCCGTAGTCAAAAGTCTGAACAGATTAGATATAGTCATAAGCTTAGTTTGTATTGATCTGCAAAAATAGAATAAGAATTATTAGGATGCAAGCGGTAATGTGATATTACCGGTATGCTTAAGAACTTTTAAAATAAATGAGGCTGATGTGTTTTTAAATGTTATTCTCAATTTGAATTTATGCACTAAATATTAAAATATACACTACAGAATAATTGAATAACGCTTCTATAAGCATTAATTACAAAACTATCTGTTATTTATTAGTCATTTTTGATAAAGTCTTCTTACTTTTGCAGGGCAATTTTTTATAAATTATTTGATGACTGAACCTACTCTTTCGTACTCGAAAGACAGAATCCGCTATGCGGTTTTGTCCTTTTTTATAGCACAGGGTTTGTGCTTTGCTTGTTTCTTCAGCCGCTTGCCTGATCTCAAAGAACATTATGGGATAAGTGATTTATCAGATTTAGCTTTGCTTTTATCTCTGTTGCCAATAGGTAAGTTTATCGCTATACCGAGCGTAGGTTTTTTGTTACCACTTATCAAAAGTAAAAAAACAACAATTATCAGTCTGACAGGCTTTATTGTAACCCTTTTCTTAATCGGGCTGACTCCTAATATCTACATATTCGGCTTGATGATCTTTTTATTTGGCATATTCTGGAATATGACTGATATTTCGCTTAACACACAAGCCATTGAAGTAGAACGTATTTATGGTAAATCCATTATTGCCACTTTCCATGCTGGTTGGAGTGTATCGGCATGTATCGGTGCATTAATCGGTTTTATATTTATAAACCTGAATTTGTCTATCTTCAATCATTTCGCAATTATGTCGGTAATAACCTTATTAATTGTGGGATTCAATACACGATATTTATTAAATGATACTACTGCGTCGGCCGAAGCAAACAATTCAGAAATTCAAAAAGAACAAGTTAAGAAAAAAAGTTTCAGATTGCCGGAAACCATTCTCATACAGTTAGGAGTTATTTGGCTGATAGCTTTGATTATAGAGAATACCATCTTCGATTGGAGCGATATATATTTTCAATCAGTGATTAAAGCACCCAAAACTTTACAGATCGGTTTTCTGATTTGTATGGTTATGATTTCAGTAGGTCGTTTTCTGGCAAATACGGCCTACCGTATTTGGTCTAAAACAACCGTATTAAAATTAGCGGGCAGCTTCCTCTTTATCGGTTTTACTTTAACAGCTGTCTTTTTCGATATTGATAATTTCACATTAAGGATAATTATCAACTCTTTTGGTTTCATGCTAATTGGTTTAGGTATTTCGTGTGTAGTTCCGACTATTTATAGTATTGTAGGCGAAAAAGCTAAAACACCGATAGGTACCGCACTCACAATCATGTCTAGTATAAGTTTTTTAGGTCCACTAATATCACCCTCTCTTGTAGCACATATTTCAAAAAGATTTGGAGGTATGGAATGGGCTTATTTAATAATCGGATGTTTCGGGGCGATTATTGTCATCATAGCATCTGTAAGTAAATCTCTGAAAAAAAAGAATTAAAAATATGGCAAAAGAATTGAAAGAACTGACTTCACGCAGTCAGGATTACAGCCAATGGTTTCTTGATCTGGTTATGAAAGCCGATCTGGCAGAAAATTCTGCTGTTCGCGGTTGCATGGTTATCAAACCTTACGGATATGCGATTTGGGAGAAAATGCAGCGTCAACTCGACGATATGTTTAAAGAAACAGGACATATGAATGCCTACTTTCCGCTTTTTATTCCGAAATCGTTCCTTAGCAAAGAAGCTGATCATGTGGAAGGCTTTGCTAAAGAATGCGCCGTAGTCACACATTATCGCCTTAAAAATGATCCCAACGGAAGCGGTGTCATCGTTGATCCCGAAGCAAAACTTGAAGAAGAATTAATTGTACGCCCAACTTCCGAAACTATAATTTGGAATACTTATCGCAATTGGATACAATCCTATCGTGATCTGCCTTTACTTATCAATCAGTGGGCAAATGTGGTTCGTTGGGAAATGCGTACACGTCTTTTCCTTCGTACTGCTGAATTTCTTTGGCAGGAGGGGCATACTGCTCATGCAACAAAAGATGAAGCGGAAACTGAAGCTCGTAAAATGCTTGAAGTATACGCCCAATTTGCAGAAGAATATATGGCTATGCCTGTTATTAAAGGTGTTAAATCTGCTTCTGAGCGTTTTGCCGGAGCAATTGAAACTTATACCATCGAAGCTATGATGCAAGATGGAAAGGCTTTGCAATCCGGAACTTCACATTTCCTCGGACAAAATTTTGCCAAAGCATTTGATGTGAAATTTACTGACAAAGAAGGTAAGCAAGATTTTGTGTGGGCTACTTCATGGGGAGTATCTACCCGCCTGATAGGTGCTTTGATTATGGCTCATTCAGATGACAACGGTTTGGTTTTACCTCCTAAATTAGCTCCTTATCAGGTTGTTATCGTGCCGATTTACAAAAATACAGATCAATTGCAACAAATAAATGAAAAGGTAGCAGGCATCGTTAAATCGCTTAAAGATCTTGGTATCAGTGTACGTTACGACAACGCCGATAACAAAAAACCGGGATGGAAATTCTCGGAATATGAGTTGAAAGGCGTACCTGTCCGTCTGGCAATGGGAGGTCGTGATCTTGAAAATAATACGGTTGAAGTTGCCCGTCGTGACACGTTGACTAAAGAAACTGTATCTTGTGAAGGAATTGACCTCTATATCAAAAATTTATTGAATGATATTCAAGTAAATATTTACAAGAAGGCTTTAGATTTTCGTACTGCTCATACTATTGAGGTTGATACCTACGAAGAGTTTAAACAAAAAATTGAAGATGGCGTGTTTATTCTCGCTCATTGGGATGGTACATCTGAAACCGAAGAAAAAATAAAATCAGAAACAAAAGCCACTATCCGTTGTATACCTTTGGAAGGAGACAAAACACCGGGTAAATGCATGGTTACAGGTAAACCATCTAATCAGCGTGTAGTATTTGCAAAAGCTTATTAAACTATAAAGCTATAATGGGTGTTGTATTAATATGTCAATAATATCTAAGATTAAAGATTTTGTTGAAAAAACCATACGTTTTTTCACTTATGATATCTGGCGTTTAAAACGTTCTGATATAACACCCAAAAAGTTCGGATTATATAATATCGTTAAAGCCTTTATTCTCGCAGTCCGAAACATCGACAGTTCTGAATTGAATACACGGGCGGCTGCCCTGACTTATCGCACTCTCCTATCCATTGTGCCTATGTTAGCGGTATTGTTTGCTATAGCACGGGGTTTCGGTTTTCAGAATCTGGTAGAGACAGAACTATTTTCATACTTTAAAGGACAGGCCGACTTACTTCAAAAGGCAATGAGCGCCATTGATAATTCAATCAAATATGCTCAAGGGGGAATATTTGTTGGTGTCGGCGTGGTCATGTTATTATATACAGTCATTAACCTGCTCTCGTCAATCGAAGACAACTTCAATACGATATGGAATATTAAAAACGGGCGTTCATATTACCGCCAGTTTACTGATTATATGGCTCTTATTATACTGATGCCTATTGTTTTAATACTCAATGCGGGATTATCCATCATTCTTAACTCATCCGTAAATATTGCTTTACTTCAGATTGTTGTCAGTCCTGTAACCAAACTTATTCCTTTTTTCATCACAATACTGATATTTACGTTTGTATATATCTATATACCAAACACAAAAGTAAATTTTACCCCAGCGCTTATAGCGGGAATTTTAACAGGTATTGCTTTTCAGATATTTCAAATGTTATACATCAGCGGTCAGATATGGATATCGAAATATAATGCTATATACGGTACTTTTGCGGCCCTTCCCTTATTGTTTCTATGGATGCAATTATCATGGTTTATATGTTTATTTGGTGTCGAGTTGAGCTTTGCATTTCAGAATGTTGACAAATTTAACTTTGAGCATGAAACCAAGAATATCAGTCGCCGATATAAAGACTTTATAACCTTAACTGTTACGGGATTGATTTGTAAACGTTTTGAAAAAGGTGAGAAACCTTATACTGCTGATGAGCTATCATCTAAACATGAAATACCAACGAAATTATTAAGCGATATTTTGTACTTCCTTCTTGAGATTAATATTATTACCGAAACCAAAAGTGATGTTGAAAGGGTACCCGCCTATATTCCGGCTCTTGATATTAATCACATCACTGTAGCGTATCTTTTTGACAAGATAGACAATTATGGCTCTGAGGATTTTAAAATTGATAAAATCCCCAATTTTAAAGATGAATGGAATAAAATAATAGAGATAAGAAAACTCATAATTGATAAAGAAAAAACGATTTTGGTAAAAGATTTATAAAATACTGTATTAAAATTCAATTATATAAATACTAATTTACAATTTAACATCGATTTCTAAACATCTTATATATATAGTAAAAAAATGGAGATTTGTTATTCAAATCTCCATTTTTTTACTATATCCACAATCAATATCCGGGATTATTTGGTAATAGATTTTTATTTTTATCTATTGCATCTTGCGGTATTGGAAGCAACATATTTCTATCATGGAAGGTTCTTTTTTCAACAATAATCGGAGCTTCTGTTAAATTTACATTATAGTCCCCATTTGGTAACTGACCTTTCAGCCATTCTGCGTTTGGTTTGATTTGACGGCACCCATATGCATTTCCATTCATTACATCTTTAGCTATATTCCAACGGATAATGTCAAATCTCCGTAAACCTTCAAATGCAAATTCCGAACGCCTTTCTCTTCTGACTAACTCTCTTAATTTAGCTTGATTGTTGTATTTTGACTTATTTACTTCTGGAAGTCCAGCACGTTTGCGCACAGCATTCAATGACGCATACATTTCATCATCAATATCTCCTTTTTCTATTTTAGCTTCAGCTAAATTCAATAACACTTCGGCATAACGAATTATCATCAAATATTTTCCTGTATTCCAATAATTTCCTCCATATTGTTCAAGGTTACTAAAATATTTCTTGAAATTATATCCTGAAGATGTAGCATTATTTGCTGATTGAAAATGATCAAGATCACCAACTACCACAGAAGAATAAATTTGACCATCCCATATTTGCCCCGGATAAATGATAGTAGCTCTTAAACGTGGATCTCTGTTTACAAATGGATTAGATTCATCATATGTTCCGTTAGCTTTTGCCTCGTCAATTGTCAAACCATCTATTGTTTCATAATTATCGACTAATGACTGTAATGGAACTACTGACGACCATCCACCTGCACTATTAGGCAGATAAGGTGTAAAATCTAATTGATATTCATCTTTTACATACTGATATTCTAATATAGCTTCTGAATTATTGTTGTTCGCCAGTAAAAATAAACCTTCATAGCTCGGAAATAATGAATGCCCTTTTACCAAATTTGCTTCTGCGATGGCTTCCGCATACTCTTTTCTGTATAAATGTATTCTGGATAATAAGGCATGAGCTGCACTTAATGTAATTCGCCCTTTGTTGGACTGATCTTGATGCTCTAGAAGGTATTTGTTTTTAGAGATATCTTGAAGTTCTGTTATTATAAATTGCTCTACTTTTTCTCTGGAGTCTCGTGATACTTTTGCCTCATCAGGTGTTTTAAATGTTTTTGTTACAAGCGGAACATCTCCATAAAATTGAGTCATTATAAAATAACGATATGCTCTAATAAACCTTACTTCTGCTATCATTGCATTTTTCTTTTGTTGAGCGGTTAGATTTGCATCGTCTTTAAAATGAACTTTATCAATATTCTCGAGAAATTCATTGCATTTTCTTATCGTAGTGTATGAGAAAAAAGACACGGCATTGGTTTCACCGGCTACAATTGAGCCATCGCCAAGTGCCTGATAGCCTTCGTGTCGATGAAAGTTATATGCATTATCTGATGCACAATCATTATATAGAATTCCTTCTCCTTCAAAATCTCTATAACAAGCTGTTAACGTAAGTTTTGCATCGTTTTCTGTTTCCCAGAATATTCCGGGAAAAAGTGTATCATTAGGTTCACGATCTAAAAAATCGGAACATGAATTAAACAAAATTGCTGTTAAAACGATATATATATAATTTTTCATGTTATTTTAACTTAAAATGTGACATCAATACCAAATGTGTTTACCATTACTTGAGGATAGTGACTACCTCTGCCTATCGGAGATTCAGGATCCCATCCTTTGGCAAAATTGGTAATAGTAAATAGGTTCTGACCGCTGTAATACAACCTTAATTTTTCGATGTTGATTTTACTTGTTATGGATTTTGGAAAAGTATATCCAACTTGTAGGTTTTTCATTCTAAGATAGTTTGCATTCAACTGCCAATACGAAGACACGCGGTTGGCTGAACTATATGCGTTTTTGCCTCTTGTACTGACTCTCGGGACTTTGGTATCGGTATTATTTTCGTTCCATCTGTTACGCCAAAACGTAGTCGGCTTTCCCGAATCTCCATTAATCTCACCATATGCTTCTGACGATAGGTATCCTTTAACATCAGCTACTCCTTGAAAAAAAGCCATTAAATCAAAACCTTTATAGGTTGCACCAATATTGAATCCGAATGTGTATTTCGGATCAGTAGAACCTAACATAACTCTATCATTGGCATCTATTTTACCATCTTTGTTAGTATCTACATAACGAAGGTCTCCTTTCTTTGGTGAACCGATAAAATTTTGTCCTTTATCCCAATTTAATATATCTTGATCTGTCTGATATAAACCGTCAGTTAAATATCCATATAGATTATTTACAGGATACCCCACTGCTACCATTTTCTTATTGTCTCCAGCATCTAAGAAACGGTCAACTCCTCCTAAATTTTTAATTTTATTTTTGTTGTATGAAGCATTGCCTCCAAATGATATGGTCACATTATTAATTCGTGTATTATAATTAACCGACAATTCTACCCCCCTATTAGATACTTTTCCCGCATTTGCCCAATAATCATCCAAGGCATATGTATCAGGAGTTGGTAGTTGCATTAAAATATCACTTGTCAGTCTGTCATAATAATCAATGCTCACATCAACACCTTTTACGAGGCTGAAGTCTAATCCAAAGTCCCAAGTTCGTGAACTCTCCCATTTTAATTTTGGATTTTTAGCATAAACTGAAGCATATCCCGAATGTATAGTTCCTCCAATCGGATAGCTCTGATCTGCTCCTGTCAAAGTAAGTACGGTCGGATAATAATCGCCCAAAGCGGATTGGTTACCTAATTTACCCCAAGATGCTCTTAATTTAATATTAGAAAAATAGTCTTTCAAAGGTTCTATAAAACTTTCTTCGGACATACGCCATGCCGCAGAGAATGAAGGAAATACTCCCCAACGATTTCCTTTTGCAAAACGAGATGTTCCATCATATCTTACATTAGCCTCTAAAAGATAGCGTTCAGCATAGTTATAGGTTGCTCTGCCAAACCATGAAAGCATAGATAATTCACGCGTATATCCCCTATTGTTTTTCCCCGATGCACTTCCTCCATCAATATCTCCAATATTATTATTAGCAAAATCCTGTCGGTATGCTTCAGTATATTTACGATGAAAATATTCGGAGTGAAATCCTCCCATCACTGAGATAGAATGCTTTTGAGCAAAAGATTTATCGTAAGTAGCATAGACGTCCGTCATCACGGTTTCGTCCATTGTATCCCTTTGATACATTTTGTTTGGTCCATGATATTTTGATGGATTGTATTGTATGTCCTTTATATGCTCGTTTTCATCTTGATTATAAGTTTTATACGATAATACTCCCTTTACTGACAATCCATCCATTGGTTTATAAACCAAAGTACCTATTCCTGTAAAATAACTCCTTTTCCTTTTAATTCTTTGATCTAAATCTATCCAAGCTATGGGATTACCATCACCGTTAGTTCCATAATCTCCATTCTTGTCTTTATATGGTATCCAAGGAGCTATGATATTAGCTTGCCGAATAATCTGATCAACTCCGCCTCCGACATAACTGTTTGTTGGTTCATCCAAATCCATACGTGTATAGACAACATCAAAGCCAGCGTCCAGTTTTGGGTTTAACTTAATATCCAGATTTGTGCGAAAATTATATTGTTCCTTTCTTGAATGTTTGATTATTCCATCCTGTCTTAAATAGCCAAGCGAAGACATATAACGGACAGCTTCTGAACCTCCTCTGGCACTGATATTATGCCCTGTTTGATATCCTGATCCCTGATACAATAAATCCTGCCAATCTGTGTTAATACCTGTACCATTCTTGAATTGCTCAAGTTTTTCAGTTGATATCGGAAGTTCCGATTTTCCATCATTAGCGGCAGCTTCATTATATAACAGAGCATATTCGTATGATCCCATATATTTAGGTAGATTTGTAGCACTTTGCCAACCTGCATATCCTCCGTAATTTATTTTAGAAACACCAGCTTTACCTCTTTTTGTGGTTATAAGAATGACTCCATTTGATGCTTTTGATCCATATATAGCCGCACTCGCCGCATCTTTTAATACTGTTAAAGATTCAATGTCTTTCGGATCTAAATTAGACATTGTGGATTCTATCCCATCAACAATAATCATTGGGTCTGAATTATTAAGTGTACCTACCCCACGTACTCTTATTGTTCCATTATCAGCACCGGGCAGACCGCTTGACTGAGAAATTGTTACACCGGGTAAAGTTCCTGCCAGCCCTGCCGAAATATTACTCATAGGTCTGTCAGCCAACAGCTTCTGATCTACTGAAGCAATGGAACCTGTTAGGTTAACTTTTTTTTGTGTACCGAAACCTACAACTACAACTTCTTCAAGTGCTTGCGTGTTATCTTTAAGGACTAAATCTATTACCTCTCGATTACCAACTTTTTCTTCTACTTTGTCATAGCCTACATACGAGAACACAAGAATCGCATCATTGTTGGGTACGGATATTTTATACCTTCCATCGACGTCTGTGACTGTACCTACTGCTGTACCTTTTATGGTAACGCTAACACCGATTAGTGCTTCATTTGAGCCATCCTTAATAGTACCTGCAACTTGCTTTGTTTGAGAAAATACTTGTAGTGGAATAATAAACAATAAGAATGGGAAAATATAAAACCCTAACATTCCCATGCGAAGTTTTTGTCTCATAATAAAAATTAAATATCAGTTAAACAATTATTCACAAAACGCAGTCAAGGTATAAATAATTTAAATGAAATATATTGTTATAAAATTTAATTATTAATTAACATAAAAACATAATAGTTAATTTTCGCTTAATATTTAATTGTATTTTTTTTAATAATTTAAGACATTATTTTTTGAACATAATCTTAAAGTGCTTTAAAAGATGAGTTTATCAGTTTTAAAACAGAACTTAAAAATATGATAAATTTATAACTATAGCTCATCAAACAATATTGATATCATGATGAGCTGAATGAATTTGATGTTATTAAACAACAAATTTAAATTATTAAATACAGATATCTTACGATTAGATAGCCTTAAGGTTAATACTTAAATATGTGTTATTTTCTGAATATACTAAAATTGACGCTTCCGTAATGTCGTCTTTCAAAAAATAAAGGCAAATTGGTAAAATCGTAATCTTTAGGATGTTCAAGTATAAATATTCCGCCCTCTTTAATTAGATTATTTTCTAAGATCAATTCAGGTACTTCCATGAAATTTTTTAAATCATAAGGAGGGTCAGCAAATATAAGATCGTATTTTTCAGAACAATGATTCAAATAACTAAAAACATCCAATTTGAGAACCTGCAAACCACTCTGAATATTTAGCTGATTACGCACTTTTTCAATGAAAGCATAATGTATTGGATTTTTTTCTATACAAGTTACTTGTGGGCAACCTCGTGATATGAGTTCAAAACTAATTCCCCCTGTACCCGCGAAAAGATCAAGAGCTGTTGTTTCCTCCCAATCAATCAAGTTATTCAAAACATTAAATAGACTCTCTTTAGCCATATCCGTGGTAGGACGAGCTTTGAAGTTTTTAGGAGGCTCAAATCTCCTGCCTTTATATTTTCCGCTTATTATTCTCATATCGAAAGGGCAAGTAAATCTAAAGGTGCTTTCTGTGCATCTTCGTGCCAAAGATATACTTCGCTGAAAGGTCCTGTACGTTCAATAGTTTTAATATATTTCTGAAACATCAATATCAAAGAATTGTCAACTTCACCACCAAGATATAGTATTCCATCCAACTGATTAAATTTGCACATTTCCCATATTTTCAAAACATAATAGGCTTGATTGAGATAAGAGCGATCATTGTAAGACATACTGTGTATTAGCTTTGTACCTTCGTAGCACAAAACATCCATAATTTTATCATGGAAATATAAATACATTTTTGAAGTCTCGTTATCGTCTTTATGTTGTATATCAAAATAATCTATCAACAGATTTATATGACTGTAGAATTGAGGGTTACATAGGTTGCGTGAAAGAAACTCGTACATTTCCTTCTCAACATTATATATTGTATAATTACCCTGGCTCTTATTAAAATCGTGCATGATATGCCCCACCTGATCATTATGAACAAATTTATATACATCATTCTGCTCACTCTTTGAAAAATAGGTGTCGGGTATAAGATCATACTCAGGTGTTACTACTATGACGTTCGTTTCCTTATACTGGAGAGTCAGATAGTTCAAATCAAAAACCAACTTCTTCACATTATCCATCAGCGATGTTCCGGGCAAAAACTCAGTATCTTGCAAACTGTAATTCTTACGATTTCCGGGCTCTGACATCGAAAACATAAATCCTCCGGGCGATATACGTATTGAAAGAACATATTTCTCCGATTGATCTAAATCAAATGTTAATGGTAAAAGCATATTTAATTTTTCTAAACACAAAAATAAAAAAAGTTATTATTATCTGCTATTTTTGGTCTCTATTAAATATCCACATATAAAGATGATCAACGATTTTTTCTTAAAAAAGATCAAAGAAAACTTTCCGTTCACCCCTACGGATGAACAAGATATAATATTAGCCGGCATTGTAAATTTTTTGTTTTTGCAAGAAAACGAAATCCTTTTTCTTCTGAAAGGATACGCAGGTACAGGTAAATCGTCAATGCTCGGGGCTTTGGTCAAAACCATGACATCGTTAAAACAAAAAACGGTATTGCTTGCACCTACGGGGCGTGCAGCTAAAGTTTTTTCGGCCTACGCAAACCATCCTGCATTCACAATTCATAAGAAAATTTATCGTCAAAAACGTTTCTCGGAAGATATGGGTCATTTCTCAATTATGGACAATCTTCATACCGATACCCTATTTATAGTTGACGAAGCATCTATGATCAGTAATGACGGTATTGACTCCGCTGTATTCGGAACAGGTCGCCTGCTTGACGATCTGATTCATTACGTGTATTCGGGTGAAAATTGCCGATTGTTACTAATTGGTGATACGGCTCAGTTGCCCCCTGTCATGCAAGAAGAAAGCCCTGCGTTACAAGAAAACGTTTTGGAAGGCTACGGTTTGAAAGTCTTTTCGGCTACCATGACACAGATTGTACGTCAGGCAGGCGATTCGGGTATTTTATTCAATGCTACCAATCTGCGCAATGCTCTGAGCGAAGGAACGACCGAATCTTATCCTAAACTTGTTCTGAAAGATTTTTCGGACGTGAAACGTATTTCTGGAGAAGATCTGATCGACGAAATCTCATCGGCATACGATCGTGACGGAGTTGAAAA
Source organism: uncultured Dysgonomonas sp. (assembly GCA_945273835.1). GTDB lineage: Bacteria > Bacteroidota > Bacteroidia > Bacteroidales > Dysgonomonadaceae > Dysgonomonas. Next base: position 12,430 of record CALYPL010000008.1, on the reverse strand, counting down.
CACGATTATTCTTTCAAGGTCTAATAAGCGTTGCAACGTCTATAATCAAGGTGTCAGAAATCGCATTCTATGGCGGGAGGAAGAACTTTCGGCAGGAGATTTACTGATGATCACCAAAAACAATTATTTTTGGACAGAAAATATTGAAGGTATTGATTTTCTAGCTAATGGTGAAATATTGGAGGTATTGAGAATACGAAGCACTCAGGAGCTTTACGGATTTCGTTTCTGTGACGTTCTGGTTAGAAGTATTGATTACGATACCGAGCTCGAAGTAAAAATATTGCTTGACGCTTTGCAATCTGACACGGCAGGAATAAGCAGAGAACGTTCAAATGAATTATTCTATAATATTCTTGAGGATTATTCTAATATTTCTACAAAGGCGGGTAAAATGAAGCAAATGAAAGTAAACCCTTATTTCAATGCCATACAAGTTAAATTTGCTTATGCTATTACCTGTCATAAGGCTCAGGGTGGAGAGTGGAAAAATGTTTTTCTGGATTTAGGTTATATATCGGAAGAATATATGGGTATAAATTTTTACCGCTGGCTTTATACTGCTATAACTCGTGCCAGCGGTAAACTGTATTTTGTCAATCTTCCTGATGAATTTATTTAAATTTCCACAGCAGACATTCTATCAATTTACATATTCGCTTTAATATAATCTTCGAGACTAAAGTCTTTAGGCATTAGTGGTTTATCCAATTGTCTGATTTTTTCATGAATGATAAGCGGACGTTTTTCATTGACAAATCTATCAAGAAAAATATCAATCTCATTCTGATTCTGAATAAGCGATTCTTCAGATACTTCATGCCCTGAATTTTCTATATCGTAAAAATATGAGGGATTAGACATTAAATTCAATTGCTCAGCTATATATTTTGAGCCATAAAGTCCGATTTGTGATATTTCAATCTTATCATAAGGCACATTTTTATCAGCATCACCATGCAATAAAAGAATAGGTACAGGATTTTCGCCCCAATTCAAACCTCCGGTTTTAGAAAATATAGCACCGGCACAAGAAATAATTCCGGCATAATTAAATCCGATAGGTAAAACTTTACACAGTTCGGATTGATTGCAAATTCCATATTCGCCATGCAATGCGGTTATAGCCCCTGCGCTCGAACCTGTAACCAATATGGCAGAAGGATCAATATTCCATTCCACCACATTGTTAAGAATATATCGAGTAGCATCATAAAGATCTTCTGTCGCCATACTGATAGATTTATCGAAAAGTGCGATAAACTCATTAGGAGTTACTTCTTTAACAGTCAGAGCATTTTTTAATCCTAATCTGTAATCAATCGATACCACTGTATAACCTTTATTCATCAGATGCTCAAAATAAGGAAGGTATTTTTGCGCATCTCGCTGACCATGTGTAAACGCACCACCGAACACAAATATCATACATGGCTTTTCCTTTTCAGAAACCATCTCAGGCAAATCATATTTATCAAGATAAAGCGAATCTGTACCTTTTACGGAGTAAAGAAAAGTTTGCTTCCGTATAACATTATATTCAGCACCGTAAGAACACTCTCCTAACAATAGAAATATGGAAAAAAAAGCTAATGAAAGAATTTTGATTCTCATAATGGTATTTTTTAAGTTTATCGTTTTTTCAAAGTTAAATAATTTTATGATAGCCATTAATATTTAAATAATATTCAACAATAAAAATCCCGTAAATCAGTTATTATACTATAAGAATTTGGAAAAATGATTAATTAGATATGAGAAAGAGAAATAAATTCGAAGCATTTTTGGCTACAGCTAAAGGTCAGCGTTATATCAATTATATTTATAGTTTTGGTGCCGCTATTGTGATTTTAGGCGCAATGTTTAAAATTATACACGTATCGGGCGGAAACATACTGCTTGCCGTAGGTATGATAACCGAAGCGCTCGTGTTTATCTTCTCGGCTTTCGACCCAACTATGGCCGGTGCCCCTTTAGAACAAGACGACAAAAATAAAGCAGCAATAAGCAACGGCGGAATAGTAGTTGTTGGTTCAACCGGTAATGATGCCGTACAAAGAAATGATAATTCCATACCTTTGTCGGCAAACCAGAAAGCAACAGCCCGACAAACTGTTATTGTTGGTGGCGGTGGAGCAGTTGTTTCAGGAGCAGGCTCAACTGCGTTCTCTTCAGGTGGCAAACAATCTACAAACACCGTTAATCATCAACAGTTCAGCGAGCAAACCTTTGTATCACAATCTTCAGGAAATCAACAGCAACAAGCATCAGCAACTCCACCAATTTCATTGGAAGCCGCTGATGAGCTCACTCACGTTTCGTCGTCACTTTTAAATTCTTATAAGAAAATGGCAGATGAAGCTGCATCAGTTACAACAGGTAATGATGGTTTCGCTGAAAATGTAAGATTGCTTAACGAGAACATCAAACGCCTCAACCATGTATTAGAATCACAATTATCATCAGTTGACGGACAAACTTCCATGTCGAAATATATCAATGACAGTCTCGAAAATATTAAATCTATCTACGATGGTGCCATCGCCGACAGCTATGCCTTTAAACGTGAAACTGAAAAGATGACACGACAGATTGAAGCTCTTAATCGTGTTTACGCACGACTATTACAAGCTATGACCACTAATAATAATAACTCTGCTTACTAAACCTCGATTGATTTATACATTGAAAATTAAGATAGAGTTTCAGAAATTAGAACTATAAGAATGGCATCTGATAAAAAGATAAATACCCGTCAGCGGATGATTAACCTGATGTATCTGGTCTTCATCGCTATGCTCGCTCTTAATATTCCGACCGAAGTATTGGATGGTTTCGATCTTGTTAACGAAAATATTCAACGTACTATTGAGAATACGAGCGAAAGAAATAAACAAATGTATGGAGAGTTGGATAATTCGTACCGAAACAATCCTGAAAAGTCCGGTGTTTGGTACAATCGTGCGCAGGAAATCAAAACAAAGACCGATTCGTTATATAATCTTATACAGTCGTTGAAAATTGAGATAGCACAAAAAACCGATGGTAAAAAAGCAGATGTCAACAATTTAAAATCCAAAGACAATTTAGATGCTGCCGCAGAAGTGATGCTTGCCCCTATGAAAGGGAAAGGTAAAATTCTAAAAAATAAAATTGACAGTTATCGAAATACAATTACTTCTCTCATCAATGACCAACAAAAAATAAATATTATAAACACAGAACTTTCTACCGAACCCACTCCAAGAGCTAAAAGTGAAAATAAGGATTGGCTTGCAGGATCTTTTGAGAGTATGCCAAGTGTTGCCGTATTAACATACTTATCCGAATTACAATCTAATATCAAACAGGCTGAAGGTGAAGCTTTGAATAGTTTATTAAAAAATATAGATGTAAGCGATTTCAGGGTTAATGAATTAAATGCTTTTGTCATTCCCGAATCAAAAATTGTTATGCGTGGAATGAGTTACAAGGCTAACGTTGTGTTGGCAGCTATTGACACCACTCAACGTCCTAAGGTAATAGTCAATAACAAAGAGATTGCGAACGGCCTGCTTGAAATCGCGGCAAATACGTTAGGAAATCAGCACGTTAAAGGTCATTTAGAAATGCTTAGCCCCGATGGCTCTATCCGTCAGATTCCTTTCGCACAAGATTATACCGTAATTGAACCGATGGCAACCGTAGCTCCTTTGCTTATGGATGTAGTTTATGCGGGTATAGATAACGAGTTGAGTATCTCTGTACCGGGAGTTGCCACACAAGACGTATCTGTAAATGCAACAGGCGGTTCACTTGTTCGCAAAGGCAACAATTGGATAGTTCGCCCGACAGGAGGAATAGGCACAAAATTAACGGTAAGTGTTTCAGCCCGCGTTAATGGGGTACAGAGAATAATGGCGAATAAAGAGTTCCGTATTCGTAAATTACCTGACCCTTCAGCATTCATAGCCTATACCGATGATAAAGGTGTTGCTAAATCCTTTAAACAAGGTGGTTTATCACGCTCAGTTTTATTAAACGCCAAGGGCATACAGGCATCCATTGATGATGGTATTCTGAATATTCCATTTTCGGTATTAAGTTTCCGTACCGTGATGGTAGATGCAATGGGTAATGCCATGCAGGAAATGTCGTCTGGCGGAAGTTTCTCGGAACGCCAGCTTGAACAAATCCGAAGAATGGATAGAGGTAAATTATTCTTTATTTCAGGGATTAAAGTCAAAGGTCCTGATGGTATTGAAAGAGATATTGCCCCAATGGAAATTCGGTTAAAATAATAATCAATCAATTTTAAAAATACATATTTTTGAAACGGTATTTATAAATACCGTTTCTTTTATTTTAATCAAATTCTTACCCTAATAAATGCAATAAGCTGCTAAGAATAGCGAACAAATATCAATGAAAGCTGATTTTTGTTTATTTTTATCTCTTTGTATATTTTTTTGAATGAATTATCATGTAAATTTGCAGTGATGAAAAGACTTATAATTGCAATAGTCCTCACATACATTGTATTTTATGGCGTATACGGACAAGAGACGAAGCATATACAGGCAAGGAATGTGCCTACCGTTTCATCAAACCCTTCAAAAACTTCCAATGATTCTTTGATAGACAAGTCACAGCCCCAAAATACGTCCATTGATTCTTCGATGTTAAGAATAAAACAAAAAGCGCTATTAAGACTTAGTGAAGAAGCTAAAGAAGACTCTATTAGAAGAAAATTACCTATTTATGGTTGGAAAGTGTCTTCCCGTTTAGGAGAGCGTAAATTTGTAGATCTTGACACCACATTTATTAATTATCATCAATCTACCATTACTGACGGTAAAGACGTAGCCGTTTCCTATTTAGGTAATTTAGGTTCAGCATCGGAAACTAAAATATTTTTTAATCGTCCAGAAGCCTCACGTTTCATTTTTCAGGATGCTTTTACATATTGGCGTAAAAAACCCGAAGATCAGATTTTCCTGAACACCAAAGTACCTTATTCAAGTATATATTATCAGGAATCGGGGAACAAACGTGTATCCGAAAACAGATTTAGTGCCACACTGGCTTCTAACTTCGGTAAAAAACTAAATATCGGAATGGATTTTGACTACATTTACGCACGGGGTTTCTATAATTCATTATCAAACAAGGGAGTAAGCTATGATCTGAACAGCAGTTACATCGGCGACAAATACTCCATGCAGTTTTTTTTCGGATTCAACAGTTTATATAACAGAGAAAACGGCGGCATTACTGATTCAAGATATATTACAAGTCCCAATCTCGATGAGCTTAGATTTAGTGGCAATTCGGTAGATATTCCAACACGGCTTGAAGACACTTGGAATAAATTGAGAGGGCGTTATTTTTACCTCAATCACCGTTACGATTTAGGTAATGAAGAAGAAACCGTAAGGCTGAATGACAGCACGGTTGTGACACGTAAAAAACAAGATTATATCCCGCCTGCAAGTATCATTTTAACAACTTATTATAATGATCAGCGCAGAAGTATCACTTCTGATGATCAGCGAATGGATAGTATTTTTAATCCGGCAACTATTTTCCCGAATGAAACCATAAAATATACAGGCGAAAACATTAACGACTACATGTCGTTTTACTCGCTTAAAAATACCCTCTCATTGGCAATGAATGAGGGTTTCAAGAAATGGGTTAAGTTCGGTTTAACTGCTTTCATTGAATATGATATCAGGAAATATTCTATACCAGACAAGGCACCTCATATGCAAATAAAAGACGATGAAAATGCTTTTACCATTGGAGGTATTTTATCGAGCGAAATGGGTAAACATATCAGATACAGGGCATCAATCGAGAAAAACTTTCTTGCCGGCGATTTTGCTTTAAGGGGCGAGTTTACTACTTTATTCAGTATAAATGATAAGGATGTTTCAGCCAAAGCCAAAGCATATATTAAAGACATTTCTCCAAGTTATTTTCAAAATCATTTCTCGTCAAAATATTGGAATTGGAACTATGATTTTAATGATACACGCCGATATTTTGTCGGAGGCGAAATAAATGTTCCACACACACGAACCAAAATCAGCGGAGGAGTTGAAAACCTCCAAAACTATATTTATTATAATAAAAACGGTGTAGCAGCGCAGAAAACAGGAAGTGTTCAGGTCATTTCTTTACAACTTGATCAGCAATTACAAGCCGGTATTTTCCATTGGGATAATAAGATGGTTTATCAGATGACAAGTGACGATGATGTTATACCCCTACCCGATTTGAGTTGGTATTCAAACGCATATATCACCGGTCTTGTTGCTAAAGTTCTGCACTATCAGTTAGGAGTGGACGGACATTTTTATACCAAATACCACGTTCCGGGTTATAATATACTTACTATGCAATATTATAATCAACGTGATACAAAAATCGGCAATTTCCCTATTGCTACTGTATATTTAAATTTACTTCTGAAAAATACCCGATTCTTCATTATGTATTATAATGCAGCTTCGAGTATAACCAATGGCGATGCATTTACCGTACCATACTATCCTGTAAATCCTGCAGGCATACGATTAGGGCTATCATGGAAATTCAATAACTAATTGTACTTAGAATATGAAAGTAAATAAGGCTTATTTATTTTTGATATTTATATTAATTGCTTTCGCAATAGGTCTGTTCATCAGCTATAAACCGTCGAACGATGATACTATTAAACGTGATTATGATGCGATCAGCAAAGAGGGAAAAATCCGTTTTGTAACAGATTATAATTCGTTGGGGTATTTCGTATCAGGCGATTCGGTAGGCGGGTTCAATTATGATCTCATCCAATTACTTAAATCTTATACCAATCTTGATCTGGACATCATGCTTGAAACCAATCTCGGAAAAAGTATAGATGGTATTAAGGATGGTAAATATGATGTTCTTGTCCGCAACATTCCGACTACATCTGATCTGAAAGATGCACTCGATTTCACAAATGCCATCGCACAAAGCAAACAAGTTCTGGTACAACGCAAAAAGGCTTATAACGACGGTATTGAACCGATAAGAAGCCATTTACAATTAGCTAAAAAAACAATATATGTTCCTGAAAAATCTCCTGCTATATTACGTATAAACAATCTTTCGCACGAAATTGGGGATACGATCTATTATGTAGAAGATCCGCTGTACGGAAGCGAACAATTGATTATGAAAGTCGTAGCAAAAGAAATAGATTATACTGTTTGTGACGAAAAAACTGCTAAAAGCATGGCTGCTTCTAATCCTGAAATCGACTATAAAACGCTGATTGGCTTTACTCACTTAGAAGCGTGGGCTGTAAGAAAGAATGCTCCTATCCTACTCGATTCACTTAATACATGGTTAGGAAAAATCAAGAAGTCGGACGATTATCAGAATATTTATAAGAAATATTATAAATAGAATGAGGATATTTCAAGTTATAACCGTCTCAGAATATGGAGGAGCACAAACAGTTGTAGCAAATCTGATCAGAAATCTCAGCATCGAACACGAGGTCTTTGTTCTTTACGGTGGTGAAGGTGAAGCATGGAGCAAACTCGGAAATAACTTTACACGCATCCGTCTTGGAAAACATCGGAAAGCTATTTCGCTATGGGATATTATCCTTTTCTTTAAGTTAATCTATTATCGGATCAAATACAAACCGGATGTAGTACATCTGCATTCTTCCAAAATGGGTGCTTTAGGACGTTTAGCATTCAGCCGACGAAAAACAATTTTAACTGTACACGGTTTTGATTCTGTCAGAAAAGGATTCTCTCATTTCTTAAGAATAGAAAAGGCATTGAAAAATCACGCCCGATATATTGTAGGTGTCAGTCGTTATGATGTAGACCAAATGGCTGACGAGGGTATATATAATAATGTGAGACTTATTTACAACGGTACGGAAGATCATTTTATTAAAAATGAGATTACTAATCAGATCATTGATAATAAATTTAAAGATATCAAAGCCGATTATGAACATGTTGTGATGTGCATTGCTCGTATTGCTAAACAGAAAAAATTTGATCTGTTTATTGAAATAGCAAATAAGATGCCTAATCTTGCTTTCGTTTGGTTAGGAAATAAAAATCCGATACAAGGTTTACCTCATAATGTATTCTGTTTGGGAGAAATACATGACGCATATAATTATTTACGTTATGCTGATATTTTTATACTGCCAAGCAATTATGAGGGTTTACCCATATCGTTACTCGAAGCACTTTCGTTCAGAGTTCCCGCTGTAGCTTCGGCCGTGGGAGGCATAACCGAAATTCTTGACGGCAAAAATGGATTTTTTGTAAGCAACACGGTTTCTGAGTTTTCGGAGAAAATCGAGTATATTTTAAGCGATGATCAGCGACATAAATTTATGGCGGATTGTGCCAGAAAAACTTATATTGCTAACTTTACGATTGAAAAAATGATAAATGGTTACTTGTCATTATATAATGATATTGCGCTAAAAAGATGAATCAACCTCTGGTTTCAGTTTTAATACCTTGCTACAATGTCGAAAAATATGTTGAAGAGTCTCTGTATTCAATTATCAATCAGACTTATAAAAACATAGAGATTATTGTCATCAATGATTGTTCGACAGATGGTACAGGTGCTATTCTACACAGAATTGCCAAAACTGATCCGAGAATAAAAATTGAAGAAAATCAAACAAATCTTAAATTGATTCAAACATTAAATAAAGGTATTGCTTTATGTTCGGGAGAGTATATCGCCCGTATGGATGCCGATGACATAGCATTGCCTGATCGGCTCGAAAAAGAAGTAGCTTATTTAGAAAAGCATAAAGATCATGACATTGTCAGCACTCTTTTTTATGCCTTCAAATCAGACAAACCGAAAAAAAAATCTTTACATACTAACCCGCTGCATTATAACGAGCTTAGCGCCTATCTTCTTTTCAAATCCGGTATTTGCCATCCTGCAGTCATGATGCGCAAAAGAGTCTTTAAAGAATTAGGACTGCGCTTTGAACAGGAATATCTCCATGTAGAAGATTATGCACTCTGGTCTAAGGCAATTTATCTGACAAAACTCGCCAACATCGGTGAAGGTCTGCTGCTATATCGGGTTCATAAACAACAAGTTTCTTCTGTTAATGAACAATTACAAGTCGATAATAAGAAACAAGTATTCAAAATACATTGCAATCATTTAGGATTACCACAAGATGAGGCATTTTTAGACATTTATGCTTCTGTCGCTGAATGCGTCCCCAGTGAGTCATCTTTAGATTACATTGATAAATGTGAAAATTTTATTTTTAAACTTTTAGATATAAACTTGAAACAACCTTTTTGTGATAATATTTATTTACAACGGATGCTATCATTACATTGGTTACGTCTTTGTGCAAACTCAAGATTGGGATTTAAGGCTATTAGGCGCTTGAAACGATCATCACTTTATAACAAAGATTATTATAGTTTTCGAGATATATGTATTTTATATATAAAAAGTATTTTCAGATTAAATTACAAAAAATCAGCTATTTATAAGATCATATACGGATAATAAATATGCCACAAGCAATAAAAGTAATAATTTTACAGCTGTTATTTTTCTATTTTACTTACCCGCAAGCTATATCAATACGTGGATCAGCTTTCACATTTTATTCAGGTATAATAGGATTATTCTTATATGTATACAATCATTTACCATTTAAAAAAGAAGTAATAATTTCTTTACTTGGTTTTGCCGCAATAATATTAGCCTGTAATATTTCGGCATTAGTCAATTCATTAGGAATTACATCCGATGCTTGGGTTGTAAGCTACATCAGAAGCCAAATGGGATGGTTTTTTACCGCTTACTTACTTATAGGCATACTTTTTAAAATCCATAATAAACCTACAATATTTATTTTATTCGGATACGTCATAGGTGCTGTGGCTCTGCAGTGTGCAATATCATTAACCATGCATTACAACGAGCCTTTAAAAGAATTCTTGTTTTCAATCCAGCATCAGGCCGTTTTTGATGAAAGAGCACGAAGTATCACCGAAAAGCAGCGTTTAATTGGTTATGGTACAGGACTTTTTGGAGCTGGATTTGTTTGTGGATATGCACTTATATTACTGACTTACGTCATTATGCGAATAAAATTAAAGAAGAAACAATTTATTTTGCTCATCTTCTTATATTTCTTTATCTTCTTCATTGGGTTATTTAATGCCCGTACAACCACTGTTGGACTCGGGTTCAGCTTAATATTTTTGGCAATATTATACATTACAGACCACCGTAACGAAAAGAAACGTGTCAAATTATTTATTGTATCAGGGGTAATATTTTTCATAGCAGGTTATATGCTTTGCGCTGAATTTTTTCCGGAATATTCAGAATGGGCTTTCGAGTTGTTTAACAGTATGAGTACAAGAGGAGATTTCCACACAGATTCTTCAGAAGGTTTGATCGTAAACCTTGTTTTACCTTCAGGATTTAAAACCCGATTGTTCGGTACCGGTAGTTCAGTTTTCTTCGGCACAGACGTTGGATATACACGTATGTTTGTCTACTTTGGTGTTATAGGAACTTTCTTTTATTTCTTTTATGATTTCATAATTCTTAAACAATGCATGACTAAAGATTGGTCTATAACCTTCTTATATATAGTAATTATGGGCTACATTCTTGCTCTTAACATAAAAGGATGGACTGACTTAAATCCGATGTTATATTTGCTCCTCTTTTTCTTTGCTTTTTATAAATATGAAATTTACTATCCGAAAGTTGAGCTGCATGAGCAACGATTAAAGAAACTAAAAGAAACTAAAAGTTCAAATCAGAAATGACAAAAGAGTGCGTTATTTTAGCTGGCGGTTTCGGCACTCGTTTACAACAGATTGTAAACGACGTTCCTAAATGTATGGCACCCGTAGCAGGAAAACCTTTTTTGCATTATTTGTTGAATTATGCAAATAAGCAAAATTTTGATCATGTTATTCTATCATTGGGTTATAAGTGGGAAATCGTAAAGAATTGGATTGAACAACAAAAATACCCCTTTAAAATATCTTACGTTATCGAAAATAAGCCATTGGGTACCGGAGGAGCATTAAAATTATCATGCAGCAAAATTGCCGGTGATGATTTCTTTGCTTTTAATGGTGATACTTTTTTTGATATTAATACAGACGATTTCTTAGAAAAACAAAAGAATAGAAACTCACAACTTTGCATCGCTCTGAAACCGATGATCAATTTCGAGAGATATGGCTCAGTTGATATTGATTCAGCATCAAATATAATTGCATTCAATGAAAAGCAACCACGTAAACAAGGTTTAATAAACGGAGGAGTATATATTATTAATAAAAGTATCTTTGAATCGTCAGAACTGTATGAAGCTTTTTCATTTGAAAAAGAAATATTGGAAAAAAGCGTAACAACTAAACCTATTTTCGGTTACGTTTCTGATAAGTATTTTATAGATATAGGAATACCTGCTGATTACGAAAAAGCAAATACAGATTTTCAGGAAAAATTACTTTAACATCAAAATGCCAACACCATATAATGATACTATAACAATAATAACCGTTGTTTATAACGGTGCTGATATGATTGAGAAAACCATACAAAGCGTCATCAATCAAAATTATAGCAATATAGAATATATTGTCATTGATGGAGGATCTGATGACGGGACAGTTGATATCATAAAAAAATATGAGTCCAGAATTCATAGTTGGATAAGTGAGCCTGACAAAGGTGTTTACGATGCAATGAACAAAGGTCTGCAAAAAGCTTCGGGTAAATGGATTAACTACATGAACGCCGGCGACTATTTTTTTTCTGAAGAAACTATATCCACTTTATTTAAAGAAGCTTTTGATTACAATAAATATGCCATCATATATGGCGATGCAGAATTCAGAACAACATCATTATCTTATATCATACAGGCAAGTGATATATGTAGCACAAACGAGTTCATGCCTTTTTCACATCAGGCAGCTTTTTTCAGAAAAGACGTCATTCAAAGTATTGGATTCAATCTGAAATACAAAATCACAGCCGACACAGAATTATGCCTGCGCATGTTAAAAAAAGGATTCGAATTCAAACGAATACCAGTTGTAGTATGTTCATACAATGCAGAAGGCGGATTAAGTGTGGATAATGACGTTCAGAGGTCTAAAGAATTGATAGCTATGCAAGCCGAATTAAATGGCATCGACCCACATTCTGCTTACTTTAAAACATATATAATAAAGGCGTATATACGTCAGTTTATAAAAAAAATGCTTCCTGCATTTCTTTGGAACAAAATAAGAGTGAACAAGATTAAAAAATCTATTTTTAACAAATGAATGCAATAGAAACAAATCATTACAATACCCTATTTTTGGACCGTGACGGAGTTATAAACATTGAGCGACCGAATGATTAT
>CALYPL010000007.1 GCA_945273835.1 uncultured Dysgonomonas sp. | reverse complement strand
GACTCATAATCAGGGGGTCCTTGGTTCAAGCCCAAGTGGGACCACGAAATAAGAAGCCACTCATACAGTGGCTTTTTTATTTTTAGTTATTTTTATTCCTGATCTATAATACTATTATTATTCTATTACTTTAAGAAAAGCAGTTAATGAACACCAAGACGAATATTACCCCTATAATTCAAGAGGTTGAAGCTAAAAGGCTTGTCGGTAAAAGCCAAATGATGAGTCTTGTCGATTTTAGAGTAGAAGAATTATGGAATAGTTTCCTTCCAATAAGTATAAAGAATACTTTATCTGCTGATTTGATTTCGATGACAATATATCAACCCTCATATTTTATTGGCTTAGATCCTTCGGCTGAATTTGAGAAATGGGCGGCTGTTGAGGTTTCAGAATTTGAGGATGTGCCTGCTGATCTGAAGACTTTTGTCTTGCCTAAAGGATTATATGCTATATTTCATTATCAGGGTTTAAGTTCGGATAATTCAATATTCAGATATATTTTTGATGAATGGTTACCTAATTCTAATTATGTGTTAGATGCGAGACCTAACTTTGAAGTATTAGGCGAAAAATACAAAAATAACGATCCTGGATCGGAAGAAGATATTTATATTCCCATCAAAGTACGTTGATTTGCTCGCATAATTCAGACAGAAGTATGTGTGCGAAAATTGCCTGAATTGATTTACATAAAATTAATTCAGGCAAGAGGATTATAATTTATCACAAGGTTACTCCGGTTTTGAAAATAGCGATTTCCTTAAAACCGTGTTCTTCATGTTTAAGCAATTTTCCATCGCAAACTTCAACCACGAACGCAATAAACTCTTTTAGAAGAAGAGCCATATCTTTACCTTCAAGAAGTTGTCCTGCATTAAAATCAATCCAGTTATTTTTGAAGTTAAACAAGCGAGAGTTAGTTGAAATTTTCAAGGTGGGAACAAAAGCTCCGAAAGGTGTTCCACGTCCGGTGGTAAATAAAACCAATTGACAGCCTGATAATGCCAAAGCTGAAGCTGCCACAAGATCGTTGCCCGGTGCGTTCAATAAATTAAGACCATGCTTTGTGACAGATTGCGCATAATCCAATACATCTACCACTTCGGCATGACCTCCTTTTTGTGTGCAACCTAACGATTTATCCTCAAGTGTAGTGATACCACCCGCTTTATTACCCGGAGAAGGATTTTCATAAATCGGTTGATCATACTTTCTGAAATAATTTTTGAAGTTATTGATCAGAGCTACGGTTTCATCAAAGACCTGATGATTACAAGCCCTGTTCATTAATATAGTTTCAGCACCAAACATTTCAGGCACTTCGGTTAATATTGTTGTACCACCTTGTGCGATAAGCCAGTCGGAGAAATTGCCTACAAGAGGGTTAGCCGTTATTCCGGAAAAACCATCGCTTCCACCGCATTTAAGCCCTACTTTCAGCTTCGATAAAGGCAGATGTTCACGCTTGTCGTTCCGCATATATTCAACAAGTTCTTTCATCAGATCAAAACCCGCCTCTATTTCGTCTTCCACTTCCTGAGCAACAAGAAAACGAACCCGTTTCTCGTCCCACTGACCCATCATCTTTTTAAAGTCAGCCTGCTGATTATTTTCACAGCCAAGGCTCATTACCAAAACCCCGCCTGCATTGGGATGCTTAGCTAATTGGGCAAGTGCTTTCTGAGTGTTAACATGATCGTCGCCCAATTGTGAACAGCCGTAATTATGAGTATAAACCCGAACATCGTCGATATGTGAAATATCAAGTTCGGTCTTTATCCTGTCGATAATCATCTGAGCCTGTCCGTTAACACATCCCACGGTGGGTACAATCCATAATTCGTTACGGATACCCATTTCGCCATTGTAACGTAAATAACCTTTAATAGTCAGGTCGCTTTTGGGTATATTAAGTTTAGGATGAGTAGGCGCATAATTATATTGAAGGTTATCATGAAGATTAGTTTTCAGATTATGTGTGTGTATATGCTCGCCTGCTTTGATTTCCGTGATGGCATGACCTATTGGATATCCGTATTTTATAACATTTTCGCTGTTCGCTATATTTCTTAGGGCAAACTTATGACCTGTTGGTATTTGGTTCCTGATACTGATGTCTGTACCATCCACATGCAGTATTTCCCCCACATTAAGGTTAGTTGTTGCCACAGCCACATTATCGGTCGGAGATATTTTCAGATATTTATTCATTGCTTTAACTTTGATATTATTAAGCAGATTACCAGTTGTTTGAGTTGTCTTGCCCCGGGTTTATTATTGTGTTTATTAGTTGTAAATGAATTTGAAAATGATTACGCTTATTTCGTTTTAAATACCGATGAATTCATCTAAAAAAGTAACATAAGTAACAGTTTTTCGGCTGTTTTTGAATAGTATCTTTCTGCCCGACAACAACCCAATTTTGAGAACTTCTCTGAATGTATAGATAATCACGTTGTGATTAGTTTTAAAGCCTTATGCATCCCTTTTTCCCTGATCAGTTCAATATTGGTTGTAACTTCGTCAATAAAATAAGGAATCACTGAAAAATCGTTGTTCCACATCGTTTTATTTTTTACAATGCCTTCAACCCAAGCCTCGATATTATCAGCATTATAAGTGGAAACTATGAATTCAATAAATTCAGATGAGTCATTAGGCGTAAACCCCTTGGCTTCGGACTTACCACTGTATAATAAAAGCAGTGCTGCAAACGAAAATATTGCAAGTTTAGCATCTCTTCCTGCCTTATAATTATCATATACGGTGGGATAATCACGTGTTTCCCATTTTGATAACGAGTTGAGCGAAATATCTTTCAAATAGTGTTTAAGGTAAGGGTTGTAAAAGCGTTCGAGAATTTTATCCGCAAAAGCCTGTAACTCCTGTTCAGAACCTTCAATACATGGCAGAACTTCATTCTGTACCATTTTGTTGATATATTTTTCCACTTCAGGCACATTAAAGGCTTCCATAACCGTTTCGCAACCTAATTGCAGAGCGACAGGAACCATTGCCGTATGCGAACCATTCAATATACGAACCTTTTTTGCTCTGAAAGGTCTTATGTCATCCATGAACAAAACGTTTAATCCGGCTTTATCAAGTGGCAGTTTTTCTTTGATAATGGAATCTCCTCCGATTGCCCATACATGAAAATATTCACCTTTGACCACAAGATTGTCGTCAAAACCAATCTCAGATTTTATTTCATCAATATTTTCTTTCGGAAAACCCGGAACAATGCGATCTACCAACGTATCGTAAAAGTGACAACATGATTGAACCCAGTCAATAAAGCCTTTTTCAAGTTTATTATAAGCAGCATGTTTCAACACATAGTTACGTAAAGTAGACCCGTTGTCTTCTATAAGCTCACAGCAAATAATAAGTAAGCCTTTATTGCAATCGCCATTGTATTTTTTATATCGTTTATAGAGTAGGGCGGTCATTTTGGCAGGGAAGGACTTTGGTGGCTCGGCTGATAAACTGTCTCCTTCTTCATAACGTATACCTGCTTCGGTGGTATTTGAAATAATCATTTCCAAATCATCGCTCAAAAACAGCTTTTCGTAATCGGCATATTGGTCATAAGGATTAATAATATCCATGATGCTCTTCACAAGACGTACTTCCTTTACAGGCTTTTTATCTTTAATGCCTTCCAGATAAACATGATACATACAGTCTTGCTTTCGGAAAATATCCGCTATGGAAGCTCCTTGTGCGATCGGTTGCACAACCGTGATTCCGTGGTTCATTACTTCGGCTTCATTGGCTTTATCGATCATCCAGTCCACAAATGCACGTAGGAAATTACCTTCGCCGAATTGTAAAATTTTCACGGGAAGATTTTTTTTGTCGACAGTCGATTTATTTAAAACTTGTGTTTTCATAGTTTAATTATGTTAGAATTTAAAGAAGTTTTTGGCATTGTAATACGATACTCCTTCCACCATCTTGCCTAAAAAATCCAATTGTGAAGCCGGCAGTAATCCGTTTTCAACATCAGTACCGATCAAATTACATAGGATTCGGCGGAAATATTCATGGCGGGGATACGATAAGAAGCTGCGTGAATCGGTTAGCATCCCGACAAAACGGCTCAACAATCCGAGGTTGGATAATGAATTGATCTGTGCTTCCATGCCGTTCTTCTGATCGAGAAACCACCAGCCTGATCCAAACTGTATTTTTCCTGCAATCGATCCGTCCTGAAAATTACCGATCATGGTTGCTACAAGATCATTGTCACGGGGATTGAGATTATAAATGATTGTTTTAGCTAACCGATTGTCTATATCAAGCCTGTTCAAAAACTTTGACATGGCTTTTGCAACCGTAAAATCTCCGATGGAATCGAAGCCTGTATCGGGACCAAGTTTGCGGAATAGTCTTGTGTTATTATCACGGATAGCACCATAATGGAACTGTTGCGTCCAACCTTTTTCCCAATCCATTATTGCACCTTCATATAGCATGGCAGATTTAAATTTCACAATCTCCTCTTTTGAAAGAGCTTTGCCACCATATACCTTATTGAAAATAGCTTCAATTTCATTGGCGGTATAATCTACCGCATAAAATTCTTCGATACCGTGATCGGAAAGTTTGCAACCTACTGATGCAAAGAAATCGTGCCGATTACGCAATGCGTCAATTAAATCTGCGAATTTATTAATTGTAATGCCTGATGCCTGTGAAAGTTTTTCGATATATGAGCGGTAGTTGGTCGGATTTTCGACAGCCATTGCCTTATCAGGTCGCCAAGTCGGAAGCACTTTAATTTCAAAGCCTTCATTCTTTAACGCCAAATGATGTTCGAGTGAATCAGCAGGATCGTCTGTTGTGCAAACAACTTCCACATTATAGTGCTTCATCAACGAACGTGCTGAAAATTCGGGGGTGCGTAATTTTGCTGTACATTCATCATAAATAGCACGAGCCGTTTCGGGGTTCAGCAACTCTGTGATGCCGAAAGCAGTTTTAAGTTCAAGATGCGTCCAATGATATAGCGGGTTACGCATTGTGTAAGGCACAGTTTCAGCCCATTTTTCAAACTTTTCCCAATCTGAAGTTTCTTTCCCTGTACAATAACGCTCATCCACACCGTTTGTACGCATGGCGCGCCATTTATAATGATCTCCACCAAGCCACAATTCGCCAAGGTTATCGAAACGATAATCTTCAGCAATTAATTTCGGATCGAGATGGCAATGGTAATCTATGATGGGTTGACGGGCTGCATGCTGATGATAAAGGTATTTTGCGGTTTCATTTTGCAAAACAAAATTGTCGTCTAAAAATTGTTTCATGGCGTTATGAATTTAGATGGTTATTCGTGTCGAAATATCAATACCTCATATCAGCGACATGGTTGTTACGCTGATAATATGGATAGGAGTTGTTTCGGGCGATAAGCAAGTTTCGCCCCTCCTTTAAACAAAAATAAAAAGAATACTTAGCCCTGCGGGGGGATATTTTGACTAAGTTAATTTACCCCCTAAGATTTTTCATCAATCCTGTTTTGTGCATTTGTAACTCTTCTGTTGATTGAAAAATTACGATTTCAAATCGGTTTATAAAGTTCAAAACAGCTTAATTTCTGAATTTGGAACGATATTCGCTTGGTGTCATATTATATAATTTCTTAAAGCATTGCGTAAAGTATTTCGTGTCTCCTATTCCTACCATGAAAGAAATTTCCTTGATGGAGTAGTTTTCATGTTCAAGCATTTTTGCAGCGTATTTAATTTTGATGTCACGTATAAACTCTACCGGAGACAGTCCTGTAAGGCTTTTCACTTTTTTGAAGAATACAGTTCGGCTCATTGCCATGGCAGTAGCCAAATCGTTGACGACGTATTCACTGTTGTCGATATTGCTTTCGATTTCATGTTTCATCTTCAATATGAATTGTTCGTCTTGTTGAGTGATGTGAGCCTCTCTTTCTTTTTTAATGGCTTTGTCGGTTGCAAAATTGGCACTCGAAAAACTTTGGTAAAGACGTTTGCGCAGATTGATGATGTTTTCTATTCTGGCTCTTAGATATTTTACACTGAAAGGCTTAGTGATATAATCGTCCGCACCATAATCGAGACCTGCCAATTTACTCTCGATATTAGTCCGTGCAGATAATAATATGAATGGGATATGGCTTGTCTTTTCGTTGCTTTTAATTTTTTTCAAAAGCCCGAATCCATCAAGTTCGGGCATCATGATGTCACTGATTATAAAATCGGGTTGCATGTCGATTGCAATATTATACGCTTCTGCTCCGTTCTCCGACTCTAAAATTGTATAATAAGGGAGCAGAATGGTTTTCATGAATTTTCTGAGTTCATTATCATCTTCTACAATCAGGATTGACAGTTGTGCATTGTCATTGGTTTCCGATTGTGATGTTTCACCGATTGTTAGAGACGGGTTTGTGGTAATATCTGTCTCGGATTTTGGTATTTGAAAAATCACATCATCGGCTTTAAAGTGATCTGTTCCCCGCTGAAAATATACCGTGAAACAGCTTCCTTTGCCGATTTCGCTGTCGACTGTGATTTTGGCATGATGTTTTTCTATGACTTCTTTTACTATTGACAGTCCTATACCTGTGCTGGGATTGCTTTTGTCAGAGCTGAACGAGGCGAAACGGACAAATAAGCGGTTAAGGATATCTTTCGACATTCCCAACCCCTCGTCTCTGACTGATAGTATGATGCTGTTGTCTTTTTTTGCGTGACTTAAAACTACTTCTATTCTTTTTCCTGCAGGGGTATATTTAAATGCGTTGGAAAGCAGGTTAAACACTAATTTCTCAATACTGTCATTATCGCCCCATAACGTGCAATTGCCGATGGTATTATCAATAATCAGATTGATGTTCTTAGCTTCGGCAGTCTTGGCGAAGTTGCCGCAAACATCGGCTACCAATGCAGAGAGATCAATTTCCTGAATATTCATTTTGCGTTTCTGTAATTTTCTGAAATCCAATATTTGGTTTACCATACGCAACATTCGGTTGGCGTTCTTCAAAACCAATTCTAATTGCGATTTGACTTCTGACGAAATCCTATTATCTTCTACCACATTTTCTAACGGCGCGATGATCATGGTTAAGGGGGTACGAATTTCGTGCGAAATATCGATGAAAAAGCGGGTTTTCATTTCTGTTTGTTCGTGTTCAAGAGCCACTTTGTCTTTCAATCGGTAGTAAACAAAGATCACTCTCAACATTATATACAGGGCAACGATGAGTAATACAATATAGATTGCGTAAGCCCATCCTGTTTTCCAGAATGAGGGCGAAATCACGATAGGTAAGACACGCTCGTTATTAGTCCAGACACCATCGCTGTTGGTTGATCTGACCCTGAAATTATATTTTCCGGGATTAATATTTGTATAGTTGGCGATTCGTTGTTTAGACGAAATAACCCAGTCATCGTCAAAACCATCCAGTTTATAGGCGTAAGTGATGTTTTTGGTATCAGTATAATCAAGAGCCGCAAATTCTATTGAAAAGAAATTCTCCCGGTGCGACAGTTTCAATGTGCTTACGTCATCAATATTACATTTCAATAACGAGTTGTCGCCGATCTGTACATTTTTATTTGTAATGTAGAGATTGGTAAAAGCTATATAAGGCTTGTATTCATTTTTAGCAATTCTATCCGTTTCCACCGATAAAAAGCCTTTGGAATGCCCTACATAGATAATACCTGACTTGGAGCTGAATCTTGCTCCTTCGGTGAAATTCTGACCCGTTGTAAGCCTTGCAATTTCACTGTAATTCTCGCACGACTCGTCAACAGGGTCGAATCTCGTCAGATTACCCTCACTGGTAATCCACAACATACCCTCAGAATCTTCCATAATGGTAAGTACAACCTCCGAAGGCATACCCTCTGCGGTGGTGTATGCTTTGAACTTGAGGGGAAATCCCCTTTCGTCATATTGCGTGATTTTGTGAAATCCGCCACCAAAAGTGGCAAAAAAGGTTTCTCCGCTTGATGTGGTGCAGATATCAAAAATGTCATTTGCTCTGAATCCGTCATTCAATGAAGAACTTCTTGTATAAATTTTATAGTCAATATTTGCAGGAGACGAGAATTCGGAAGAAAAAACAATCAAGCCTAATGTCGTGCCGATGCAGATATTACCTGATTTATCGGATGAAATAACTCGTACTTTCGCGCCTGTCTGTATCGGGTATTTCTTCAGATTGGTACCGTTATGAATAAATCGGAGTTTAGGTTTACTATTATCCACCAGATTAATACCATTGCCATAAGTTCCGACCCAGACCCGCCCTTTACAATCCTGAAATATGCTATATATGCTGTTATGGCTTAGGCTGTAAGGATTGTTTGGTTCTGATGTGTAATGATTGATGGAATAACCGCTTCCTTTAGGGTTTTTCTTTAAGATAAATATGCCATTTCCTTTTGAACCTATCCAGATATTATTGTCTTTATCTTGCATCATGCAATAACAAAAACAGTCCAATGGTTTCTTTGAGTAGCCTATGCTGCCGTCTTCGCACAGATAGCCTGATTGTTTGCCTGAAGAATCGTAAATGTAGATTTTTCCATTTTTTGCCGATATCCAAAGCTGGTTATCTTTGTCTTCAAAAATACATCGGATGTCATTATTTATTGAAGAATGCGCATTTGAGTCAACAACGGACGATTTAAAAATCTCATTCGGGAATACCACTTTTTCTAATCCGTGCGAGTGTGTGCTTAGCCATAAATTACCTTGCTTATCGGCATAAGCCGTGTGCATCATATTCGAGAACTGCCATGATGGTGAATACGGCTCATTGAAGAAGGGCATGAGCCTGTCGTTTTCGGCATCGTAATAAGAGAAGCCTCCTCCTCTCGGGTGTACCCAAACAACATTTGAACGATCTTCGAGTATAAAGAAATTGGGCGGGAATATATTCGGGCTATGATTTTCTATTTTTACCTCAAAATGTTTCATGGTTTTACTGCTCATATCAAATCGTGCAACCCCCGGATAATCAATCTCGAACCAGATATTTCCCGATTTGTCAACAAAACAAGAATAAATCCGATCACTTTTCAGATTCGCAAGATTATTTTTTGAATAATGTACAAGTTTTTTAGGTTGTCTGCTGAAGGTAAAGAAGCCATCGTTTTGGCTTACTATTAAAATTTCTCCGATATTGATGTTTTCTAAGAAAGTTATAGCGGATTTAGATTCTGTTTTCAGACTTGAAAACTTTTTCCTTGATTTATCATAAATCTTTATTTCTCCATGATCGCCGCCAAACCAGATTGAACCACCTTCTAATTCGAGCATTGAATAGAAACAGACGCGTTCAGACTTATTTTCATTTGTGAAAAAATCTTTGCACGAATTGCCATCTGCCGAGACGCAGACGATACCGTTATCCGTAAGAATCCAAGAGTTTAAATTAGAATCTTCAAAAACGTCGAATACCGTGTCGTTTTTATTGAAACTTCTGATGTTAAAAGCTGTGTCTAACACACAGATGCATCCCTTTTTTTCGCCGATAAGCCAAACTTTACCCGAAGGCATAGGCTTAATTTTTTTCGTGGGGTTCACACTATTCTTGTAATCCGGCAAAGAGCCGAGGCTCATAAACTTTTCCCGACGAGGATCGAAACGATGAGGTTCTTTATCATAAGGTAATGTCCAGATATAACCGTATTTGTCCTTAATCATAAAATCAATCCGATTGCTCCTCATATGGTAAGTATCGCCCGATTGAATCCGATAAGAATAGAAATTATAGCCGTCAAACTTTGTAAGACCGTTCCATGTTCCGAACCACATAAATCCCTTATTGTCTTGTAAAATAGACATAATAGTCTGCTGAGGTAACCCGTCGCTTGTGCCGTAATGTTCAATATAACATTTCGATTGACTGTAAGTATTTACGCAAATAAATAACCCGAACAGGTAGAAGTATAATTTGACATACATAGTATAGATTTAAGGTTAACTAAAATTATATAAAAAATTATTATCGGACTTAAAAAACTCAGTACCGATTAATAATTAAATAACCCCGATACAAAACTATTTATGTAAACAAAATTTGCGCTATCCGTAAAAGTGAAACGTCAAAACACTCCCCCTTAAAAGTCAAAAAATCACCCATCGCCCATACTTGATCTGCGTAAATCTTTATTGGATAAATTAAAAATCAAATAACAGGTAATGAAAAGAAAGTTAGTTGTACGGCGACAAATTTGACGGATAAACCAATTTGCCCCCATTAAAGCGACAATATACCCTTATCTAAAACAAAACAGATCGGCTATAATTGTGATTTAAAATCTTAATCATAAAACTATGAAAAAAGTAATACTGCTGATAATATTGCAATTAATAACACTATATAATATCACAGCGAATATTTATAACCTTAAAGAATTGGGGGCTGATACGTCCGGAAAGAATAAATGTACAGACTTGATAAATAAGACCATAGAGAAAGCTCATGCCGAAGGGGGCGGAACGCTCTATTTTCCTGCGGGCGAATATCTTACGGCAGCTATCAATATGAAAAGCAATATTACACTGCATGTCGAAGCAGGAGCTGTAATACGCTTTTCCGACCAGTTTCAGGACTATATGCCTTTCATGCGCGTACGTTGGGAGGGGATATTTATGAATACTTTCGCACCACTCATAAATGCCCGCAACGCTCAAAATATTTCGATAACAGGACGAGGAACATTAGATGGTCAAGGAGCAAAATGGTGGTCGTTCGATCTTCCCATTATAAAACAAACCCGTGCTACGGGTAAAGCAACTGATCTCACACCCATTCAGAAACAGTGGGAAGACGCGAACAAAGATCTTGTGGTCGAAGAGTATTACAAACCGTCCATTGAGCGACGTTTTTTTCGTCCGCCATTTATTCAGTTTCTTGAATGCGATAACATCCTTATAGAAGGGGTTACGATAAAAAATTCGCCTTTCTGGACAATCAACCCAGTTGGTTGTGACAATGTGGTTGTTCATGGCGTTACTATCAACAATCCCTCAGAAGACCCTAAAGGACCTAATACGGACGGGATAAATCCTTCTTCATGTAAAAACGTACGCATCTCCGATTGTTTCATAACCGTAGGAGATGATTGTATAACCATCAAGTCGGGACGTGATGCCGATGGACGCCGATACGGCAGACCTTGTGAAAACATAACTATAAGTAATTGTATTATGCTTTCGGGGCATGGAGGGGTAGTCATTGGCAGCGAAATGTCGGGAGGCGTAAAAAAAGTTGCAATCAATAATTGTGTTTTTAATGGAACAGATGCAGGAATAAGACTCAAAGCGTCACGAGGTCGGGGAGGAGTGGTCGAAGAAATCAGGGTAAATAATATTGTGATGGATAATATCCGCCGCAATGCCTTTATATTCGATTTATTCTATGATAAATATTCTAAACCCGAACCTGTTTCAGAAAGAACACCTGTTTTCCGCAATATCCATATAAGCGATGTCACAGGCAAGAATATCAAGAAGATAGGATATATAACAGGCATTGACGAAATGCCGGTCGAAGAAATATCGTTCAGCAACATAAACCTGTCAGCAGAAGAGGGATTTACCGTGAAAACAGCTAAAAATATACGATTTCATAACGTTGATTTTGCAGTTGACAAAGGAGCATCAATCACATTCACGGACTGTAAAAATATTGTTTTAGACAATATCAGTTCAAAAAAGCCAATTTCGGCACAAGCAATCTTAGAAATTGAAAATACCGAAAATGTATTGATCAATAACTGCTTTCCCTTAGAGCAGACGGATGTTTTTTGCAAAACGACCGATAGTAAAGTTATATGGGGAAACAACATCATGGATAATGTGAAGACCGTCCACCAAGGAAAATGAAGAACAAGCAGATCATCATATTAATTGTTTTGAGCCTTAACCTATGGTTTCCCGCATCAGCGCAAATTCGGATTCTGACCATTGGCGATTCGACTATGGCAGAATATGACGTTGAAAAGCGTAGTGGCGAAAACGAAATGAGGGGATGGGTGCAGATGCTCGCACCTTTCTTATCGAACGATATTGAACTCATAAACAGAGCTAAAAATGGACGAAGCTCCAAATCTTTTTATAATGAAATTTGGGTTGCTGGACTGAGAGAAACGCTAATTCCCGGAGATTACGTATTCATACAATTCGGTCATAATGATGAAAAAGCCGATGGGAAAGATACCGAAGGAGTTAGTCTTGACAAAAGAGGTACAGCGGCTTGGGGACAATATCAGGAATACCTAAGAAAATACATCGAAGAAACCCGTCAAAAAGGTGCTATACCCATACTTTTCACTCCAATCGTACGCTGTCTGATGGATACGGCAACTAACACTATATCTGATATAGGGATGCATAATTTAACCCATCTTACCACTAATGCCACAACAAATAATTATCCCGAAGCAATGCGTGCATTAGCTATTGAAATGGATGTCCCTTTGATAGATATGACGTTACTGACAAAAAAAATAGTAGAGAATTATGGTGTTGAAAAAGCACGTCAGATACTTTATGCCAAAAACGACAATACGCATTTAAGGGCAATGGGAGGATTCCAGTTTGCCGATTTGGCTGTAAAAGAACTTAAACGTCAGCATATTCTGTCTGACTATCTCAATACTCCCCAACAATTAACAGATATAACAAAAGATACGGGTTCAGACAACTACGAAAATATACATATACCGTACGATAAAGGACAGAAAATTCAGATCAATTGGTCACCCGCTAACAATGTGATTAAAACGAAAGATTATCAGATAGAAACAGCCTTTAAATCGTTGGATACTATTATCGGAAATGGCAAGATGCTGATAACCATTGCAGGCGGACAATGGCCTTCAGGCGATATAGATATGGATGCTTCACGATACGTCGAATTCAAACTGACTGCTAAGAATGAGTTATATATCAGTAAAGTACAAATAAGCATAGCATCCGTTGGGGCAAACGATATGTTTTTTACAGCATTAGCGTCAGCTGATGAATCTTTCCAAAAGGTTTATGATATTGCCACAATGGCAAAACTTAAAGATGAAGAGCCCGCCACTTACCAAAGCACATCGGTTATAAAAACAGAAAAAGGCAAACCCTTCTATATAAGAATATATCCATGGTCGCAAACAGCTTCAGCAAATAAATATTTGCAAATAGAAGATGTCAGAATAACAGGTCTGATTCTAAAATAAGGCATGATGAAAAACCTATTAGTCATATTAGTCGCCATTTTATCAATGAATTCGATTGTATATACCCAACAGACGTGCATACACGTCTTTATGGCGGGCGATTCCACGATGGCAAACAAACCGCTGTATAAATCAGTATATGACACAATTATGTCAGATTCAATACCTTTTCCATTTCTTGAAAAAGGTTGGGGGCAATTATTACCGCAATTTTTCAATGAAAAAGTAATAATAAAAAATTATGCTCAAAACGGGCGTAGCACACGCACCTTCATCGAACAAGGTTGGTGGGATTCCATTATTACACAAGTCAAGTCTGACGATTATGTCATAATTCAATTCGGGCATAATGATTCGGCGGTTGATCGCCCTGATCGTTATACATGCCCCGCCGATTATGTTAAAAACCTGACACGATTTGTCGAAGAAACCCGATCAAAAGGAGCAAAACCTATAATCTGTACATCAGTCGCACGCCGCAAATTTGATAAACAAGGCAATTTCAAGGATTCGCACGGAGAATACATCCAATTAGCCCGACAAGTGGCAAAAAAAGAGAATGTACCCTTGATTGATATGTATGAAAAAAGTAAAACCGTCTTAATCCAAGTTGGAGACAAAGCATCTGAGAAACTATTTATGCATGTAGATAAAGGAGAAAGTCCATTGTACCCGCAGGGACACATTGATAATACACATTTTCGGAAAACAGGAGCATTATTGATGGACACATTATTCATAACGGGATTGAAAGAACAAAATATAGAACCATTGGTGAACGAATTGAAAGATACGCATCATGAAAAACACTAAGATAGTAATAAGCATTATTTTAAGTCTGCTTCCCCTGATCGTTCAAGCCCAAAGCGAAATATCTAAAACATGGGTTGCGGACTTAGGAAACGGTAAATATAAAAATCCGGTGCTGTATGCCGATTATTCCGATCCGGATGTTTGCAGAGTTGGCGAAGATTACTATATGACGGCTTCCAGTTTTAATTGCGTTCCCGGATTGCCCATTCTTCATTCCAAAGACTTGGTCAACTGGAGAATAGTTGGACATGCCATAAACCGTATGCCCGATTGTGCGATTTACGGAGAGGGAGTCAATCATGGAGGAAACGTTTGGGCACCCTCTATCCGTTATCACAACGGAGAATATTATATATACTATGGAGATCCCGATATAGGTATATTCATGACAAAGACCAAAGATCCTTCAGGAGAATGGGATTCGTTGACTTTAGTAAAAAAAGGAAAAGGCTTGATTGATCCTTGTCCTTTATTTGACGATGACGGACAAGTCTATTTAGTACACGCTTTCGCAGGCAGTCGTGCCGGAATAAAAAGCCTATTGTCGATCACTCGGCTCACCTCGGATGGAAAAAGAACAATAGGAGAGTCACGGATAATTTATGATGGTCATGATACAGACCCCACGATAGAAGGTCCGAAATTCTATAAACGAAACGGTTATTATTACATTTTCGCACCAGCCGGAGGGGTCGCCACAGGTTGGCAATTGGCGATGAGATCGAAAAACGTGTACGGACCTTATGAGCGAAAAGTTGTCATGACGCAGGATAAGACAATCACCAACGGACCTCATCAGGGGGCATGGATAGACACCCCGACAGGAGAAGATTGGTTCGTACACTTTCAGGATGTGGGAGCGTTTGGACGAGTGATGCACTTGCAACCGATGATCTGGAAAGACGACTGGTGCGTAATAGGAGAAGATGAAGATAAGGATGGTTGTGGAAATCCGGTATTGACTTATCGCAAACCCAATGTGGGAAAAACGTATTCGCGCAGTACACCTGCAGAAAGTGACGATTTCAATACCAATACATTAGGTTTGCAGTGGCAATGGCATTCTAATCCACAGGATTGGTGGTATTTTACAAATAAAGAAAAAGGATGCCTCAACTTATACTCAGTTCCGTTACCCGATAATTATAAAAATATGTGGGATGTTCCTAACCTCCTTTTACAAAAAACACCAGCCTCAGAATTTACAGCAACCATGAAAATGACACTCAAGCCTGATAAAAGATTTAAGGGTGAAATGGCTGGTCTTGTAGTGATGGGACTTGACTACGGTGTGATCACGCTTCGGAATGAAGAGAATGGTTACAAATTGACCCAGGCAGAGTGCCTGAAAGCGGACAAGGGAAATGCTGAGAAAGTTAATGAGCAGGTAAATCTTTCGGATCCAACAGTCTATTTAAAAGTAAAAGTCAATAGTAAAGCACAATGCCAATTCTATTACAGTATAGACGGTCGGAAGTTCATTAAAATCGGCGATTTATTTCAGGCAAGAGAAGGAAAATGGATAGGTGCGAAAATCGGGATGTTCTGCTTACGCCCAATTAAAGGCAATGATGGCGGAAGTGCAGAAATAGATTGGTTTAGATTAGATAAGTAATCATAAAAAGACAATACACTAAACAAAGAGCATCAATTCAATGAAGAAATACGGTTTTCTGATTTTCCTATTTCTTGGCAACATAATTCATGCACAGACAAGCGTGAATATAGCCGGAGTACTTCGTGATACGTCTTTCACGTTGCAATCCGTCTTTGCGAAAGAAGTTAAGCGCAGACCGTATATTCAGATCGTATACCCCCAACACGATAGTAAAATAATAAGTTTCGAAAGCGTAACATATTCACAACCATCGCTAAACAGAGAATTGAAATTAAATATTTACCGTCCGGCTGACTCTAAAAGCTATCCGGCTTTATTAATGGTTCATGGAGGAGGGTGGTCTTCGGGCAATTTATCATTACAAATTCCGATGGCTCAAAAAATAGCGGAACATGGCTACGTAACCATACCGGTTGAATACCGTTTATCACCGGAAGCAAAATATCCTGCTGCTGTTTATGACCTTAAAACAGCCATTCGATGGATCAGGGCTAATGCATCAAAATTCAACATAGATACATCGCGGATAGCTATTTCAGGCTGTTCGGCAGGCGGACAATTAGCAACACTGATCGGCACAACAAACTATCAGCAAAAATATGAAGGTAAAGGAGAATATCGGAGCTATTCAAGCCTAATAAACGCTGTCATAAACATAGATGGTATCTGCGATTTTACACAGTCCGAATCCATACAACAAATAGAAAAAGAAGTATCGAAAGGAAAACAGCCCGCATCAGTCAGATGGTTTGGCGGAACATATTCCGAGTGCCGTGAACGCTGGATTGAAGCATCTCCCTTGCATCATGTAACCTATCAGTCAGCACCAGTCTGTTTTATCAATAGCTCCATACCTCGCTTTCATGACGGACGTGATGAGATGATTGCCGAATTATCAAAATACTCTATTTATACAGAAGTACATACATTCGATGATACACCCCATACCTTTTGGCTGTTTTCTCCGTGGTTCGGGCAGACAGTGCGGTATATGACCGATTTCTTAGACAGAACATTGAAAAACATCAAACCAGAATAATAACCTTAAAAATACAATTCCATGAAAAATCAGAAAATGACAAATTACAGATGGCTCATCTGTGTGATGCTTTTCTTTGCCACGACAATCAATTACATGGACCGGCAAGTATTGTCGCTGACGTGGAAAGACTTTATACAGCCCGAGTTTCACTGGACAAATAATGACTACGGTAATATTACGGGTTGGTTTTCCATATTCTACGCCGTAAGTATGTTCTTTGCAGGACGGTTCGTCGATTGGATGGACACAAAAAAAGGATACCTGTGGGCAATCGGAATATGGTCTTTAGGAGCTGTATTACACGCTTTCTGCGGAATTGTCACATCAGGAATAACAGCAGGTCAATGGTTAGTCGGTTTCAAATCAGCTAAAGAAGCCATATCTCTTGTCGGAGACATATCTCAGGTCGCTTCAGTAAGCGTTATGCTTTTCATCTTCGCGCGGCTTGTATTGGCTGTCGGCGAAGCCGGGAACTTTCCGGCGGCAATAAAAGCCACAGCCGAATATTTCCCTAAAAAAGACAGAGCCTATGCTACAAGTATCTTTAATGCCGGAGCAACGGTTGGAGCATTGATAGCCCCCATGACAATACCCGTGATAGCCTATTACTGGGGATGGGAAATGGCATTTCTGATTATAGGTCTGTTAGGTTTTATCTGGATGGGAGTTTGGGTATTCGTATATAAAAAGCCTGAAGCAAATCCGCAAGTAAATAAATTGGAGCTCGATTATATCCATTCCGACAGAATAGGTGAAAGTGATAAAAACACAGCTACTAATTCAAAAAAAGGTAAAATATCATTCAGACAAGCATTCAACTATAAGCAGACATGGGCATTTGCATTCGGTAAATTTATGACGGACGGCGTTTGGTGGTTTTATCTTTTCTGGACACCTGCCTATCTTAGTTCAGTATACGGAATCAAGTCGTCAGATGCACAAGGACGATTGGCAATATTTGTCTTATACAGCATAACCCTTTTGTCGATAATCGGAGGATGGTTGCCTTCCTATTTTGTGGAAAAGAAAGGGATGAACCCTTATACAGGACGAATGAAAGCCATGCTTATCTTCGCTTTTTTCCCGTTGCTTGCCTTATTGGCGCAACCGTTAGGCAGTTTTTCATACTGGATTCCTGTTGTGATAATCGGTATCGCAGGAGCTGCACATCAGGCATGGTCGGCAAATATATTTTCAACAGTCGGCGATATGTTTCCACAAAAAGCCATAGCTACCATCACAGGAATAGGGGGGATGTCAGGCGGAATAGGCTCATATTTCATAAACAAAGGGTCTGGGGCTTTATTCGATTATACACAGAAAAATCTGAGTACGGTTAATGGAGAAGCACTTCTTGATAAATACCCGCAATTGCAAGACCCCGAAACCGCATCGGCGTTTCTTAAAGAATACAATGTTGGAAATATCGAGGGTTTTCTAAAGATGCTAAAGCATTCGGGTGAGACCGTAGTAAACGGAATAGATACAGGATACATGATAATCTTTTCGATATGTGCTGTCGCATACCTGATCGGATGGTTGATAATGAAAATGTTAGTCCCTAAATTTAAGCCTATCACAGACCTTTAAAATCGCCTTTGGAAATAGTAAAATCAAAAAGAATACGACAATATAAATCAAATTAATATGTATTTACTCGGATACGATATTGGAAGCTCTTCGGTGAAAGTTTCGCTTGTGAATGTCGACAGTGGCGAAACAGTAGCTTCGGACTTCTATCCTAAAAAAGAAATGGAGATCATAGCCTTAAAACCGGGTTGGGCAGAACAAGATCCGTCCGTTTGGTGGGCAAATCTAAAAATGGCACATCAGTCGGTGATGTCACAGTCCAAAGTCAGGGCGGAAGATATAAAAGCAATTGGCATTACATGGCAGATGCACGGATTAGTCTTAGTAGACAAAGAGCAAAATGTATTGCGACCATCTATCATTTGGTGCGACAGTCGTGCTATACCCTACGGTGAAAAGGCAATGAATGCCATCGGTAAGGAAAGATGTTTGTCTCATCTGCTTAACTCGCCCGGAAACTTTACAGCGTCCAAATTAGCTTGGGTAAAAGAAAACGAACCATCAGTCTATGAAAAAATAGATAAACTGATGCTACCTGGCGATTATATCGCCATGAAACTTTCAGGAGAAGTGGTTACGACCATCGAAGGCTTATCTGAAGGTATATTTTGGGACTTCAAAACTCAGACGATATCGGAAGATATTTTGCAGTATTTCGGTATTCCCAAAAGTTTTATACCCGAACAGAAACCGATATTTGGTTTGCAAGGAGCAGTTTCAGCCACAGCGGCAAAAGAGCTTGGACTAAAACAAGGTACGCCTATCACATATCGAGCCGGAGATCAACCCAATAATGCACTGTCTCTTAATGTATTTAATCCCGGAGAAATAGCCTCGACAGCTGGTACTTCCGGAGTAGTTTACGGAGTATCGGGAAAAGTCGAGTACGACACAAAATCGAGAGTAAACACATTTGCTCATGTCAACTATACCAAAGAACTGACACGTTTGGGAGTATTGCTTTGCATAAACGGAACAGGCATTCTTTATTCATGGCTGAAACACAATCTGGCTTTGCAAGGATTGTCATATGACGATATGAATAAACTTGCGTCACAATCCCCGATCGGTGCTAAAGGAGTTACGATTGTCCCTTTCGGAAATGGAGCGGAACGAGTGCTCGAAAACAAAGAACCAAACTGTTCCATACATGGCATAAACTTCAATGTACATAATAACAAGGATTTGCTTCGGGCGGCACAAGAAGGCATTGTCTTTTCTTACCATTACGGCATGGAAATTATGAAAGACTTGGGAATGGATATTCATCTCATTCGAGCCGGCTATGCAAATATGTATCTCAGCCCGATATTCAGTCAGACACTTGCGAGTATAAGCGGTTCTTTGATAGAGCTGTTTAATACCGATGGTTCGGTCGGAGCCGCAAAAGGAGCAGGTATTGGAGCAGGTATCTATGCTTCGAACGATGAAGCGTTTGCTTCATTGAAAAAACTCTTGGTTGTTGAACCTGAATCTCAAAAAGTATCGCAATATGAGGAAGCATACCAACGATGGAAAGCACTGATAAATTAATTTATACACAAAAATATAATCTTAAAATATAAAAAATTATGGCAACAAAAGAGTATTTCCCCGGAATCGAAAAAATCAAATTTGAAGGAAAAGACAGCAAAAATCCGATGGCATTTCATTACTATGATCCCGAAAAAGAAATTAACGGCAAAAAAATGAAAGATTGGCTGAAATTCGCAATGGCGTGGTGGCATACACTATGTGCCGAAGGAAGCGATCAGTTTGGACCCGGAACAAAAACTTTTCCATGGAATCAGGATGCCACGCCACTTGACAGAGCAAAAGCAAAGATGGATGCAGGTTTTGAGTTTATGCAAAAAATCGGTATCGAATATTATTGTTTTCATGATGTCGATCTCATAGACGAAGCTGAAACAATTGAAGAATATGAGAATAATCTGAAAGCTATTGTGGCATATGCCAAACAAAAACAAGCCGATACAGGTATCAAATTGCTTTGGGGAACAGCAAACGTTTTCGGTCATAAACGCTATATGAATGGAGCAGCCACCAATCCCGATTTTGATGTTGTGGCTCGTGCGGCCGTACAGATAAAAAACGCAATAGACGCAACTATTGAATTAGGAGGTCAGAATTATGTGTTTTGGGGAGGTCGAGAAGGTTATATGTCAATCTTGAATACAGATCAGAAGCGAGAAAAAGACCATTTGGCACAGATGCTGATGTTGGCTCGTGATTATGCCCGCTCCAAAGGATTTAAAGGTACGTTCCTGATAGAGCCTAAGCCGATGGAACCGACTAAGCATCAATATGATTATGATGTTGAAACAGTTATCGGTTTCCTACGACATTATAACCTTGACAAAGATTTCAAAATTAATATTGAAGTTAATCATGCTATATTGGCAGGGCATACATTTGAACATGAATTAGCTTGTGCCGTGGATGCCGGACTGTTAGGCTCAATTGACGCTAATCGTGGAGACTATCAGAACGGTTGGGACACAGACCAGTTTCCAATAGATCAGTATGAGTTGGTGCAGGCGTATATTCAGATTATTCGGAACGGAGGTCTTGGCAATGGCGGAACAAATTTCGATGCAAAAACACGGCGCAACTCAACCGATCTTGAAGATATATTTATCGCTCATATTGCAGGTATGGATGTTATGGCGCGTGCGCTCGAAAATGCGGCTTTGTTGCTCAAAGAATCACCCATAAGCAAAATGTTGAAAGAGCGATATTCATCGTTCGATGCAGGTAAAGGAAAAGAATTTGAAAACGGCAAACTCAAACTCGAAGACCTTGTTACCTATGCTAAACAAAATGGCGAACCTAAACAAACAAGCGGAAAGCAAGAGCTTTATGAAGCAATTGTCAATATGTACACCAAATAAACAGATAGCCAGCAGGCAGAGGCTCGAAGTCTCTGCCTGTGATTATCAAGAAAAACACACGATACCAATATGGAAAACAAACAAGCAAGCAAGACATACGTTATCGGAATCACGATAATAGCGACACTTGGCGGACTACTGTTCGGTTACGATACTGCGGTAATATCCGGTACTGTTGAATCGCTTCGACATTTTTTTATTGAACCGATGGGACTACCGATGAATGAAGCCAACGCGATGGAAGGTTTTGTTGTCAGCAGCGCCCTTATAGGATGTATATTAGGAGCAGCCATCGGAGGATGGCTCAGTCAACAGCTTGGTCGACGTAATGCCCTGTTTATCTCTGCAATCCTGTTTTTCTTGGCGGCTATCGGGTCGGCCTGGCCGGAAATTGGTTTCCATCTTCCCGATTCAACCGATCATACGTTTGTCAACCATTTTGTTTTTTATCGAATACTCGGAGGAATAGGAGTGGGTATAGCCTCAATGGTGTCACCGATGTATATTGCTGAAATAGCACCCCCTCAGAAACGGGGCAGTCTTGTTGCGCTTAATCAATTTGCCATTATATTCGGAATGTTGGTTGTGTATTTTGTAAATTATTTTATTGCGCAACAAGGCGATACGGAATGGTTACATCAGACAGGCTGGCGTTGGATGTTCGCCTCTCTGGCAATACCATCGGGTTTATTTTTCGTATTGTTGTTCTTTGCGCCCGAAACTCCGCGTTGGCTGATTATGAAAGGACGAACTCAAAAAGCCGAAACGATATTGACAAGGTTAGTTGGTACAGTAGCCGCTAAACAAGAATTGAAAGATATTGAGACCAGTTTTCAGAATGAAGTGCAAACGTCCATGAAACCCTATATCCGTTTCATGTTCACATGGTTCATACTTTTTGCGATAACAGCATTTCTGTTATATGTGTTTAACGTTTCCAGTGCATTAGAAATGGCAATGATCATCAGTTTTATACTTGCTCTTTATGTGCCGATTAAATCATACGGATTTGTTATCATCATCACAGGGGTTTTGCTGTCAGCCTTTCAGCAGTTTGTCGGGATTAATGTTGTATTGTATTATGCCCCTGAAATTTTCAAGAGTATGGGATCGGGAACAGATTCGGCATTGATGCAAACAATAATTGTAGGTATCGTCAATCTTTCATTTACGGCGTTGGCAATCGCAACGGTCGATAAATTCGGGCGTAAACCTTTGTTGATAATCGGCGCACTGGTTATGGCGGTGTCAATGTTGCTTCTTGGTTCGTCCTTTTCAGCCAATTTGCCGGGTGGTCTGAAACTTACCTGCATGTTGACATACACAGCCGGATTTGCGATGTCTTGGGGACCTGTATGTTGGGTTATGTTAGCCGAAATATTTCCGAACTCCGTTCGTTCAGTCGTAATGTCAATAGCAGTGGCGGCACAATGGGTATCTAACTTTGTCATATCGTGGACGTTTCCTATAATGGATAAAAACGAAGCATTAGTAACCGCATTCAATCATGGCTTCGCCTATTGGGTATATGGCGTATTGGCTGTATTGGCAGCCTTATTTGTCTGGAAACGTATCCCGGAGACTAAAGGCAAAACATTGGAGGATATGGAAAATATCTGGAAGAAGTAGCAAATAAAATACTTCTTGATAAGTCAAACTGAATGAAGCTCTTGTAACTTATATCCCGAGTTGTACAAAATGTATGAATATGATACTGCATCAAAACCCCATCAAAGCCATACCTTCAGGAGAGGGAATTAAGCCAAGAGTCTAAACGGCTTAGAAAAATTACTGCCTGAATTGTTTAATAAAAAACAATTCAGGTAGTTAAATTGATTATGAATAGTTTATTTTTTCTCTTCAAGGGAGTTCCAACCTTGTGCTTTAAGTTGTAGCTCACTACCGTCGCGGGCTTCCAGTACCTGACCGTACTCTTCCTTCGTGATATGTCCGACAATATGTACGCCTTTGATCTGTGATACCTTGTCATGCAAATGAAGAGGAACTGTGAAAAGAAGCTCATAATCTTCACCGCCATTCAATGCCACAGTTGTTACATTCATGTTGAATTGTTCAGCCATCATGGCAGTCTGGTAATCAATCGGTAAACGTTCTTCAAAAATGCGGCATCCTACTTTGCTCTGATCGCAAATATGTTTTATATCGGACGACAGACCATCCGAGACATCAATCATTGAAGAAGGAACTATGCCTTTTTCTGCTAATAGGGCTATGATATCCTTGCGGGCTTCAGGTTTTAGTTGACGCTCCAACAGATATTCTTTACCCGAAAAATCGGGGTTGAAATCATCTTTTCCATCATAAATGGCTTTTTCGCGTTCCAGTAATTGCAAGCCCATGTAGGCCGCACCTAAATCGCCCGAAACACAAATAAGATCATTTTCTTTAGCACCACTTCTGTAAACAATCTTATCTTTATCACACTCACCGATGCAGGTGATGCTCACAGTCAAACCTGTGAGTGAAGCAGAAGTATCGCCTCCGACCACATCAACGCCATACACTTCACAAGCCAGATAAACCCCGTCATAGAAGGCTTGAATATCTTCAACCGAGAAACGTTTAGAAATTCCCAACGAAACGGTTATCTGCTTGGGTTGTCCATTCATAGCGTAAATATCGGAGAAATTGACTACAGCCGATTTATAGCCTAAGTGCTTCAAAGGAACATACATCAAATCGAAATGTATACCTTCTAACAGTAAATCCGTGGTAACAAGCGTTTGTTTTTTGCCATAATTCAGCACGGCGGCATCATCGCCAACGCCTTTTGAGGTACTGCCATTTATCAGTTTAATATCTTTAGTCAGGGCTTTGATAAGTCCGAATTCGCCCAATGTATCAATCTCAGTTCGTCTCATTGCGGTTTTCTTTTCATACAAAGATAATATTCCTCTTTAACTTTGCTATCTTTGATGTAGCTAAATAAAACTAAGGAAGTGATGAAATTTAGAGGTGTGGTTTTTGATTTCAACGGAACATTGTTTTGGGACACCAAGTTGCATAACAAAGCATGGGACGTTTTTCTGGCAAGGCATAATATGAGCCTTAGCGAAGAAGAAATGTTTCGGAGCGTACACGGAAAAAACAATAAAGATATATTTCTGACTCTTTTCCCTGATATTAATCAGAGACAGATAGATAATTATATTGCCGAAAAAGAAGGTATATACCAACAATTGTGCCTACTGACGGATATGCAGATGGCACCCGGCGCAATAAGTTTTTTCCGCTTTCTGAAAGAAAATCATATTCCCTTTACCATTGCTACGGCATCGGGACGTGAAAATCTTGATTTTTATTTCAAGCATCTGCCTATTTCTCAATGGTTTGCTTATGACAAAATAATTTATAACAACGGAGAAATAAAAGGAAAGCCTGATCCGCAGATTTATCAGCTGGCAATGGCTAAGATTGGCTGTAATCCTCATGAAACCATCGTTTTTGAAGATGCTAACATGGGATTGTTAGCGGCTCGTAACGCTCGTGTGGGGCGTATTATTGTTGTTGATTCCAATGACGATGATTATAGCGATTGGTCTTCATGCCAGAAAATAAAAAATTTCGATGAGGTTGACCGCAATCTGTTTCTGTAATATAAACGCATGCACTTGCTGACAAAAAAGATAAAGGAGTATGCCGCACAATTGGGTTTCGATGCATGTGGTTTTTGTCGTGCCGAAACTGTAGACTATGAGGTCGCTTCGGGTTTTGACGATTGGCTGAAAAAATCTTACCATGCCCGGATGGGATATATGGAGAATTATCGGGAAAAACGTTTTTCGCCAGAGTTATTGGTGGATAACGCTAAGACGATACTATCTGTTGCTTTAAATTACTATCCGCATAGTAAGCAACCTCAAGAAGCTCCACAGATAGCATATTATGCTTACGGCAAAGATTATCACGATGTGATGAAAGCCAAATTAAACGCTTTACTTGAATATATGCGATCGCTTGACGGAGATATTGCGGGGCGTGTGTTTTGCGATACTGCGCCTGTGCTTGAGCGATATTGGGCGACAAAATGCGGGATCGGATTTATCGGAAAAAACTCGATGCTGATCATACCGGGTAAAGGTTCATTCTTTTTTCTCGGAGAAATTATTATTAACAAAGAATTAGAATATGATAGCCCTCTTTCTACGTCGTGCGGAAGATGTACACGTTGTATGGACGCTTGTCCTACACAGGCGATAGTTGCACCACGTGTCATAAACTCAAACCGTTGTATATCTTATCAGACGATTGAAAATAAAGGTGCGATTGATGAAGAAATAATATCCAGTCTCGGAGATTGTTTCTACGGATGCGACATTTGCCAGCAGGTTTGCCCTTGGACCAGATTTGCGAAACCTAATCAGACAGAAGAGTTTACTCCATCGGATGCTTTGTTGGGATTAACTTATGATTCGCTAACGAATATGACTGAGGAAGAATATCGGGTCATATTTAAAAGTTCGGCGATGAAAAGGGCTAAATACGCAGGGCTTAAACGAAATATAGCAGCATTGACAAAAAAGAAATAATATTATTATCGGCTTCGCGTTTTAAAAGTATAATGCAATTAAAAGAATGAAAAAAAATATTCTGTCTGTTATAAGCTTAATCATTATAGCCTTTTGCGTTACGGCGTGTGGAAGTGAAGAAGAACATAACGATATACCATGGGCAGCAGTTCGTTTCACGATCAATCTGGAAAGTGTGGATAATAGTCTGAAAAATCCCGCCACCACGAAAGTGTTTACAGGAGACAATGTGACCATAGCCAATCAGCAAGTCGGCTTTGCCGGATTATTAGTTGTGTCAGGAGTTGAATTAGATTCCCGCACAGGAAATCCCGTGCTTTATGCTTTCGATCTATGTTGTCCTAATGAATGTCGTAAAGATGTGAAGATTATTCCGAAAGGATTAGAAGCCCGATGTTCTCTCTGCAACTCTGTATTCGATTTGACGTATGGTTTTGGTAATGCAACCGATGGTCCTGCCAAAAACAGAAAATTAAATCTGAAACGCTATAAGATTAACCCTGAGATGCCTTATAATGGTAAGTATAATATTTACCGCATTGATTAATTGTAGTTTCAAAGACCCGATCAATCGATCAATTTCAACCCTTCGATCTTTTCAAGCCGACTTGATAATTCATCCGATTTAGATTTACGTATATTAAGTGTCATCGCGCAATCCATATCAAATTGTTGATGCAGAATGTTAGGTTCCATTTCTTTAACCAACTTC
The DNA here is from genome assembly GCA_945273835.1 of uncultured Dysgonomonas sp. GTDB lineage: Bacteria > Bacteroidota > Bacteroidia > Bacteroidales > Dysgonomonadaceae > Dysgonomonas. Next base: position 70,952 of record CALYPL010000007.1, on the reverse strand, counting down.
ATTACATCGTTCATTTGAGGATACCCGAATGTAAAAGAAATTCTGCAATCAATTGTTTTTTCTATAATTGATGCTTCCGTGATAACTTCAGCGGCAGCCTCCTTGTAGGCGGATATCAATCCGCTTGTTCCAAGTTTGATGCCTCCGAAATAGCGGATAACAACAACGAGTATATTTGTCAGTTCGTTAGAATTAATTTGTCCCAATATGGGTTTACCCGCTGTGCCCGATGGTTCACCATCATCATTCGATCTGAATTCGGTTCTGTCACCACCCAACATGTAAGCCCAACATATATGGCGGGCATCATAATATTCTTTTCGATATTTATCCAAAATCGCTTTAACTTCATCAACCGATATAACAGGTATAGCATAGCCTATAAATTTGCTGCGTTTTTCAGTGTAAACAGCTTTTGAAGTTTCGGCTATCGTTTTATACGTATCGTCCATAACTACTTTTTATATTGACGCTGAAATGGGGTTTGTGGAAGTTTTTATTTGATATAGAAGAACCTAACGGCTTATGTAGAATATTGAATAACAACAGTCTTAAAATATTTGATCTGGCGCTACGGAAGACTGTTGGCAAGAAAGATAACTGATTTATAGAAAATAAAAAAATGGGAGGCTTCCTGTCGGAACGCTCCCACCTAAATTTTAATGATGCCTTAGTTTTTTGACTGCTCAACAGATACTTTACGGAATTCTTTAAGAGCTTTTTCAATGGCTAAAGAAGTTTTTCTTGCACGTGTTCCGGCTGCTTTATTACCATTTTCAACTTGTAAAGTTGCATCTTTAGTAAAATCTGCAATAAGGTTGTTCAAATTGTCCAATAATTCTTTCATGTTTCTAAATTGTAAATATTAAAAAATCTACGCAAAGATAAAATTGTTTTCTAAAAAAGCCTGTTTCTAAATAAGAAAATTCGGGCTTGCAGCTTAATTTTCCGACTAAAAATAGAATAATTTATGATCCTTTTGAAAGACTAAGTCAGCTATACATATTTTAGAACTATCTGATTGTTACCATTGTCGCACCATAACCATACTCCCGGAAAGAAGCATCTTGGAAATAAGCCGATTTGTATTTATTTCTGAGTTCTTTCATGATAGCGTTTTTAAGGATGCCATCACCCTTGCCGTGGATAAATACAATTTTTTGCCCTTTACGCTTCAAATTTTTATTCATGATATCTCTGAATTTAGATAGCTGATATTCAAGTATATCTCCTGAATTCATGCCGGCTGTTGTTTCGAGTAATTCATCAGCATGTAAATCCACTTCGATAATAGGAGTTATATCTTTCTTTTTAATTGTTTCAACTTGAGGACGGCGTGGAGCTTCTTTCTCCTGCATAGCTAAAGCCAATTCTTCAGCAGATACTTTTAATGCTTTCTCTGGTAAATCCTTCTTAACGAGTGTATAAACTAACGCATCATCATCAAAGTAGTCATTTTCTCTGAAACTATGCAGTTTATAGAATTTTACGGTGTCAATATGAATATCTAACGAAAAAGTATTCTTCAAGTTGAAAGGAGCATCTTTTTTGAAAGCTATAAACTGCATACAAACATGTTCCAAGTCGTTCAGGTCAGGTTTATCAAATTCTTCCAAAAACATTTTTGTATTAGGTTCAATCTGACCCGTATAACGGCTTATCCATCCCGAACCGGCTTTACTCATGTAATTGAATGACAAATAATAATTGCTGTCATTCACCAGATAACACTCGTAAGCCGTATTGCTGAGATTCTTAATGTCTATCGGAAGATATGCAAGGCATACTGTCAGAAGCTCGCCTTCTTTGGTTTCCTCCACCTTATATTCAGGCTCAGGCTTAGAAGTGCGAGGAAGAATTTGCCCGGTCGTAACGCTTTCGTTTTGTTGAGGTATATGCTGTGTTCGAACTTGCAAGTCGTTGTTCGGTTCGATCAAGACACATTCACGTATCAGTACAGGTATTTCAAAACCATCTTCATCTTCAACCAACACAATGTCTTTACCTTGAAACCCTTTAACAACTCCGCCTCCTGTTGTATTAAGGAAACGGACTTTATCTCCTGTTTTCATAATTTTTACAGTTTTCTTACTACAAAGTTGATTATTTTTGTAGTATAAACAAAATTAATAATGACGGAAAAAAAATATTCAGAGCAAGTAAGTATTCATCTTGAAATCAATATAAACGACTATGATTATAACTTGCCGGACGAACGTATCGCTAAATATCCGTTGGCAGAGCGGGATCAATCCAAATTACTCATTTCCGATGGAGGTAAATTAATAGACAACCGTTTTTTTAATTTACCCGACTATATACCTTCAAACAGTCTGATGATTTTTAACAATTCAAAGGTCATTCAGGCGCGTCTTCACTTTCAAAAAACAACTGGTGCGCAGATAGAGATATTTTGCCTCGAACCCTTCAAGCCTCACGATTACGCGTTGAATTTCCAGCAAAATCAGTCTTGTTCGTGGGTTTGTTTGATCGGAAATCTAAAAAAATGGAAAGAAGGCGAACTTATTAAAACAATCCGAGTAGGAGAAAAGGACGTTGAAATATCTGCTCGCAGATTACAGACCAATGGCGATAGCCATGTAGTTGAATTTGAATGGAACGATGCCACTGTCACTTTTGCAGATATCCTCGAAGCCATCGGCGAATTACCGATTCCTCCATACCTCAATCGTGATACAGAAGAAAAAGATAAAGAAACTTACCAGACCATCTATTCAAAAATAAAAGGTTCGGTGGCGGCTCCAACAGCCGGATTACATTTCACGAATTCTGTATTTACGGCATTAAAACAAAAGGGGGTTGAACTTGATGAGGTAACATTGCATGTTGGAGCTGGGACATTCAAACCCGTGAAAGCAGATAATATTGACGATCATGTGATGCACGCTGAATATATATCTGTAAGACGTGAGTTGATAGAACATCTGCTCGCACATCGTGGGCCCGTTATAGCTGTGGGAACAACTTCTGTACGGACGCTCGAAAGTCTGTATCATATAGGCGTGATATTAAGTGAAGGTGATGATAATCCACAATTGAAAGTCTTGCAAAATATGCCTTATAAAAATTATGCAGATAAAGCCTTGCCTGTTGAGGAAGCCTTGCGTAATATACTGGTTTATTTAGATGATCATAAGTTAACAACGCTAATAGCCGAAACACAAATAATTATAAAGCCCGGCTACGTTTTTAAGATAGTTGACGGTATTGTTACCAATTTTCATCAACCCAAAAGTACTTTACTACTTTTAGTTTCAGCCTTTTTGGCAGATAACGGAACTTCAATAAAAGACTATGATTATTGGAAAAAAATATATAGTCATGCTCTTGATAGCGATTATCGTTTTCTAAGTTATGGGGACAGCTCGTTATTGCTGAAATAAAATATTAAATCTAAAACTGTATAAAAATGGCCCCGATTTAACGGCTAATTGCAACATTTATATTAATTTTGCGCTTTTAATTTTCTGAAAGGCTATGACCAAAACTGTGAAAATAAAAGATAAAGAGTTTGAACTGTTTATTAATCAGAAGACTATAGAAGAAGCAATCGATAGAATTGCAGCAGATATGAATAAAGATCTTGAAGGAAAAAATCCTTTATTCATTTGTGTACTCAACGGCTCGTTTATGTTTGCGTCTGATTTGATGAAAAGGATACATACGCCTGCCGAAATGTCGTTTGTCAAATTATCTTCTTACGAAGGCTTAGCTTCTTCGGGAAATGTTAAAGAAGTATTTGGGCTGAAAGAAGATATTACAGATCGTACGGTTGTGATAATAGAAGATATTATCGACACCGGTAATACGATGAAAGCCATGATTGAGCAGTTAGCTAAACGAAATCCGAAAGAAATATTGGTTTCAACACTTTTGCTTAAGCCCGATGCTCTTGTAAACGATGTGCCTTTAGATTATGTTGCTTTGCGCATACCGAGCGATTTTATAATCGGCTATGGTTTGGATTACGATGGTCGTGGACGGAATTATCCGGATATATATAAAGTTAAAAACTAAAAACAAAAAAATAATGCTTAATCTTGTAATTTTTGGAGCCCCCGGTTCAGGTAAGGGAACACAAAGTGAAAAACTTATCGAAAAATACAATCTTGCACACATTTCAACCGGCGATGTACTGCGCGAAGAAATAAAAAAAGGTTCGGACTTAGGGAAATTGGCTAAACAATATATTGACAAAGGTCAGCTTGTGCCTGACGAAGTTATTATAGGTATGTTGGCTGACGTGCTTGAAAGTAAAAAAGACAAAGCCGGTGTTATATTCGATGGATTTCCACGTACTCTGGCTCAAGGAGCTGCTTTGGATAAAATGTTGAAAGAAAAAAAACAGGAAGTATCGGTTGTGGTTTGTTTGGATGTTGATGACGAAGAATTAGTGAAACGTCTGTTACAACGTGGGCGCACCGACGATAATCTTGAAACTATCAAATCACGTCTTGAAGTTTATAAGAACCAGACTTCTCCGCTTATGGATTATTACGAAAAGGCAGGGAAAATTGCCCATATCAAAGGAGTTGGCTCAGTTGACGAAATTTTTGCTAAAATTTCTGAAGCAGTAGATAAAGTTCAATAAGAAATACTTTCTCATAAAAGAAGTTATGGAGAAAAACCGCTCTGTAACTTTTTTTGTTTTTAATAACAAACACAAAAAATATGTCAGGATCGAATTTTATAGATTATGTAAAAATATACTGTCGCTCAGGAAAAGGAGGTAGAGGATCAACCCACTTTCGTCGCGAAAAGTATATACCAAAAGGAGGACCTGATGGTGGCGATGGCGGTAACGGAGGTGACGTGATTATGCGAGCCAACCGTAATTACTGGACTTTGCTGCATCTTAAATATCAGCGCCATATTCTGGCAGGACATGGCGAAAGCGGTTCGGGGCGATTATCGACAGGAAAAGCCGGAGAAACAAAAATAATAGAAGTGCCTTGCGGTACGGTTGCTTACGATGCCGAAACAGGTGAATATCTTTGCGATGTGACCGAAGACGGACAGGAAGTTGTATTGCTGAAAGGAGGGCGAGGAGGAAAAGGAAATAATTTTTTCAAGACTTCAACCAATCAGGCGCCACGCTATGCACAACCTGGTGAACCTTATCAGGAAAGGTACGTCATTTTCGAGCTGAAACTCCTTGCTGACGTTGGGCTTGTCGGATTTCCCAATGCCGGTAAATCGACTTTATTGTCTGTAATGACAGCCGCGAAACCTAAGATTGCTAATTATCCTTTCACAACACTTGAACCTAACCTCGGAATGGTAAGTTATAGGGATTTCAAATCATTTGTGATGGCGGATATACCCGGTATAATCGAAGGAGCAAGTGAGGGAAAAGGATTAGGCTTGCGTTTTCTCCGACATATCGAGCGCAACTCCTTATTGCTGTTCCTTGTTCCGGCAGATGCAAATGATATTGCAGACGAATATAAAATATTGCTCAACGAGCTTGCTAATTATAATCCCGAATTGCTTGATAAACGTCGTATCCTTGCCGTGTCTAAATCCGATATGTTGGACGAGGAGCTTATTGAGGAAATCAGTAAAACATTACCCGATATTCCGCATATATTCATTTCGTCACTTACAGGGCAGGGAATTGTGCCGTTGAAAGATTTATTATGGCGTGAATTGAATGCAGATGGAGATTATCGTAAAACAACCGAAATAGTTCATCGCAATCTTGATATTAAGACGCTTAAATTTGATGATGGCGATGATGAGATTCCTGAAGATGATTATGACGAGGATGATTTTGACGAAGGCGAAAACTACGATTATTACGAAGAAGATTGGGATGATGTGAAATAAAATATTTCCGACTTTTAATCTTTATTTATTTAACAAATACGGTGTATCTTAACCATTAACCGTTAAGACATTCTGAATTATTTTTCATACTTTTGTGTATTCATTAAACATTAGAATATAAAATCTTATAATAGTGGCTAATACGAAATATATATTTGTTACAGGCGGAGTTATTTCTTCTCTCGGAAAAGGAATAATTGCGGCATCTTTAGGTAAACTTTTGCAAGCCAGAGGATACAAAGTAACCATTCAGAAATTGGATCCGTATATTAATATAGATCCCGGTACACTCAACCCTTATGAACATGGAGAATGTTATGTGACGGTTGACGGACATGAAGCCGATTTGGACTTGGGGCATTACGAACGTTTTCTTAATACTCCCACTCATAAAGATAATAACATTACAACAGGTCGTATCTATCAGAATGTAATCGATAAAGAACGACGTGGCGATTATCTTGGTAAAACCGTTCAGATTGTACCCCATATTACGGATGAGATCAAACGTAATATCAAACTTCTGGGTACAAAATACGATTATGATTTTGTAATAACCGAGATTGGAGGTACTGTTGGAGATATAGAATCCTTACCATTCATCGAAAGCGTACGTCAATTGCGTTGGGAACTTGGAAAGAATTGTATCTGTGTTCATCTTACATATGTGCCTTACATAGCGGCTGCAAAAGAAGTTAAAACTAAACCTACCCAACACTCCGTAAAACAATTGCAGTCGGAAGGTATACAGCCCGATGTGCTTGTTTTACGTACCGAACATAAACTTAACAAGGAGATTTTGCGTAAAGTAGCTTTGTTCTGTAATGTTGAAGCCGATGCAGTAGTTCAATCTGTTGACGTGTCTACAATTTACGAAGTTCCGATTATGATGCAGGAGCAAAATATGGACGAGATAATTCTCCGTAAGTTGGGTATTGAAGTAGGTCCAAAACCTGAAATGAAACCTTGGCGTGAATTTTTGGACAAGAAAAAGAACGCTACAAAAACAGTCCGTATTGCATTAGTAGGAAAATATGTTGAATTGCCAGATGCTTACAAATCAATCAACGAATCGTTATTGCAGGCTGCTACTTATAACAATCGCATCCTTGATTTACACTATATTCATTCTGAAAAAGTAACCTCCGAAAATGTTGAAAAACTTTTATCCGATATGGATGGTGTAGTAGTAGCACCAGGATTCGGTCAAAGAGGAATAGAGGGTAAATTCGTGGCGTTGAAATACACAAGAGAGCATGATATTCCGACTTTGGGTATCTGTTTAGGAATGCAATGTATGGTAATTGAATATGCCCGTAACGTATTGAATCTTGATGAAGCCAACTCAACTGAAATGAACCCGCATACACCATTTAAAGTAATAGACTTAATGGAAGAGCAGAAAAATATTTCTAATATGGGTGGTACAATGCGTCTCGGAGCATATAAATGTAAATTAGAAAAAGACTCTTTGGCATATAGTGTCTATAAAAAAGATATGATAGAAGAGCGCCACCGTCACCGATTTGAATTTAATAGCGATTATAAACAAGAATTAGAGCAAGCCGGCATGAAATGTTCAGGAGTCAATCCCGAAACAGGACTTGTTGAAATTGTTGAATTACCCGAAAAGAAATGGTATCTCGGCGTGCAGTTCCATCCCGAATACAACAGTACGGTAGTTTCCCCCAATCCTTTATTCTTGGGTTTTATAAAGGCGGTTGTAGATAATAAAAAGAAGTAAAAGCATTTACAAAGATAGACGTTATAAATGGATAAAAATACCATCACAGGCTTCATCCTGATCATCGCAGTATTTATAGGATTTTCGATATATTCGAGTAAAGAGGCTGAAAAACAAAAAGACAAGCTCGTTACCGAAAATAAAGAGATTATTGAAAATCGACAGGACGTTTTAAGTTTTGAACGTGGAGATTCTTTAAGTTCAGTAAATAATCCTTGGGGAGAATTGGCGGGGGCTTCAGCAAATAATGTCGACTCCACATCCGTGACAGCTGATAGCGTATTGTCGAAAAAAGATTTGGCTGAAAAAACGATTGTGCTTGAAAACAATAAACTGAAACTGACTTTTTCCACAAAAGGTGCGCAGTTAAAACAGGCATTACTCAAAAACTATAAAAAATCTTTCGGAGATTCCACCGTATGTTTGGTTAATGATGATAATACCAAATTTTATCTTCAGTTAAGAGACAAACAAAGAAGAGCATTAGAAACTCAAGATTTGATGTTCGAAGTGATGCCGAGCAACGATAGCCATATCATTTGGTTGCGTCATTCGTTCACACCATCAAAATATATTGATGTTATTTACACGCTCTCGAAAGACGATTATATGGTTAAATGCGATGTCAATGTACAAGGATTAGAGAATATGCTCGATCGTGAATCGGCAGAAATGTTTGAATTTCTCTGGTCACATAAATTGGCACGTCAGGAAAAAAGTATAAAGAATGAACAACGCCATTCGCGCATTTCATATAAGTATGTTGGTGGTGACGTGAAAGATCTGAGCGAAAGCAAAAACGATTCGCGTGAAGCAAGTGAAGCTCCTATTAAGTGGGTTGCTTTCAAAGATCAATATTTTTCATCCATCCTTATAGCTGATACCGATTTCAAAACCGTTCAGATGGATTCCCGTATCCTTTCATCGAACGATTATCTGAAAGATTATACAGCTAAATTGTATCTTCAGCCTAATTTTAATGCAAAAGACAATAGCCTTTCTACAGGTTTTGGATTTTATTTAGGACCACTTGATTACTCACACCTAAAGAGTTATGATAAGAATCTGAAAGATAATACCCAACAATTAGATCTTGATAAATTAGTTTATCTTGGATGGACAGTCTTCCGTTGGGTGAATCAATATTTCGTAATACCTGTTTTCAATTTGCTTAAATCGACAGGTATGTCTATCGGAATAATTATTCTTTTGCTGACAATTATTGTCAAAGTGATCATATCACCGCTTACATTCAAATCATTCAAGTCTTCGGCCAAGATGCGCGTACTTAAGCCTCAGGTTGACGAGCTTAGTGAGAAATATCCGAAGCAGGAACAAGCTATGGAGAAACAGCAAGCCGTAATGAATCTTTATCGGCAAGCGGGAGTGAATCCAATGGCAGGTTGTATACCATTGTTGTTACAAATGCCTATTCTGATTGCCCTATTCCAGTTCTTCCCGAGTGCATTGGACTTACGTCAAGAAAGTTTCTTGTGGGCTTCCGATTTATCAACTTACGATGCGGTGATAGAATGGACAGCAAATATTCCTATCATTTCTTGGTTATTTAACAACCATATCAGCTTATTCTGTATTCTGATGACGGTGACAAACATTATTTACACCAAATTCAATATGGAAATGACTAATACAGGTCAACAACAAATGCCGGGAATGAAATGGATGATGTATCTGATGCCTTTGATTTTCTTGTTTGTTCTGAACGATTATCCTTCCGGTTTGACATACTATTATTTCATTTCATTACTGATAACTATTTTGTTGACATTAGGATTTAGATATGCTGTTGATGAGGAGAAACTTTTAGCTCAGCTTGAAGAAAACAAAAAGAAGCCTAAAAAGAAATCAGGTTTCATGGCACGTCTCGAAGAAGCACAGCGTATGCAACAGAAGCAAATGAGAGAACAGAATAATAAGAAAGGAAAACGAAAATAATAATGATATAGTTAAATCCCCGCCCATATGAGCGGGGATTTTTTATGACTGGTGAAGAAATATTTAGAATCCATCGCTTCTCCATTATAAAGAAAACATTTTTACATCTTTACATATTTATATAGAGGCAAAATATCTGTACAAGTTTACGCTTAACCTACTTTCTTTTATTTTGAGGATTTGACCTCAGTTACTATTTCTTATACTTTTGCAAGATAAAAGCCAATAATCAAAATGGGTATAATCATATTACTTATCATTCTTTTCTATTTCGGTCTGTTGATGCTGATATCCTATTTAACAGCTAAAAAACAAACTGACAACGAGGCATTTTTTATGGGGAGTCGCCGGTCGCCTTGGTATATTGTTGCAATCGGTATGATAGGCAGTTCCATTTCCGGCGTTACATTTGTTTCTGTACCCGGTATGGTGGGAAAATTGGATATGACCTATATGCAAATGGTGCTTGGCTTTATACCCGGATACCTGTTTGTGGCATATGTGCTTTTACCTCTATATTATAAACGGAATCTGACTACAATTTACGGATATTTAGAACAACGTTTTGGAGTATGTTCCTATAGAACTGGTGCATCTTTTTTCATACTTTCACGCATAATAGGCTCCGCTGCGAAGTTGTATCTTGTGGCGCTTATATTGCAAGCGTTGGTATTCGATGCTTGGCATGTGCCGTTTTTTGTGACCGTTTCAACAATCATACTTTTTATTTGGCTTTATACACATCGCAGCGGAATAAGAACAATTGTTTGGACGGATGCGTTGCAAACATTATGTCTGATTATAGCACTTGTATTGATAATCTATCAGGTTGCGGCAAATCTGAATTTAAACTTTTATGGAATCGTTAATGCGATTTCAACGAGTGAACATGCCCGCATATTTGTGTTTGATGATTGGGCATCCCGTCAGAACTTTTTTAAGCAATTTTTCAGTGGTGCATTGATCGTGATAGTGATGACAGGACTTGATCAGGATATGATGCAAAAAAATCTTACTTGCCCTAATCTGCGTGATGCTCAAAAAAACATGGTAAGTTATGGGATGGCGTTTACTCCATTCAATTTCTTGTTTTTGGCTTTAGGTATCCTGTTATTACTTTTCGCTTCACAAAATAACATTGTATTACCCGATAAGTCGGATGAAATTTTACCCTTACTGGCTACCGAATACTTAGGTTTGCCTGTGCTAATTTGTTTTACTATCGGAATGATAGCCTCCTCATTTTCAAATGCGGATTCTGCGTTAGCTTCCCTTACCACTTCGGTTTGTGTAGACTTGTTGAATACTGATAAAAAAGATGCTTTACAAGCTAAGCGGATAAGGCAATGGGTACATTTATCTGTCAGCTTGCTTTTTCTGATCGTTATTCTTGTTATTCATCATGTTGGACAAAGCAATATACTTGATACGATTTATAAAGCCGCATCATATACATACGGTCCGTTGTTGGGTATGTTTTTTATGGGACTTTTCACAAAAGTAGACCTAAGAGATAAATTCGTTCCTCTCATTTGCGTGTTAGCTCCGATTTTAAGTTTTGTGGTTGAATATATATTAAAGGAATATTTCGGATATGTTGTAGGTTATGAAATACTTTTATTTAATGGTATTCTCACTGTTTTGGGTTTATGGTCTATTGCTGTCAGAAAACATTAGTTCAGACATCTATTATTAAAATAAAAGCCGATGTAATAATCTTTTACATCGGCTTTATTCTATGCGTAGATAAACTATTAGTTTACTTCAATAATCAGATATCTTGTCAAGCTCCAGAATTTCTGATAGTCTGAAATTTTCAACACCACATTGTCGGTATTGTCTTTTTCAAGTTTATAACTGTCTTTAGGATGTTCAGAAAGTACTTTTGCTTTCTTGGCGTATACCGGAATACTTTTTAGGTCACGGATATCAATTTTTATAAACTTGCTTCTTTCAATATTCTGGCTCAAAACTTTAGTTGAAGCAAGAAAACCTCCTGAAATCACTTTCGATTCTTTTAGCTCCTTGCCTGTACCAAACATATAATAAGCCGAATTGATTTCTTTATCCTGTTGCTTGATGGTTTCAGCCTGTTTTTGAGCTTGAGCGTTAAGAGTTTCCACGTTATCGTTCAGGTTTTTCATATTCACCTCAAGTTCTGCTATCTGAGCGTCACGTTTTGTCAATGCGGCTTGTAGATCGGCAATAGTTTTTCCACGATCTTGAAGTTCGGCATTCAGGCGTTCCACCATTTTTTTCAGACTTGAGTTTTCGCCGCCACTGTTTTTCAGGCGTTGGTTCAGTTTGTTAATCTGATCTTTGTTTTTTTGTAACATATCGTTGATCATGGCGAAATCATCACGAACACGAGTTTTTGTATCAGAGTTCATTTCACCCTTACCTTGCGATTCGATTGTAAGATACTTTTCAGCTTCTTTTATTTGTCTGAAATTTTCTTCAACATCGTTGATGACTCCCATCATTTCAGTCAACTCACCATTGCTTTTTGCATTTAATTGAGCCAAAGAATCTTTTTCAGCCTGAAGAGCTTTGTATTCGCTCGAATTTTTTACGTTACATGAAGCTAATAAAGCCAAGCAAGCGCATCCGATAAATAATTTTTTCATATAAATTCTTGTTTAATAATTCTTAATTTTCTTTTCCAGATACTACTATAACAAATTCCCCCTTCGGTTCGTTTAAAGTAAAATGCATAATTAGTTCTTTCAAAGTACCACGAAGTGTTTCTTCGTATTTTTTTGATATCTCCCGACAGGTTGCTGCAAAGCGTTCTTCGCCCATGTATTCAGCAAGTTGGGTCAATGTTTTGACGATGCGGTGCGGCGACTCGTAAAACACAATTGTACGTTCTTCGTCAGCTAAATTTTTCAGACGAGTCATACGTCCTTTTTTTTGTGGTAGAAAACCTTCAAAACAAAATTTGTCGCAAGGGATGCCCGAACCGACTAATGCCGGAACAAATGCTGTGGCACCGGGTAAGCATTCAACATCAATATTCTCGCGCGCGGCTTCACGTGCAATCAGAAATCCGGGATCGGATATGCCGGGTGTGCCGGCATCAGATATAAGAGCTATAATTTCTCCGCCTTTTAACCGATCTATAATATGCGATATAGCTTTATGCTCGTTGAACTTATGATACGATTGCATTTTAGTCTGTATGTCGTAGTGCTTCAGTAGAATACCTGATGTTCTGGTGTCTTCTGCAAGAATCAGATCTACTTCTTTTAATAACCTCACTGCCCGAAAAGTCATATCTTCAAGATTGCCTATCGGAGTGGGTACGATATACAATTTACCCATAGTTGTTTTCTGTATCATAAATCAAACAAATATATGAAAAAAAGATAGCATGAATGAGAAATGGATTGCTTTTTTGATGCAACTCTATAACTCAAAAATACATTTCTCTTCAATAGATATTCCGAAGAGAGCAAAGTCGTAATTTACAGGGTCTTCCGCATTTAGTTTGCTGAGGTTTGAGGTCAACTCAACTGCAGCTTGCCAGTCGGGTTTTTCCCTGTTGAGTAGTCCCAGTTTTCTGGCTGTACGTTCAACGTGCAAATCGAGGGGACAAATTAAATCTTTAGGTTTGATTTTATGCCAAATACCAAAATCCACGCCTCTTTCATCGTTTCGCACCATCCAACGCAAAAACATATTTAAACGTTTACAGGCAGATTTTCTGATAGGCGAGGGGATATGTTTTACTGTACGTCGGGGTGCGTCAGGATGTGAAAAAAAATAGGTATGAAAATAATTCAACCCTTCTTCTACTGTCATATTCTCTGAAGGAAAGAATGCTTCTTCAAGTGTTTTAAATTCAGTGAAATGACGTTTGAAGAAATCGATGCAGTATAAAAGATCAGTATCGTTGAATGTGCGATGTTTGAAATCTAATAATTTTTTTAAGTCAGTATCACTGTGATTTACGATGAAATCGAAAGGCGCATTGTCCATCCTCAACGCTAATTCACGGCACTTATTGATGATGGTTTTACGTTGTCCCCATGCGAAAATGGATGCAAAGAACCCCATGATCTCAATATCTTGCCTCAATGTGAAACTATGAGGAATACAGATCGGATCATTATCGATGAAGGCCGGAGTGTTATACTGTTCAGCTTTTCGGTCGAGAAAATCTTTAAGCCCAGCTATATTGTTCTTCTTCAATTTTAATCAAGTATATAGCCAAAGCGTTGTAATAAATTATCACGGCTACGCCAGTCTTTTTCAACTTTAACGTACATTTCAAGAAATACTTTTTTATCAAAGAACCGTTCAATGTCTTTACGTGCCATTGTTCCGACTTTTTTGATGGCTTTTCCCTGATGACCGATGATAATGCCTTTTTGTGCATCACGTTCAACAATGATCAGTGCGCGTATATTGATAATGTCTTTTTCTTCTTTAAATTCTTCTACAACCACTTCAACCGCATACGGAATTTCTTTCTGATAATAAAGAAGGATTTTTTCACGTATGATCTCTGTCACGAAAAAACGTGCCGGACGGTCGGTCATAGCGTCTTTCTCGAAATAGGGGGGTGAATCGGGTAAAAGTTCTAATATGCGTTTTTGAATGGCTGCAATATTGAATTTATTTAACGCTGAAATAGGATATATTTCCGCTTTGGGCAATAACTCATGCCACTTAGCCACCATATTTTCGAGTTCCTTCTGATTTGTTTGGTCTATTTTATTGATAAGTAATAAAACAGGCGCATCCGTGCGTTGAACTTTCTGAAGAAATTCTTCATTTTTGTCTATCGTTTCAACCACATCCGTCATATACAATAGCACATCAGCATCATTCAACGCCGATTGCGAAAAGCCAAGCATTGATTCTTGCAACTTGTAGTTTGGACGAAGTACGCCCGGAGTGTCCGAATATACAATCTGATATTCGTCCGTATTTACAATTCCCAAAATGCGATGACGTGTTGTCTGTGCTTTAGAGGTAATAATAGATATTTTTTCGCCGACAAGCACATTCATTAATGTTGATTTACCCACGTTGGGATTGCCTACAATATTTACGAAACCCGATTTATGCATATTCAATTATTTGATATTTGTAACAAAAATACAAAAGTTTACAGCATTGATGAAACCAAATGCAAAATTTGATTGTTTAAAAGGAAGGTATATTCAATCAAGTTTTGTTATTTTTGGCCGAAATAACTTTATCGACAAATTTGTACAGGCTACATTTATTATGAAATTCATTTTCACTTTTTTTTCTGTCGCTCTTTTATTGGCCCTTAATGGTTGTGACAACATATTAAAAGGTCGTGGCGAGAAAAAACATTCAGGCATTTTTTCTGAAGCAGATAAACCATTATTCATTAAACAATATCCTGATTTTGATTTGCAAATATTGAAAGACAGTTTGAAATCGTCCACTCAGTCCGATTCAATATTGCACACATATTTCAGCAGCTCGGACTTTGCCCCGTTGTGGATTAAAGATACGCTGGATGTCAAATCCCTGCAATCATTGTCTTCTGTCTTTGCTAAAGTAGAAGAACACGGTCTGCCAAATGAATTTTTCAAAGACTGGAAGCGTATTGGTATAATTACAGACGCTATCAACGATGGAGATTATATTGGTAAGTCTGACAGCTTATATCATAATCTGACCGTATTAAATAAGATTACGGTCCGATTGATAAGCAAATATGTTGCTGGTATGACTTATGGTTTTCTTGATCCGAAATCGTTGTTCTTTGATGATTATGCTATTTGTATTCAGAAACCCGATTCAACTTTTTATGATACGTTGCATGCCGATTTGCGTGAAGATCCTTTGGCTGCCGTAATAAATGCTCAACCGCGGAACCCCGTTTATTTGCGTATGCAACATGAATATCGTGTACTTGATAGTATTAAAGATATAGAATTACCTGCGATAAAAGAAAAAGGTGCAAATCTTAACTATAAAATTGGCGATAAAAGCAGGAACATAACGCTTATTGCTCAACGTCTGATGATGACAGGCGAATATTCACCTGTAGCCGATAGTTTGATAAACGATAGCCTTCATATGGTTCTTGATGATGATTTACTGGAAGCTGTAAATCGGTTTCGTCAAAAAATGTCATACCCTACTGAAAAAGAAATCGGTAAAAATGGGATTGATGCTCTTAACAGACCTATCCGTTATTATATGGATAGATTGAAGGCAAATATGGAGCGTTATAGATGGAGACGGTCAAAAAACACGCATAATAAAAATATTGAGGTCAATGTTGCCTCATTTAGACTGGTTGCTACCCAAAAAGATAGTTTACCGCTTTATATGAATGTATGCGTGGGACTACCTTCCAATAAAACACCGCTGCTTCAGGCTGATCTCAGTTATATAAATCTTAATCCGAAATGGAATGTTCCGCATAGTATAGCTAAAAATGAGACTGTTGTGATGCAGAAACGTGATACTTCGTATTTGCGAAGACACAATATGCGCCTGTACGGCAGGGATAATAAAGAAATTGATCGTTCTACGATTGACTGGAAAAATGTCAATCCGGCATCATTCAGATATATGATTAAGCAAGATTCGGGTGACTCAAATTCGTTAGGGCGCATTAAGTTTATGTTTAATAATGCTTTTTCGGTTTATTTGCATGATACTCCATCCAAAAGATTCTTTTTGTACAAGAACAGAGCTGTCAGTCATGGCTGTGTGAGGGTGCAGAAACCGATTGATTTGGCATTTTTTTGCTTATCGCCTGTTTCAGATCAATATAAAGATCAATTATTGTACAGTATAAATAAAAATGTACAGACAAGTCAAAGCAAAAAATTATTGAGTGATGGTAGACTGAAGAAACTGAATGATATACTTCCTCTCAACAATCAAGGTATTTCTTTATTCATAGATTATTGTACCGTTTATATGTTGCCCAATGAAGATAATCTGTATTATGCTGACGACGTATATGGCTATGATAAAATAATTTTAGATGCTTTAAAAGGCATTAAGCCTGTACGGCCTATCAAGGAGAATGAAAGAAAAGGTGTATAAGGCTATGAGATTATTATTTACTGAATAATGTTTCAATAAACTGTTTTCCGTGCAATAAACCATATTCGCCATTAGCTGCTTCATATTCGTCATATTTCATAACCTTATCCGGCGTGCCATTAGATCGGTAGATTAGGAAAGGTACAGGCTTATCAGTATGAGTTTTTAATTTACATGGGGTAGGGTGATCCGGCAGAATAGCTATTGTTACAGGTTCAATCCAATCTTTAGTTGCTTCATAAATAGTTTTTACGATACGTTTATCAAGGTATTCAATGGTTTTGGTTTTCAGATAAAAGTCTCCGTCATGTCCCGCTTCATCGCTGGCTTCTATATGCAAAAAAACAAAGTCGTCGTTTCTCAAGGCTTCAATAGCTGCCGAAGCCTTACCTTCATAATTGGTGTCGTACATGCCGGTAGCACCACTCACATGAATTAATCTAAGTCCTGCAAGTTTTCCGATTCCCATAATCAGATCAACAGCAGATATGACCGCTCCGCTTTTTATCCCATATAAATCCTGAAGAGTCTGCATCTGAGGTTTATAACCCGGCGACCATAACCAAATACTATTAGCCGGAAGTTTCCCTTCGGAGATACGTTTTAGGTTTACAGGATGATTTCTGAGTAATTCTTGTGATTTAATAATAAGATTGTTCAATGTGTAAACTGTATCTTCGGCGTCAGCTACATTGGGCTTAATCATGACTTGATTGAAGGGTATATCTAAGACATCATGAGGTGCAACACACTCAATGCGTTTATCTCCACCTTTCAATTTTAACAGATTTCGGTATGATTTACCTGCATAAAAACAGATTCTTTGGTCTTCAAGATAAGTATTAAGATAATTAATTAATTCTTTTGCCTCATGATCAGATATATGACCTGCTGAATGATTTTTTATTTTACATTCATCTATGCAGATCAGATTACAGCGCATGACCATTTCGTTTGGGAGTATATCTATACTCATACTTGCCGCTTCGAGCGAACCTCGCCCTTCAAACACTTCAGATACATCATAACCTAATATAGATAGATTGGCAATATCGCTGCCGGGCTGAAAGCCAGTTGGGATTGTTGCAAGCATTCCGCTTTTACCTTTCGCAGCAAGCAAATCCAAGTATTGTTTTTCAGCGGCTTGTAAAGGCGTTTTGCCGCCTAATTCACAAATAGGTTCGTCTGCCATGCCATCGGCAAGTATTATAATAGTTTTCATTGTTATGAAATAATCACTTCTTTTAAAAGAGCAAAGATAGCTGATCCAGTTGTAATAGAAGAGTAATACTATTTACTCTTGAACGTGATTGAGGAAATGACTGTTTTATAATTGTTTTATTTTACACAAAAGATTGTATTTTCGGCTAAATTAGCCGTAATATTAGACTTAATGTCGAATTTTTCTGACAAAAAGTCTGTTATAGATGTTAAAATTTGAATAAAGATTATGGGTGTGGTTAAAAGTGTTAAAAATAAAGATTAGTCGCTCAAATTGAATAGTTTTTGTATTTATATTTGAGAATATAAAGATTTGAGATGTAACGTTAAAAATATAATACAATGAATAAGAATTGGAAAATACTACTTTTATGTATGCTTGTCTCCGTTTTCAGTGTGGGAGCAACTTTTCTGACATATAATTATCTTGATCGCAGAGGTAATAGTTCAGCATCATCTGATTATAGCGGTGCATTTAAACAGGATAATTTTCATTTGGCAAGTTTAACTGATGGTGGATATCCCGATTTTACAAAAGCAGCCGATAATGCAGTCCATGCAGTAGTTCATATTAAATCGGTTGTTAAAAAACAGGCTCCTTCCGTTAATCAAAAACGTATGATTGACCCGTTTGAGTTTTTCTTCGGTTTTGGAGATCGAGGCGATCAGGGATATGATTTTGGTAATTCTCAGCCAAGCGTAGGATTTGGTTCAGGAGTAATTATATCTAAAGATGGATATATCATAACTAATAATCATGTTATAGATAAGGCTAATGAGATAGAAGTGACAATGAATGACAATAGTAAGTATACAGCCAAATTGATTGGTACAGACCCTGATACTGATATTGCTCTTTTGAAGATCGATGCTAAAGACTTACCTTACATTCCATTTGGTAATTCAGACAATCTAAAAGTAGGCGAATGGGTTTTGGCTGTAGGCAATCCATTTAATCTTACTTCAACTGTTACAGCAGGTATTGTTAGTGCCAAAGGACGTGGCGGCATAGGTGGTGGCGGTTCAAATAATATACAATCGTATATACAAACCGATGCTGCGATAAATCCGGGTAATAGTGGTGGTGCATTAATCAATACGGACGGACAGTTAGTAGGTATTAATACAGCTATTTACTCTCAGACGGGTTCGTTTGCAGGATATGGTTTTGCAGTACCTATTTCAATAGCCGGTAAGGTTGTTGCAGATCTTAAAGAATATGGAGCTGTGCAACGTGCAAGATTGGGCGTTATGATGACAGATTTGTCAGTTGCTAAGGAAAGAGAACCCGAGAAGACTAAGATTTATGATAAACTGACTGAAGGTGCTTATGTCGCTGATTTTGCTGAGCAAAGTCCTGCTAAACAAGCCGGTATGGAAGCCGGAGATGTTATTGTTAGTGTCAACGATAATAAAATCAGAAGTGCTTCAGAATTGCAAGAGCAGATAAGCCGTTACCGTCCGGGAGATAAAGTGAAAATTGCCGTTAAACGAGGTAATGCCGATAAAGTTTTCGATATAACACTTAAAAACAATGCAGGAAACACATCTGTTGTTAAGAAAGAAGATGGGCTTGCCGTTGTAGGAGCAGCTTTCAAGGAACTAAGTTCAGATAAATTAAAAGAATATGGTATTAATTATGGTGTTGAAGTAGCCGGAGTTGACAATAGTGGAAGATTTCATAAAGAAGGAATAAGTAAAGGTTATATTATTCAGCAAATAAATAATAGACCAGTGTCTACTCCAAGTGAGGTTGAAAGTATGATTCAGGCAGCAGCTAATAGTAATGATAAAGTATTGTTTATATCAGGGTTCTACCCATCTTCAGGTAACCGCAAGTATTTTGCGATAGATCTCAGCGATACAAAATAGGTTAAAGCTGATATAATTAACTTAATAATAATGCTCGGATTAGAACTTACTTTTAATACTGAGCGTTATTTATATCTGAATAAATAGCATCTTAATAACTAATTTTATAGCTTAACCAGCAATAGTGTGATGCTAAAAACATTCTTTTTTAGTATCTTTGCAAGCATTTTTTCATGGATTTAATTCTATATATCTGCATATGAGGCAATTAAAGATTACAAAATCAATCACAAATCGCGAAAGCGCTTCCTTAGATAAATATTTACAGGAAATCGGTCGCGAGGAGCTGATCACAGTTGAAGAAGAAGTTGAATTGGCACAAGCCATAAAGAAGGGAGACAGAGCGGCATTAGAAAAACTTACACGGGCTAATCTTAGATTCGTTGTGTCTGTTGCTAAACAGTATCAAAATCAAGGTTTAAGTTTACCCGATCTTATAAATGAAGGTAACTTAGGGCTTATTAAAGCTGCTGAAAAATTTGACGAAACAAGAGGATTTAAGTTTATCAGTTATGCGGTATGGTGGATACGCCAATCTATATTGCAGGCTTTAGCTGAACAATCTCGTATCGTACGTTTGCCACTGAATCAAGTAGGTTCATTAAATAAAATCAGTAAAGCGTTTTCTAAATTTGAACAGGAAAACGAGCGTAAACCTTCTGCTGAAGAACTGGCTAATGAATTGGATATACCGGTTGACAAGATAACTGACTCGCTTAAAGTTTCGGGACGTCACATCTCTATGGATGCTCCTTTTGTAGAGGGTGAAGACAACAGCTTATTAGATGTGTTAGTAAATGACGATGCACCTGTTGCTGATAGAACTCTCATAAATGAATCTTTGCAACAGGAAATTGATAGAGCTCTTTCAACGCTGACTGAACGTGAAAGTGAGATTATCAAAATGTTTTTCGGAATTGGTTATCAAGAAATGACCCTCGAAGAAATAGGCGATAAGTTTCAACTAACTCGTGAACGAGTTCGTCAGATAAAAGAAAAAGCGATCAAACGTCTACGCCAGAATTCTCGCAGTAAACTTTTAAAGAGTTATTTGGGATAATCCAAATTACAATATAAATATAAAAGCCAGAAAAGTTCTCTTTTCTGGCTTTTATATTTATGTATACGATTAATTATCCTGCATTCCTGTCTTTTAATAAAACTTTATTTTTAACATATTCATATTCAAGCTCAAAGCAATCACAAAAAATATTATCGCTAAAACTGTCTTCAATTTGTTTAATTGACCAGAATTTACCATTCAGTTTATGATTGTTGGGAAGCAAATCCTCACTGTCAATCTCCAAAACAAATAAGAAAATAAGACGTTTCGTATTTTCATTATTAAATACGTATTTAAGTAAAAAGCTGAACTCGAAATCTTGCGGATCACAATTCATTACCTGGGCAATACTATTATTAACGGCAATATTGATCTGATGATTGAACAAAACAAATTTTTCGAATGGGTAATCAAACTTGTCAGGATTAAAACTATCATTATGTTCTCTTTTTTGTAAATAAATTTGTTGTTTACAGATCAAGGCAACACGTACAACTGGATGCATATAACGGTTCTTCATATTAATGGATACCGATTTAGCGATTTTTCCAGTCACTTCACCTTTGTCAGAAACAATAGGTAGCCATTCTTCTTTTTTAAATCTTGGTTCAAACGCTTTTATCCGCACCGATTCATATATGATAAGTGTAAATACTACATTGAATGCCGGAAATATGGAGTATATTATGAGATTGATAGTATCGTAAAATTGGTTGTCCGGATAGAATAAGAACCGACAAGATAAAGCGCAAAGTAAGTGAATAATAAATATTGGTTGTATGATGGATATGGCAAAATATACTCTATTCAAAAAAGGTCGTTGCTTTAAGTTCTTTTTTTTAAGGGTGTAGAAAGTTATATATTTTTTGCAAATGGATATTGATTTACAAAAAAACACTATAAATATTTCACATATAATAATATAAAAGTTGGTATATATAATATAGTTTTGACCAATCATCCAGATAAAAGTTGTTAGAAGTATCGCTAAACCACAAATAATAAATGATATGCCTAATATTCTGGTTTTCAGGAATATGTTAAAAATTAACTCACCAACTATGCATGATGCTAACGATAATAACAACGCAGATTGTTCTTTATCCATAACTGCATGCAATATAGCGTACAGCATGAATGGGAAAAAACCGATGACTGGATTCAATATACTATTAATATATCTTTTCCGCAACATATAAGCTCTAATTGTGTGTAGATTTATCAGACTGACCATTTAATATGATCGGATCAGTTATAGCTATTTATATCTTATTATCTAACAAAGTTTGAAGACATAATGTTTCGTAAAATGTCCAAAAGATTGCACAATTTTTTGATAAATTATTTTTGTAGGGGTTGAGATTTAAAAGTAAATAGCTTATTAAATGCAAATTGAATTAATGCAACAAGTATAGTCGAAATGATTTTAGCTACCATTTCATCTATACCCAACCATCCTACTAAGATTGTAATCAGTATCGTACCTATTACAAGCCCTACTGCTGCAATACCTGCAAACGATGCGAATCTTTTCCATTTTTTATCAGTTACTTTAAATGTAAAGTAGCTGTTCAATATAAAATTGTTAATGATTGCTATTGACGAACCTATTATATGAGATACATCAATATCAAGCACTTTATCAGACATATTCCCGCCGATCCATTCACTGATGGCAGTTGTAAACGGAAAATGAACTTCATAAATTTTTACAAGCAGATAATAAATGCTTAAATCGATGGCAAAACCGATAGAGCCAACAATTCCGTATTTAATAAGCTGTTTGAAAGAATTATTTGTTAAGATTTCTTTAAGCGATAATTTCATAAGGAGTATAGTCTGAGCAATATTTCTTCAACTTTTTTATTTGACTTGCAAAGATAGTTTTTTAAGATAAATACTTATTGTTTCAACATGTTTTTAGACAGAGATTTTATTTCTTAAACAGATTATTTAAGTAATTTTGAATTATTGAAGTTTTGGATACATAATTGAATATGGAAAAAAGGATAAAATTATCAGTTCTTGGATTTTCCTTTAATCAGAACAATACAGGAACGTACGGTTTGGTTTTGGCAGAAGAAAAAGGAGCGCGTCGCTTGGTGGTCATGATAGGCACAGCCGAGGCGCAGGCTATTGCTTTTAAACTTCAGAACACAGTACCTCCAAGACCGTTGACACATGATCTTTTATATGCCATATTGATTACATTTGACATAACCTTGATCGAAGTAATGATATATACCTATAATGACGGCATATTCTTTTCAAAAATAGTATTACAGCAAGATAATAAATTGGTGGAATTAGAGGCAAGAACATCTGATGCTATCAATATTGCATTGAGAACTAATGCTCCGATTTATGCAACAGAACATATAATGAATGAGCTGAGTGTAGTATTTCAAGACGATAGTCAGTCAAAGCTTGATAGCGAAGCTCAAACAGGAGCAGACTTAGCAGGTAACTACAAACAGTTAGACTGTAATGAGATTGAAAAACTGCTCGAAAAAGCTGTAAACGAGGAGAATTATGAATTAGCTTCATTACTAAGAGATGAATTGAAGAGCAGAGATGTCTGACTTTGTTATTTAACGAATTATAAATTATTCAAATACAATAAGATGAAGGCGTCTGCTTATTTTTTCATAACTTTGTTGCCACTTTTTTAGAGAATAACATGGCGGAGAATAAAAATATTCTGATTAAAGGGGCAAAAGTCAATAATCTAAAGAATATTGATGTAGA
This sequence comes from uncultured Dysgonomonas sp., assembly GCA_945273835.1. GTDB lineage: Bacteria > Bacteroidota > Bacteroidia > Bacteroidales > Dysgonomonadaceae > Dysgonomonas. The sequence goes on along the minus strand of CALYPL010000007.1, from coordinate 47,448 downwards.
AATACCCCGTAACAAATTTATAGTCATTACAGGCTTATCCGGTTCCGGCAAGTCATCACTCGCCTTTGACACACTGTATGCAGAGGGACAACGCCGTTATGTGGAAAGTCTTTCGTCCTATGCACGGCAATTCTTAGGCAGAATGAATAAGCCCGAATGCGATTACATTAAAGGCATACCTCCTGCTATTGCGATAGAACAAAGAGTAAGTGCACGTAACCCTCGATCAACGGTTGGAACGTCAACCGAAATATATGAATATTTACGCTTGCTTTTTGCCAGAATTGGTAAAACCTATTCTCCTGTATCAGGAGAGGAAGTGAAGAAATATCAGATAAGTGATATCATTAATAAGATGCTTACTTATCCCGAAGATACACGTATAGCTCTTTTCAGCAAAGTGATATTAAGGGATAATCGAACAATTGACGAACAATTGAATATCTTACTCAAAGAGGGTTTCTCAAGAGTAGAGATAGATGGCAATTTCGAGCGCATAGAAGATGTAATAAAACACCATGAAAATAAATCGGCGCAAGATATACTTTTGGTCATTGACCGTTTGACTTGCGACAATGATGGAGCAAATATAAGCCGCTTCTCAGAATCCCTTGAAACGGCATTCTTTGAAGGAGAAGGCGAATGTGTGGTTCGCTTTTATCCAAAAGAAAAAGAGCCTGAAACTTACAGCTATTCAAAGAGTTTTGAAGCGGATGGTATACAATTTGAAGAACCTTCCGAGCTGATGTTCAACTTCAACAGTCCGGCTGGTGCATGCCCTGTTTGCGAAGGTTTCGGCAAAGTCATGGGAATAGATGAAGATTTGGTTGTTCCCAACAAAGGGCTTTCAGTTTATGATGATGCTGTGGTTTGTTGGCGTGGAGAGAAGATGAGCGAATGGAAGAATGAATTTATCCGTTCAGCACACAAATATAATTTTCCGGTTCATAGACCTTACTTCGAGCTGACTGACAAAGAAAAAGACCTTCTATGGCACGGAGCTCAAGGAGTTTCAGGTATAGATGACTTCTTCAAAATGGTAGAAGAGAATCTATACAAGATACAATACCGTGTTATGCTTGCTCGGTACAGAGGAAAAACCATTTGTCCGGCATGTAAGGGAGCAAGGCTTAAACCTCAGGCACTATATGTAAAAGTAGGCGGTAAGTCTATCGCTGATTTAGTGTTGATGCCTATAACCGAACTGAGAGAATTTTTCGACCACCTTGAACTTAATGAAACGGAAGCAGTAATAGCCAAACGTTTGCTGACCGATATCAATAATCGTATTCAGTATCTTGTCAATGTAGGATTAGGATATCTAACCCTCAATCGTTTGTCAAATTCACTTTCAGGAGGAGAGAGCCAGCGTATAAATCTTGCCACTTCATTGGGCAGCAGCCTTGTAGGTTCATTATATATCCTTGACGAGCCAAGCATTGGACTACATTCAAGAGATACAGACTTATTGATAAATGTACTTAGGGAATTGACCTCTTTAGGAAATACGGTGGTTGTCGTGGAACACGATGAGGAAATCATCCGTGCCGCTGATTATATCATAGATATAGGACCCAAAGCAGGACGTTTGGGAGGCGAAGTTATTTATCAGGGAAATATAGACGGTCTGAAGAAGCATACAGATAGTTATACCGTTCGATATCTTAATGGCGAGGAAGTTATACCCGTTCCCAAAAATCGGCGTAAATGGAATAACTATCTTGAAATACACGGCGCACGACAAAATAACCTGAAGAATATAGATGTTAAATTTCCACTCAATATAATGACTGTTGTAACAGGAGTCAGTGGTTCAGGCAAGTCATCATTGGTTTGCGATGTGCTTTATACTGCTCTCGAACAACATTATAAAGGAAAAGCTGATCAGATAGTACAGTTTGGAAGTCTTGACGGAGACCTTAATCTGATAAAAAACATAGAAATGGTTGATCAGAATCCCATCGGGCGTTCTTCACGATCCAATCCGGTAACCTATATCAAGGCATACGACGAAATACGTAAACTCTTTGCCGAACAACCATTAGCCAAGCAAATGCATTTTACTCCTGCCTTTTTTTCGTTTAACGTAGAAGGAGGACGATGTGAAGAATGTGCGGGTGAAGGAATGATAACTGTAGAGATGCAGTTTATGGCAGACGTTCGTCTTGAATGCGAAGCCTGTAAAGGTCGGCGTTTCAAGTCTGATATATTAGAAGTCCAATATCGGGGAGTGAATATTTACGATGTGCTTGAAATGACCATTGATCAGGCTATCGAGTTTTTCTCGGAAGCAAAAGGTTCAATCGAGAAGAAAATTGTTAAACGCCTCAGACCATTGCAGGAAGTGGGCTTAGGCTATATAAAAATGGGACAATCTTCATCATCATTATCAGGGGGGGAGAACCAGCGAGTAAAACTTGCGTTTCATCTTGCAGATGAGAAACCCGAACCAACATTCTTCATCTTTGATGAGCCTACAACAGGATTGCATTTTCACGATATAAAGACCTTGCTGAAAGCCTTTAATTCTTTGATTGACAGAGGGCATACTATCGTAATAATCGAGCATAATATGGAAGTCATAAAATGTGCCGATCATATAATAGATATTGGTCCCGAAGGTGGAAAGGCCGGCGGAAATGTGGTTTGTGTAGGAACACCTGAGCAGATAGCCGCATGTCCGCAATCACATACCGGACGCTTTCTGAAAGAAAAACTGAACTGATAAGGAGCGGACTAATTTAGTCCGCTCTCTTCATTTTGTTTCAGAATTGTAGTTTTATATTTATTGAAAAAATAGATGGTAATAACTAAAACAATAGTCCCCACAATCAGGTAGGGCATGTCACTTTTCATCTCAAAAGTACTACTTTGAATTTTCGCCGATTTATAATAAAAAAGTTGTAATATAACCACGGCTGCATTATTCAGAAAGTGTACTAAAAAAGAGTACCATAGATTTTGTGTCCATACAAAGATATATCCTAAAATGGCTCCCAATAAAACCCTTGGGAAAAAGCCGTATATATCAAAATGTATAAGGCTGAATATAATTGCTGTCAACCAGATACCTACATGTATATTTCCGGCAATCTTGACCAAAATTTGTTGGAGGCATCCTCTAAAAAAGCATTCTTCCACTAATGCAGCTACAAATGCTATGACAAACAGATTGATAATAATTCCAACGAACGAATTATTAGCGAGTAGCTTTGCCATCAACGCAGCATTATTATCAGCCATAGATCTAAATATACGTTCTATGATACCCATAGAGTCAGGTAAAGTCAATTGCTCATTATAGAAACCAATAAAATTGATAAGTGGCTGGATTGAAACTACTAACACAATGGATAGAAGTAGATAAAGCCATGAATGGGGTACGCTCAATTTCATATACTTCGTCGGGGTATCCTTGAACAGATAAGAAAAAGCGATTGTGGGCAGAAAAAACATAAACAACACCGATATAACTTGTATAAGTTGTATTATTCCATATGACATGGTTATTATGGATTGCGCTTTGCCGCCTGCCACTGCTAATGTTATGATTGTAGTTGCTATCCCTCCTATAATCAGACCTAAAAATGAGAACAATAACAGAGTAAAAAGCTGTCCCCAGTTTCCAACACTTTTAAAAGAATCTTTTAATAAACTCATATTTTCGATAAATAAAGATGAATATCTTAAAATATTAATCTTTTATGCGCAATACCGTGATGCCTGTACAGTTTCTGGAATCGTTACAATATTTAGCCAGCGATCTTTTTTCGATTATAACTTGTTTTAATCTGCTTGAAGCATGAATGAAGGTTAAGATATTATTTTCCCGAACTGCTATAGCTGCATGAGAATAATCCAGACCTTCTGTTTTTGTAGCAAATAATATGATATCTCCTTCTTTGATCATATTTTCAACCGCTTTGATATTCGATTTAGGCAGCACTATATAATCATGTCTTTCGTTAATATTATTTTCTATAGCCATCATTCGTTTAATGTTGAGGCTATCATTCTTTAGATGTTTATAAAGATCTGGATGTGTTGACATGTAATTGATTTGCTTATCGACTACCGTACCTCCAAGGTCGGTTGTAATATTAGAAATAATTCCTCTTTTCGAGTTTTCATATGCCCAATCAGTCATATAATGCAGGCGGGAAGTATAGCCATTGATCCATCCTCCACGATATCGGATCATTCTTAATTGATCTTTATAATTAAAAAATGACTTACTTCCTTTAAACATGGTTTCATAAATAGCCAGTGAGCTTTCGATCAATGTTGTGCAGTCAAACTGTCGCAAGTTAACAACTAATTTCTCATCCTTGCCGCCCTCTAAAGTTTCCGGAAAATAAGGCTTATCAATAAAATAGCGAGCTATATCCGATAAGTTTAAAGATATTTCACGAGGTAATGAAGCTATGCAAGCCTTATAACTCACCGAATCAATTCGTAAAGATATTTTGTCTTGAGCTTGAATTTTAAAGATGGTGATAATCAATAATACGCAGATAGCAATACTTTTACTTTTCATAGAATTAAAGTTTGATATAATTTTTTGTTTAATATTTAACTTAGACCTTCAATTATTCCGTCTACAATATCAATGTGATTAGCCTGTGGATCGCCAGGTAGCCCCGGCATGCGCATAATATCACCGGCAACAGCAACAATAAACTCAGCTCCATTATTAATAATTATATCGCTGATTGAAAAATTGAAATCTGTTGGTACACCGTAAGCGGTTGAATCGTCAGAAAAGGAATACTGGGTTTTAGCTATGCATACCGGATAATGTGAAACTTTAAGTTTTTCAATTTCTTTCAATCCTTTACGGGCATTCGCACTGAATGTGATTTTAGCTCCACCATAGATATTTTTTACGACTTTTTCAATTTTCAAATCGATTGAATCATCGTCGTCGTAGGTAAAACTAATAGGTTTAGACGGATTTTTTTCAATCTGCTCGACTACTACCTTAGCTAATTCTATTGCTCCTTCTCCACCTTTTGCAAAAGCCTCGTTGATGGCAAATGTTACTTCCATATCGGCGCAATGTTCTTGTAGCAGTTCAATCTCTTTAGCACTGTCTGTCGCAAACTTATTGAGAGTGACAATAACTTGTTGACCGAACGATTTCATATTCTGAATATGCTTATCCAGATTTTTGAAGCCTCTTACCAAACCTTCAGTATTTTCATTTTTAATATCTGCAATGTCTACGCCACCATGCATTTTTAAGGCTTGTGTAGTCACAACAATTACAGTTACCTTAGGGGCTATATCGGCTTTGCGGCATTTTATGTTGAAAAATTTTTCAGCACCAAGATCAGCTCCAAATCCGGCTTCGGTTATTGTATATTCGGAATGGGACATAGCCATTTTAGTGGCTATGATAGAGTTACATCCATGAGCTATGTTCGCAAAAGGTCCTCCATGAATAATGGCAGGTGTATTTTCTATAGTCTGAACCAGATTTGGATTAATTGCATCTTTTAGCAATACGGTTATAGCTCCTCCTATTCCAAGGTCTTTAACTGTAAAAGGTGCATTGGTTGAGGTATATCCTAAAATAATATTTTCTATTCGCCTTTTCAGATCTTTTATGTTTTTAGCTAAACACAATATTGCCATAATTTCTGAAGCGGGGGTAATTTCAAAACCCGATTCAGAAGGCATACCATTAACGTTTCCTCCAAGTCCTGTGACGATGTGTCTTAGACTTCGGTCGTTTACATCAAGTACTCTTTTCCAGACAATTTTTTTTAATAACTTGTCATTTCCCTTATTCCTATATTGATAGTTATCAAGTAATGCCGTTATCATATTGTGCGCAGAAGTTATGGCATGAAAATCGCCTGTGAAGTGCAGATTTATATCTTCCATTGGTAGCACTTGTGCATATCCACCTCCTGCTGCTCCTCCTTTCATGCCAAAACAGGGTCCGAGAGATGGCTCACGAAGAGCCACTACTGCTTTTTTACCTATCTTGTTCAGTCCTAAAGCTAAACCTATTGATACTGTTGTTTTACCAACGCCTGCTTTAGTAGGAGTGATAGCTGTGACCAGAATTAGTTTGTTCGATGCTATTTTATTTTCATTTATAAGTTCTGCTGGAACTTTTGCTATAAAATGTCCATAACAATGAATATCTTGCTTGTCAATCTGCATATGCCTTGCAATATAGCTAATATCCTCAAGCTTTGAGCTTCTTGCTATTTCAATGTCCGATTTCATGGATGCCAATATTAAATAATAATATATTTGTAAGTCAAAGATATATACTTTTTTATAATTAAATCATCGATTTAACGGCTGTTATCAAATAAAAAAAGAGAATAAACTTGTTTATTCTCTTTTTTTATTGCAAACTAAATTTTTCATTTATTGTGTAATACCAAGCTTTGCTTCAACAAGTTTGTTGGCATTAACTGCATTAGGATTGGAATAAAGTGTCGAAGCTGCATCAATTATAAATAAGTAGTTTTGAGCATCGCCAACTTCTTTTATTGCCTTCATGAATTTTTGCTGTATAGGTGCCAAAAGATCATTATATTCTTTTTCAAGTTCAGTTTGACTGCTCTGAACAAATGTATCATGTCTTGTTTTTAAATCTTCTAATTGTTTTTGTCTGTCTTTTACAACGCTTTCAGTTGGTTCAGTAGTATCTTTCTGAAATTCTGCAACTTTATTATTGAATTCAGCTTCAATGGCTGCCCGGCTAGTTTCAATGGTTTGTTGTTTAGCTTGTAACTTTGCCTGCATATCTTTAGTTTCAGGCATTTTGCTGATAATTTCCTGCGAATTGATATAAGCAATCTTCTCCTGTGCAAATACAGCAATCGGAGCTGCAAGAATCATTATTAAAAGTAATCTTTTAAGCATATAAGTATATTTTTAATTGTTATCGAGATAAGCAAAAATTTTAATTAGCAAGACCTAACTTGTTTTTTACTAGTTTAGTGGCATCAATCATTTTTGCATTTTTATAAACAAGCATATTACCATCGAAAATGTATGTATAATGATTTTCATCTCCAACGTCTTTTATAGCCTTTTGCAATTTTTCTTGTATGGGTAAAAACAGATTTTCCTGTTCTTGTTTCAGTTCTGTTTCACTGTTCTCCATGAAGGCTTTGAAGCGTTCTTCAATTTGCTGTAACTCCTGATAGCGTGATTGCATAATGCTCTGTGTTACATTCGTTGTATCGGATTGAAAAACTTGTAATTTTTGTTTATACTCATTTTCTATATCCTGAGCATTTTTTTGGATAGCTTCTCTTTTAGCGACAATCTTTTTCTCCATGTCACCCATTTCAGGCATTTTGTTTAGAATTTCCTGAGAATTTACGTAAGCGTATTTTTCTTGAGCAAACAAACTTAAAGGTGCTGCAAAGAGTAAAATTATTAGTAATTTTCTTACCATACTATTTTATTAATTAATCAATTATCGCAAACATTAACGCGCAAATATACATAATTATTTTGAATAACCTAATTTGGATAATACCTCGTTGCTTATATCAATTCGGGGTGAAGCGAAAATGATGCTTTCTGCGGAAGCTCTATCAATTACCATTTGATATCCTTTTGCTTCCGATATATCCTTGAGTGCTGCATAAATATCGTCTTGGATCGGTTTAATCAAGGCTTGTCTTTTTTTGAAAAGTTCTCCTTCCGGACCGAAATATTTACGCTTAAGTTCTTGCATATTTTTTTCGGCTTCAACTATTTCGTTTTCACGTTGAGTTTTTTGTGTAGCAGACAAAAATGCCAAGTCTGACTGATAAGATTTGTATTTTGTCTGAACGTCTTGTTGCATCTTATCTATCTCGCTTTGCCAATTTTTAGAAAGGGTTTCAATCTGTTCATTAGCTGTTTCATAACTGCTAATATTTTTAAGGATGTAATCCATATCGATTAATGCAAATTTTTGGGCATTGGAACTGATTGCTATACCCGAAAATAAAATCATTAATAATAATACCTTTTTCATGATGAATAATTTTAATGTTATTTCTTATGGTACAAATATATCATAAAACATATTGTAGCCTTATAAAATATAATAGAAGTAAAGTTTAAATTACAACTTTATTAGAATTCTTGACCTAAAATAAAGTGGAATTGGCTTCCTCCGGAGCTTCTGCTACCGTTTACAGGGTCAAATCCATATGCCCAATCAATACCCATCAAACCAATCATAGGTAACATGATACGAGCGCCGAATCCTGCTGAACGCTTCAACTCAAAAGGATTAAAGTCTTTGATATCGTTCCAAGCATTACCTCCTTCAACGAAACCAAGAATATAAATGGTTGATGTTGGTTCAAGAATGAGCGGAAAACGCAGTTCTAGTCCTAATCGCGCATATGCGCTTGCTTCGGCTCCCAATGAACCGTTTTCATATCCACGTAATCCTATTGTCTCGGTAGCATAAGTACTCGAATAGCCACTCATGCCATCACCTCCTACGTAAAAGGTTTCGAAAGGCGATTTTTTGTGAGAATTGTAGTAACCAATTAACCCAAATTCTGTGCGGGTCATCAACACTGGAGTTCTCTTCAATTTGTTTTGATCTACTAAAGATGTAAAAGTCTTGGCCTTAAATTTCCATTTATGATATTCAATCCATCTGTATTTCTGCGATGACTCAAAATATTGATCAACCTTTTTCATGTCCTTGTAATTTTTGCCATCCCATAGCGAGAAGGGTGGTGTTGCCTGAACTGAGATTGCAAAGTCGGTACCGCTTCGAGTGTAAATCGGATTGTCAATTGAGCTACGTCCTAAAGTCAGGTTTAAACTGATACTATTGCAAGTACCGTTTTTAACCATGAAATATTGCCAGTCTTTCATTTTATATAACTGGTAAGCCAATTCGCCTCTCAAATAAAAATAATCATCAGGCCATTCTAAACGTTTACCATATCCTACTGAAACGCCCATCATTTGAATGGATTTGTGCGGGTCAAGTGCATAATCGTAATTATTTCCGATGCCTGAATTCGGGTAATAACCGCTGTTGGGACCATAAGAATAATAGCTATCTCTCAGGTAGTTACTGTTTATGTCAGTCTGTTTTGAATAATATAAACCTACCGATAAGGAATTCGGTCTTTTACCGCCAAACCAAGGATCAAGGAAGGAGAGTGAATATGATTGGTAGTATTTAGCGTTTGTTTGAGCACTTAGGGTCAATGTTTGACCGTCTCCTTGAGGGATTATACCTTTATAACTGCTTGGATTAAACAAGTTTTTAATTGAGAAATTAGTAAATTTTAAACTTAATTTACCAATTAGACCTGTTTGCCCCCAACCTGCCGAAAACTCGACTTGGTCATTAGCTTTTGATACTAATGGTAAACTTATGTCAACCGTACCGTTATCGGGATCCGGTTCAATTTTAGGTTGTAAATTTTCCGGGTCAAAATGCCCCATTTGAGCCACTTCACGCAATGAACGCATTATATCGTCACGGCTGTAAAGAGCTCCGGGTTTAACTCTTAACTCACGACGGATAACATCTTCATATAAGCGGTCGTTACCCGAAATATTAACTTTTCGGATTGTAGCTTTGCTATTTTCTGTGATGCGTATTTCTAAATCTACTGAATCTTTATCGAGATTAATTTCAACCGGATCTGCGTGAGAAAACAAGTATCCCTGATTTTGGTAAAAGATATTCATTACTGCGTCTTCATCCAATGATAGCCGAGACATCAACTTTTTTTGGTTATAAACATCGCCCGATTTCATATTCAATACCCGTTGCAAATCATTGGTGGATACTTCAGTATTTCCAATCCAATTGATTTTACGCAAAAAGTATTGGTCACCTTCATCAATTTTGATGATGATGTCCATTTTATCGGGTTTTCCTTCAGCAGCTGCAGAATATACGGAGTCCCATACAATATTAGCATCTCTGTAACCTAACTCATTATACTTCGAGATAATATTGGCTTTGTCTGCCTCATAGTTTTCAGGCGTATATTTAGTTGAACGTAAAAAGTTTCTGAACCAGGCTTTGAAGGTGTTTTTCTGGCGCGTCTTTTTCATCGCTTTCTCTAAAATCGTGCTATTGATTTGCTTATTGCCTTCAAATACGATTTTATTAACTTTAGTTTTGTTTTTCTTAATGATGTCTATATTGAGAATAACATGATTTTCCTTTGAGAGATCGGGTACTGTTTTGACCTTTACTTCAGCCTGATTAAAACCTTTTTCGTCAAAATATTTCTTTAAGTTCTTTTTGGCACGATCAAGACGGTTGGGGGTGATTTGCGTGTTAACCGGCATTCCCATCCGACCTTCTAATTCTTTGCGCTCATTCTTTTTAACACCCGTAAAACTAATCTCTGAGATTAATGGTCTTTCTTTCAAGACTATTTCAATCCAGATTTTATTGTCATGTATTTTTGACGCATACAATTTAATATCTGAAAAAAGCCCTTGTTTCCAAAAACGTTTTACCGCATTTGTCGGCTCAACTCCTGGTACCTCAATTACATCTCCGACTGTAAGCCCCGAAAAACCAATTAAAGCAAAGTCATCGTATGTTTTATTCTGCAAACCTGTAATTTTTATATCCGCTATCTCATACTTACGTGGAGTATTGTAGCTAATAACAGGAACAATATCCGGAACGGAATCTGATTGAGAAGCCAAAAGAACAGATGAATTAGAATTTTCGGTTTTTTGGGCTTGTGCCGCTAAAACAAAGCATAAAAAGAAAAATAGTACTGATAACCTTTTGGTGAGGATGAACATATTGTGTTGCTTTTTTCTTACTGAAGTCATTCTGAATTTACTTTATATCTGAAACCTGTTCACTTGTTTTACCAAATCTGCGTTCGCGTTGTTGGTAGTCCACAACTGCTTTGAATAAGCATTCCTCATCAAAATTAGGCCATAGCACATCGGTAAAATATAATTCTGAATACGCTATTTGCCATAATAAAAAGTTGCTGATTCTCTTTTCGTTGCCTGTTCGGATTAACAAATCCGGATTGGGGATATCTTTTGTGCAAAGATAATTGGATATAAGGTCTTCATTTATTTCGCTTTCCTTAATATTGCCATTTTTAACACCGTCAGCAATTTGTTTTACTGCGTTTGTAATTTCCCATCTTGAAGAATAGCTGAGTGCTAAAACAATAGCCGGACCCGTATTAACCGAAGTTTCAATGATACATTCATTTAAAGCCTTTCTTGTTTCTTCCGGCAATCTATCCAAATCTCCGATGGCTTTGATTTGAATATTATTTGCAAGAAGTTCCGGTGTTTCGTCATGTACAGCTTTAATCATAAGCTGCATAAGAGCTTTTATTTCTTCTTCGGGTCTGTTCCAATTTTCAGTTGAGAATGTATATAATGTCAGATAAGCAATATTCGCTTTTTTCGCGGCCTCAATCAATCGTCTTACAGCTCTAAGACCTTCCTGATGTCCATAAGTTCTGTCAAGTCCACGTTGTTTTGCCCATCGTCCGTTGCCATCCATAATAATGGCAATGTGCTTAGGCATTTTCTCTTTATCTATCTGGTCAAAAAATGACATATTATATCAATTTATAAATTTATTCATTATAACACGGATTACATCTGATTCCGAAATTCCATGTCAAACTTAACAATGTCAGCGAATACCAATCTTTATTTTTTAATGCACTGCTTTTTATGCCTTGCGGATCATTCAGATTGAATCCGTTATCTTTCTCCGTAACATCCAGATTATCGCTGAATAATTTTCTGAACGAAAACTCAAATCCAAGATTTAACCGATCTCTTAACCTATATTTCAATCCTAAACCAAAAGGTATATTAGCATCGAAAAAAGTTTTTTTGCCCGAAGCATAGGTTATGCCTAATCCTGCAAAAACATAAGGAGTAAGGCGTTTCGTATTCAGATATGTATACTTGTCGCTATAATTGAAAAAATTAAATTCAATCTGGCTGCCTAACTCATAAAATGTTCTGCTGAATGAACTTTGCCGACCAAAAGGAAAAGCATCGGATGTATGTTTCGTATCGCCGGATAAATGTCCGAAAATCAAATTGCTTTTCATAGACCATCTGAAATCTTTATTTATTCTGAATACTACACCCTCGGCAGGTCCCGGACTCTGATAAAGTTTGGTCATGTTTGCATCGCCCATATAAAATGACACTCCTGCCATTCCTCCTATTTCATATTTATACTCTTGAGCTCTGAGCGATGAAAATGAGAATAAAAGGAAAAATAGCAGCAGATAAGAAATCCATATTTTTAGTCTCATCATGTTGTCTATAAACCGTATTCTCTATTAACGCAAAATAAATAGCTCAAAGTATAAACGGATCGGTATTTTATTTAATTAATCTGTTCAATCGCCCTTTCCACACACTGTAATGCGATGAAGCATCATTCGTAAAAATCCAAATATAATTATTTCCATCTATTACAACCGATTGAATTTCATTAGTCTTAATGCCTGAATTTAAAGCCTGTTCTTTCGGTGCTTTATACCAGTTTTTAACGGCATCTTTTGATAAAAACAGTTGGTTATTGTTCAGTGCGTTAAATTTATTATCATATCTGAATAAATGGGTATTATTCAAATCAATCCCATTTCCAAAAGGATTGTATATTTCACTATTCTTAGTTATAATTAGTTTTGAATCTTGCGAAGCAAACAGCCAACTCAGCATTTTTTTACTACTATTGTCGAGCCCGATAAAAGTCAGATAATTTTGATTTAAATTATTGTAATTGTATTTAGTCCACGCAAAAAAATCAAAATCTAATAATTTGATAAATGTTTCTGAACCGTAAAGCGTAGAGTTCTCAACTTTAGTCTTAGCCCCAAATGTTTTTAAATCTTGAGTACGTGTCAAAAAATAATCGCCATCATTATATAAGACAATAAGCAACGAATCATTTTTGCCTGAAAGGTCTTTTTCAGGAATAACTCCGATCATTCGTTTAACAAATGCACCATTTGAGATTTTATCCCACGTAGTACCGTCCGCTGAACCGTATGTTTCGCCGGTCTCGTCAACGGCATAAAATTTATTGTTGAAGCTAATTATGTTTTTAACAATTACATTGTTTGGAAGATTAGTCGTGATAGTGTTTGACCATATCGGCGAATTATCTGTTATTTTAGCTGTTTGAAAGCTTATTGCTCCGCCTGATAAATAGAATCGGTAGAAAGCATCTTCTTGTAAAAGAATCTTTTCAACGGTACTTCCTGTCTGCGCATTGCCAAGTGATGGCACTTGATGCCATACCAATGAATCGGGATTTATCTGATGAACGCGTAATTGTATTTTGTAGATGCTTGATGATGCGGGTACACCGTTAGCCGGTATTACTTTCAGAGAAATATCTTTTTTTGAAAAATCAATTGAGTCAGTTCCGTTCCATGATACAACCGAGTCATTGTTATTGATGTGGTAAATAAGTTCTAATTTAGATGGTGTTGCATCAGAATAGGTTACGGTTGCAGCAAACTTTTTTAAATGGATGTTGTAAGGCAACGAATCGGGATTGTAAATAATTTGTCTTAATTGATCTATAACAAAGCTCGTCTTTTCCAATATAGGGTAATTTGTACTGTCGGCTTTTGTGACCGGAGTAGCTTTAAGCTTGAAAGAATAAATCTGCGAATCGGCAGAAGCATCTGTCGTCGTATAATTATCAGTGTTGTCGTTACATGAAAAAGTGAAGAAAATTAAAAAAAGTGATGTAAGTAAATAGATTGTTTGCTTCAATTTCATCTTCGTTAATTAAAAAATTATGCTTTGTCAATGTGCAAAAATAGAAAGAATTCTCTCTAAAACGCTATGTAATTACAGAATTATAAAATTTTATAACTATAAACGTTTCAAATGTACATGTTTAGAATCTCTAACAAAAAATTCGTCAATAATATTTCCGTTAATAAAAGGTGCTTTGACCCCGTCAACGAATTTCAGAGAGGAATATTCAATAAATGCCTCGTCCCATAAACCGCTTTGAATAAGATTATCCAATACAATTTTACCTCCTTCTACCAATAAAGAGTTGACTTTACGTTTAACAAGATCTTGAAAAATAGCAGAAAATAAATCTTTATCAAAATCAATTTTTATAAATTCAATGTTTTCCTTTGAGTTTAGTTTCGGATCTTGTTCAGTGTAAATCAAAGTTTTCGAGCAATTGTTGTAAAGGTTAAAATTCAGAGGTATTCTCAAATTTCGGTCAATGACCACTCGTACAGGATTTTTACCATACCATAAACGAGTTGTGAGTGCGGGGTTATCCTTAATCGCGGTATTAGTACCTACCAAGATAGCGTCTGTTTCTGCCCTTTTCTTATGAACAAGCATTTTGCTGAAACTATCAGATATCGGAGTAGAAGCGGGTTCAGTACCCTCTAATCTTATTTTATCAATAAATCCGTCAGCTGTTTGAGCCCATTTAAGGTAAATATAAGGTCGTTGCATGAGCTGAGCTGTTATAAACTCTTTGTTGAGTTTCATGGCTTCGTCCTCAAGAACCCCTGTTTTCACGTTTATTCCCGCATCGCGCAACAAACGGATACCTCGTCCCGATACGGCAGGGTAGGGGTCAACGCAACCGATTACGACATTCGGTATTTTTTTGTCGATAATCATTTGCGCACAAGGAGGCGTTTTTCCGTAATGCGAACAGGGTTCGAGCGAAACGTATAATGTGGATTTTTTCAATAATGCTTTGTCGGTAACGCTTCCAATAGCGTTTACTTCGGCGTGTGGTCCGCCGTAATGACGGTGAAAGCCTTCACCTATTATTTTACCGTCACATACCACCACTGAACCAACCATGGGGTTGGGAGACACGAACCCACGACCGTTGGCAGCCAATTGCAGGCAGCGATGCATAAATATTTCATCAACGGTCATGATTCGTATTTTAAATTTAATTTGTAGAGATTATCGTACAGCGATAACCTCTATTTCAACTAAAGCTCCTTTCGGTAAATCTTTCACGGCAAATGCTGAACGTGCGGGAAATGTTCCTGTAAACTGAGCAGAATAAACTTCGTTCATTGCTCCGAAGTCGCTTATATCGGCAAGTAATACGGTTGTTTTTACAATATGATTAACCGTAAGTCCGGCTTCAGCTAATATTGCTTTGATATTTTTGAATGATTGTTCAGTTTGTTCTTTAACGCCGCCTGCGGGAAAATTTCCTGTCGCAGGATCGATGGGCAATTGTCCCGATATATAAACTGTATCATTTACTTCAATAGCTTGGCTGTAAGGTCCTACTGCGGCAGGTGCATTTTTAGAATTAATTACTTTCTTCATATTTATTATTAATTATGTCTTTGTCTGATAGCTTCATAAATTAAAATTCCGGCTGCAACGGAAACATTGAGCGAACCGATTGTTCCATACTGAGGTATTTTCACCATCTCGTCAACTAATCTCAAATTTTCGGTAGAAACACCTGTGTCTTCAGCTCCCATAACGATTGCGATAGGACCGGTATAATCAGTGGCAGTGTAAAGTTGTGAGCTTCTTTCGCTCGCGGCGACAACTTTTATGCCTGAGTTTTTTAAATATTTTATGACATCTGTCAGGTTAGGTTCTTTACATACAGGTATTTTGAGTAAAGCTCCTGCCGAAGTTTTAACCGCATCCGCATTGACCGTAACGCTTCCTTTAGCAGGTATAACTATCGCATCAACGCCAGCAACCTCACAGGTGCGAGCAATAGCTCCAAAATTGCGCACATCGGTAATTCCGTCCAGAAGTAATATAAACGGATCTTTGCCTTCTTCATAAAGGAAAGGCACGATATCTTCGATATGTTCATAGGATATGGCTGACAGGAAGGCGATAGCTCCTTGATGATTTTTGCGGGTGTATCTGTCTAACCGTTCACTTGGTACACGTTGAACGGTGATTCCCCTGTTTTTTGCCAATACGATCAACTCTTTCGATAAGTCGCCCTGAAGATCTTTACGGAGCAATAATTTGTCTATTTCTTTATCGGCTTCAATGGCTTCAATAATAGCTCTTGTGCCGAATATCATTTCTTTTTCTTTCATTTCAATGATTTAGTCCTACAAATTTACCGAATAAATATCATATACAACGCCTCTTGCTCCAAAACCTTCTTTTTGTGCGATCAGACTTTCGTTTAGTATCGATCCGCCATTTGTGGTAGAAATTCCGTAATCGAAATAACGTTTACTTGAGTAATAATTTATCATACGATCTACCAATGTATCTACCGCCCCTTCTTTTTTAGCTTTTTCAGTTGCTGCAATGTATTGTATATGAGCGACTGTGTCGGTCTCAAAAATTACACTTCCGGCTATAATCTGTTTTGAAGAATCAAGAGCCACAAACAGTTTTATTTCGTCAGGAAATAATCCTTTTAAATAAATTATCTCGTTTAGGGTATGAACCGGATTAACCTGATGTCGGTTTCTTAGATTGGATTCTAAAATAGGCCAGAATAAATCAAATCTATTCGATTCGTTAATATCTATATTATTTTTTAAGCCTTTTTTTATGCCTCTTTTGCGTAATTTAGTATATTCTAAATCATTGGATAATGTGATTGTGGATGATATATTCCGTGAAGACAAAACGGCTCCATGTCTGAATAATAAATATAAATCTTCGTCAGACGGATATTTGTGATATATATACGGTATTGCCTTATAAATGAGTTTTGATAAATTATTATCTTTCAGGTGATCAAATAAAAGATCGAAGATTTTTATCATCTTCCCCATTCTTACAGTCGAATTTGCTACAATACCACCATACGTTAGTCCCGCATGGGAAATTAAAGTGTTACCGTCAATATTCGCAGGGAGGATGGCGATAAGCTCATCATCTTCAAAAAAAAGTAGTGAATGGTCAGTAAAACGGTTAGCGTGATATTCCATAAATTCACGATAGAATAGGAATGTGCCGTTTTTAGAAGTGTTTACTAACTTGTTCCACTCTTCCTTATATGCTTTATCATAAAGCTTTACAATCACAGAAATATTACTTTACGCTGAGATCTTGGTTTATGTTATTTTTTTAACCAAGGTTCAGGATCAATTTTAACCCTGCCTTGATATAATTGGAAATCTGTTTCAGAAATACCCGTATCGGGGTCGTTATAGATAACACCTAAGGCTTGTCCGGTAGTAACGGTATCTCCAAGTTTTATATATAAGTTCTGGATGTTACTATAAACTGTATAATAATTTCCGTGTCGTACCAATATATTATTGTAATAACCTTGAACTGCGAAGATTGATGTTACAACACCATCAAATACAGCTCGAGCTTTTGCTCCTGCTTGAGCTTTGATAATAATACCGTTGCTTGATGTATTGACGTTCCACTGATTGTGCTTATGCACGCCAAAACGGTTAGATATGGTATAGGCACCTGTTACAGGGAATGGTAAAGCTCCCTTGTTAGCGGCGAAATCACTTGACAATTTAAAGTCCTCTTTCGTAATGGTAATCGGATGTTCTGCCTGAGAGGTTTCTGTAGTTTCACTATTGGTTGGCTTTTTCTCAGAAATAGTCGGAGTATTTGTTTTATTTTCAGAAGCAGCTTTATTTTCAGGAGCAGCTTTATTTTCGACTTTAGCTCTTTTCTCAGCTTCAGCTCTTGCTTTATTTTTCCTTTCAGCTTCTCTTTCCTGTCTTTTTACCTCATCAATTATCAGTCGTTCAATTTTTTTATTAAGAGCATCAGCTTGTTGACGCTTTAAAGCCAAAGTTTTTTGTAGTTCCTTCTGTTGTTTTTGCGCCTCCTTAACTTCATTTTGAAAACTTGTTTCTTCTACTTTCAATTTTGCACTTTCATATTCTCTTTGTTTGAGTAAAGCTAATTTACTGGATTTGGTTTTAGCAAGAAGGAGCTTTTTTTCTTTTAGTTTTAAGTTTTTGTCTTTAATTTCATCAGCCTGACTACTTCGCCATGCAGAGTATTCACGCAGATAGCGTAACCGACGGTAAGATTCAGAAAAAGACCTCCCGGAAAGTATAAAAAGCAATTTATTATCTCCTGTACGGTTATGCATAATAGCCTCTACAGCATGGGCATATTGCTTTTGTTTTTCTTTAAGTTCTTGTTCAAGAATTGCGATTTCTTTCTCATTCTTGATCTGTTCATTTGATATACCTATAAGTTCGGATTCAAGAAGCTGCAATACTTTCTGTCGGGAAAGAATTTGATCCGACAAAAGGTTTATGCGGCTTAGTAATGATGATGTGTTTTTCTTTGTGTCATTTAATAATTTACTTGTATTTGTTATCTCAATGAGGGCTTGTTTTCTCTGCTCTTCTAGTTTTTTTAAATCGTTATTCTGAGCATGGCAAGCAATACTTACTGAAATAGAAATTACAAGTAAAAAAAATGTTTTCATTAAAGTTTTCCGCTATATTTATTAATGATATCATCTATGTCAACTTTTGTATACTTCTGAGGAATACTATTATTTATGTTGAAGTTTTTGTTATCAATATCAAGTTGTGGACATTCAATGCCGATATCAATCCTTTTTGTTCCTAATTGTATTTTAGCATCCATCTGAGTAGGGTAAATCGCGTTATTTTGGCTGTCTTGAACAAAATCACGATAAGACCATTGCAATGTTCCTGATTTGTTTGCATTATAAATAAGTGTTGATACAATCCGGTCTGATGCATCAACTGCAAAATTTATGGAAAAATTTTTATTTTGCGTCTGCGTCTGAAGCATGTATACATCAGCTGTTGCAGACATATCGAATAAATTATAATCTTTTGATGTTACTTTTGTTTTTCCGGGTAAAAATAATTGGTTGGTAAATATAGCCTGTAAGTTATAGAATAATTTGTCTGACGATTTATCCAAAAAACCGAGTTTTTTATACTTTACATGGGCGTATTGCTTGCTTAAGCGATCTATCATAATAACTTCATCAGGGGTAAATGTAAGGCGTATGGCTTCACCACCAAAAATAGGGATACGTACAGATACCTGCATGATACTGTCTTTAACAAGTTTGAATACAGCATTGGTTTTCTGCTGTGAATTTCCTTTGCGTAATTCTATTTTACCTTTGCATTCGAGTGTTCGATAATTTATTTCATTTTTTTTAACACTTTCTAAAAGGCTTTCCATCGATTTTTTATCAAGTTTGCCTGTAGGTTTAAGTGTTGTTTGTTTTGATTTACAGCCTGAAACTGCAAAAAGAACAGGAATAAAAAATAAAATGAATATATATGATAAAGACTTTCTCATCTGTTTTATTATTCTTCTATATATGTTTTGTTTTCAATCTTTTTTTCAAGTGATTTCAAATTTTTCTGTTCAGTTTTGTCCTCGTTTTTTTCTTGTTCAAGAGCTTTCTCCCAATACTCCAATGCTTTTTCTTTATCTCCTGTCTTAAATAAGACATCTCCATAGTGGCTCAATATTTCAGCACTTAGTTTTTCTCCGCCATCTTCTTTGTATCTGAGAGCTTTTTCAATGTAAATTTTGGCAAAAGTATAGTCTCCTCGCTGAAATAAAACCCATCCGTATGTGTCAAGATAAGTTGCATTAGAAGGTTCTGCTTTAACTATCTGGCTACTCATTTTTTCAGCCATATCAAGGTTTTTCTTTTCAAGCGAAAGGTAGTAACTGTAATTATTCATAATTCCGAAATTCAATGGGTTGTACTGTAACCCTTTATCGTAAGCCTGATATGCGCTATCCTTACAATTTATTTGATAATAAATATCTCCCTGCTGACCATAAATGTCTGAAATAAATTTCGAATTATTTTTATCTGCATACTTCGCAGCCATTTTAAGGCTTTCTAAAGCAGGTTTGTATTCTTTCTTTAAAAATTCACCTATGCCGAGGTAAAAGTAGAATTGTGGACCTTCCGGGATATAGGTCAATGCTTTTTTACAAATATCAATGCAGTAATCTACACTGTCTGGAAAGGCTGTCATCAATAATTGCTCCCATCCAACAGGACTTGTAGGATTGGCGTCCGCATAAATCTGATATTGGAATCGGGCTTCATATTTTCGATCTTGTATCATCAGTAAATTACCGTACATCAAATTAAGTTCCGGTTCTTGAGGATGTTGAGTGATTAGGGTATCGAAAAGTGCATTGACAGACTTCGTGTCCTTATTATTTTCTTGTAATGTGGAAACATATTGAGCCAAAATGGTCAGTTTGGTGTCGATATCCATTTTAGGACTGATTAGAGCCGTGTGGAGTTCACTTTCCGCCGCAGTTTTATTGTCCGTGTTTTCATAATATTCTGCCATCGAAATTATGAGATATGGGTCTTCTGGATCGTATGCTTTGGCTCTGCTGTAAGTCAAAAAGGCCTCTTTAGGTTTTCCGGCCTGAAGATATAGGTTTCCTAACAAAATTTGATATTTTATTTCGGTAGGATATTTTTTTATGTATTTTTTAATCTCGTCGAAAGCCTTGTCTTCTTGATTGATAAGGTTGTATAACTGAAACTTTTGGAGGCTTATTTTTTCATTCAGACCGATAATTGCTTCAAGTTTATTTAATGTGTCAATGGCTTTATGCAGATTTCCGTCCAATCTATATGAGTTAGAAAGCAACACATATAATTCGGAATTATTGGGATAGGCATTGATTAAGCGTGTGAAAATCTCAATGGCATCTGAATATTGCTTCGCATCAAGACATATGTTACCGTAAGACAAGTTGTAATAATAATTCTTATTATTCAGATTCATGGCTTTGTGGTAAAGATTCATAGCCTTGTCGTTCTTGTCAAGAAGACTATAAAAATTGGCAAGCTGAAAATTTACTTCAGCATTAGTAGAATCTAAACTATTACAATATTGAAGGAGATCAAAAGCATTATCATATCGTTTCTGAGCTTTGGCGTTCATAGCCTCATAGAAGAAATAGTCGAATTTTCTTCTTGTGTCAACTGATGCAGATATAGGTTGCGCAGTTAAATTCAAAGATGTGATGAATAATAAAAGAAATACAGAGCTATTTTTGATAAATCTAAGCATATCGGTCAGTTAAGATATTATTACTTACGACCAGTGTGACCAAAACCACCCTCGCCACGTTCTGTTTCGTTAAGTGAGTTTACTTCTTCCCATTCAATCTGGGCATGTTCGGCAATAACCATTTGGCAGATACGTTCTCCATCATTTATAACGAAAGGGGTATTCGATAAGTTAACGAGAATAACTCTGATTTCGCCTCTGTAATCAGCGTCTATTGTTCCCGGAGAATTGAGCACCGTAATGCCGTGCTTGATTGCTAAACCACTGCGTGGACGAACTTGGGCTTCGTAACCTTTGGGTAGTTCTATGTATAAACCTGTGGGGATTAAAATTCTTTCTAAAGGATGAAGAGTGATTTGTTCTTCAATATTTGCCCTAAGATCCATTCCTGCCGAATAAGGAGTTGCATATTCGGGAGAAGAGTGGTGGGATTTGTTTATGATTTTAACTTTCATTCTACGAATTGTCCACTAAATTACTTTATATTGCGAAAGTAGTCAAATCTTTGCAATCTTTCTGGCAATTGCATAAAAAAAATACATGTTGAAGGCATGTATGAATAAAGTACAAGATTAAGAATAATATTTATCGTTATTTGTTTTTTAAATGCAGTTGCCAAAATTCAACATCAATAAGTTGTTCGAACTTCAAACCACATTCTCTGAAGTTTCCGATTAGTTCAAAACCCAGCTTTTCATGCAGTCGGCGACTGGCTGCGTTGGGTAAAGAAATAACACCTATAAGTGAATGGATGTTTATTGTGGTTGCTTTCTTAATCAGTGCATCATAAAGTAAAGTCCCGATACCTTGTTTTCTTGCTTGATGAGAGAGATAGATACTTGTTTCAAGGGTTATATCGTAAGCCTTACGAGAGCGCCATTTATCAAGATACGCATAACCCATAATCTGATTATTTTCTTCAAAAACAATAAATGGATAATTCTTATTTAAAACAGATCGGATTCTGGAAGCCATGATTTGACTGTTAATAGGCGCCGTTTCAAATGTAATAATTGTATTTTGAATGTAATAATTATATATTTGTGCTATATGTTCGGCATCGGAAAGACGAATATCTCTTATCATCGTATTAATATTGGTTTAAATAATCAATTATTCAACTAATATCAAACATCCGTATTGCATTTTTAGTTGTAATTTCAGCTACCATATCGGGGGTGGTATTATATGTTTGAGCCAATTTGTCGACAATATTAGTTAGATATGAAGGCTCGTTTCTTTTTCCTCTGTATGGTACTGGCGATAAGTAGGGTGCATCCGTTTCGATCACAATTCTTGTTAAATCAATTACATTGTTTAATGTCGTTGCTAAAGAAGAATTTTTAAATGTGACTACTCCGTTAACGCCGACCATGAAATTATCCAGTTTTACAATTTGTTTCAATTCATCAACACTTCCGGTAAAGCTATGAAAGACGCCTCGTAATTTGTCAGCTCCTATTTCTTCAATTGATTTTATTGTCTCAGGTATGCTGTTACGAGAATGTATCGAGACTGGTAGATTCATTTCGGTGCTCCATTTCAACTGTTCTTTGAAGGCTGAAATCTGTTCAGATTTGAATTCAGTATCCCAATAAAAATCGAGACCGATTTCACCGATAGCAACGTAATTATGTTTTAGAAGTTCGCTTTTTATTATACTAAGTTGTTTATCCCATTCTCGGTTAACACTACAAGGATGCAATCCCATCATCGGTAAGCAGAAATCGGGATGATCTGTCGCTAAAGAATTGAGTGAATTTATGCTGTCAATATCAATGTTTGGTAGTAATACTTTTATAATGCCGGTAGTTTTAGCCCTTGCTATTACCAAAGATATATCTTCTTTGAATTCGTCCGAAAAAATATGTGTATGAGTATCAATCATCAGCTTCTTCTGTGACATGCTTTTTCGCTAATTTTTCTTCGCGCCTCAAATAATAAACAACACCAAACTCTCTGCACTTTTCAAGTCTTTCATCGTTCGGCAGATCGGCAAATGCAGCTTCGATTTGATTCCACAAATCGCAGATTATTTTGTCTATATCCTCTCTTTGTTGGCTTAGATTGTCCAGTTGTCTTGCTGTAATATTTTGAAATGTTTTTTGGGCAATATATCCATCTTTAAACATTGAGAATGCCACATTAACACGGGCAATAGTCGGGTTATATATTGGAGCACCACCTTGTTGCACACGATCTTGCTCACCTTTCATTATATTTTCACCCCACAACATAACTGCGTCGTTGCTGGTCAAGTCGGGGACGGCAAAATTATCAGGGTCAAGTTTATAAAGCGATTTGGTATCTTTTTTTATTTCATGTCTTATAACACAAAGGTTAAGTACCTGAATGAAATGGGATATATAGAGGCGGGCATTTTTTACTTTATTCTGAAATTTGCGATTTTCGGCTGCCTGTTTATTTAAACTTTCACGATATAAGATTTGAGAACTTTCAAACTTACGTAAAATTCCTCTTAGAACTTGAATATTGAAGTTTAAAAAATCATTATTAAAAACTTTTTCTTTTTGTTCAATAGCTGTCTTTAAAGCCCTTATTCTGGCATTGTCAGTATTGGGTAGTCGTCTGTAAGGCATAATAGTAAGTGTTTATAGATTGCGAGAAATCAGATATTCAGATAGTTCCTGAAGCGTTTTCTTGCGTGGAGGAGGAACATTTATCCTGTTCAGATTCTCAATAGCTTTTGTGTAATAATCGTTAATAAGTTGTTCTGATTTTTTCTTTAAATCTAATTGGTTATAAATAGCGGTAACAGCTTTTATTTTATCGTTTTCTTCGAAATTGCGGATGTTTATCCATTTGAGAAGTTCTTCGTGTACGGAATCTTCTGAAAGAGCGGAAATAAGTAAAAAAGTCTTTTTATTACATAATATATCCCCGCCAATTTTTTTGCCGAAAGTTTTTTGGTCACCATAAACATCAAGCAAATCATCTTTTAGCTGGAAGGCAAGACCGATGTTGACGCCGAAATTATATAGATTTTCAATGTCATTTTCGGGTGCATCGGCTAATATTGCGCCGCATTTTAAGGAACATCCAAGCAATACAGCGGTTTTAAGCCTGATCATTTCCATATATTCAGCTATTGTCACATCCATTCGCTGCTCGAACTCCATATCAAGCTGTTGGCCACAGCAAATTTCGGTCGCCATCTCTGAAAAAGAACTTAAAACTCTTGGCAAATATTTTTCTTGCGTTTTACCGATCATCTTGTAAGCTTCGATAAGCATGGCATCTCCCGATAAAACGGCGGTATTATCGTTCCATTTAATATGTACGGTTGGCTTTCCTCGTCTCACATCAGCTCTGTCCATCAAGTCGTCATGTAACAAGGTAAAGTTATGAAACAGTTCAACTCCAAGTGCTACGGGAATAACTGTCATTACATCTTCTTTATACAAGTTGTAAGACATTAAAGAAAGTGCCGGACGGATTCGTTTCCCTCCTATTGATAAAGTATATGATATGGGTTCAAAAAGTGAAGCAGGCTTATAAGGATAATTTATTGTCTTAATTTCATTATTGATAATACCCAAAATAAAATCAAAATTATGGACAGTACCCATCTTTCTTAATCTTTTTTAGTAACCTAGGAATACATAATTAACAAAGATAGTTTTTTTTCGAGTTACATCAAAATCATTTTAAATAGTAAATGCTATGGCTATATTATTCTTTTGATATTAACAAAACTTTTAGAACAAGTAGATTATTATTAATGCAATAAAATTTACCTTTGCCTAGTAAAAATTAAAATAATGAATCTTAATTTAGAACTGTTCTCTTTAATATTGTTTTTGGGCGCTTGTTTAGCCGGCTTTATCGGATCACTTACCGGATTGGGGGGAGGTGTGATAGTTATCCCTTTACTGACACTTGGTTTTGGTGTGGACATGCGCTATGCGATTGGAGCAGCTTTAGTTACCTCTATTGCGAGCTCGTCCGGAGCAGCAGCTGCGTATATTAAAGAAGGCATCACGAATGTGCGGATCGGGATGTTTCTTGAAATAGCTACAACAACTGGTGCTGTGTTAGGTGCGATAATTGCCATGTATCTTGACAAGATGTATATAGCCATAATATTTGGTTGCGTTCTTATTTTTTCTGCAGTTCGTTCAATATGCAAAAAGGATTTGGATACGGATTATGAAGCTCCAGGCGATAAACTAGGTGATAAACTTAAACTGAACGGATCTTTCCCAAACAGTGACGGAAGTATCACAAAATATAATGTTCATAATGTTGTCGGGGGATATTCGCTGATGACTTTAGCGGGAATATTATCCGGTTTATTGGGTATTGGTTCTGGGGCATTAAAAGTATTGGCAATGGATACAGCAATGAAGATTCCGTTCAAAGTTTCAACTACTACCAGCAATTTTATGGTCGGTGTTACCGCTGCCGCAAGTGCCGTAATATATTTGCAACGTGGATATATTGATCCTGGACTAGCTTTGCCGATTGTCGTGGGCGTATTATTCGGCGCTTTTGTTGGTTCTAAAATATTGCCTAAAGCTAATGTGAAAAAACTTAGGCTGTTATTTAGTATAGTCATATTTTTCCTAGCCCTTTCAATGATGTATAACGGTATAACTGGTAAATTGTAGTAATGAAGAGCATTTTTACAAAAGAATTTTGGGCCGAAAGGGATATGGAGTTATTTATCGGCAAACTTTTGCGCTACGGTGTCATGCTGTCTTGTGGTATTACATTGATTGGTGGAATATTTTATCTTTTGCAACACGGGACTCAAATGCCCGATTACAGACCTATATCGGACGATCAGCCTTTTCCAGGTGTTGCTGGATATCTTAGAGAACTTTCTACTATTTTACCTCAGATTATTCAGCTTGATGGGGCGGCTATTATACAGTTAGGTGTATGTGTGCTTATAGCTACTCCGATATTGCGTGTGGCAATATCGGTAATCGCTTTTCTTATAGAAAAAGATTATATGTATGTTTGCATAACACTAATCGTTCTAACCATCATATTAGCCAATATGATCTTAGGATTACATTAATTTAGACAAACATATGTTAGATGAGTTTGTAAAAATTTCCGGGTAAATTTTTTATTAAACCTTTTATTTCAAGATTTAGCAAGATAGATAAAATTTGATAAACAGGTATTTCTGTTTTTAAGACTATACTGTCTATATGTACATTTTCTTCACTTTCAATTACGTGTAAAACATTTTTTTCTTCGAGAGTTAGGTCGACGAAAAGATTTTGTTGTATTGGCAATTTAGAATTATCTATTGAATCTGTTTCTTCCCATCCCATCTGTTCGAGAAAATAAGATGTTGAATGGAATATATCTGCTTTGTGAGTAGCAATAAGTTTATTGCAACCTACCGAATTTTTATCGGACAATTTTCCGGGTACAGCAAATATGTCCCGACAATATGAGCTTGCAATCTCTGCAGTTATCAATGAACCACCTTTGTCAGCTGATTCTACAACAATTGTGGAGTCAGATAATCCGGCAATGATTCTGTTGCGTCTTACAAAATTATATTTATCCGGCTCTGTTTTACTCGGAAATTCGGTAACTAATCCGCCATTTGCTATCATATCAGCTGCAACCTGCCGATGCGTGTAGGGATAAATCCTATCTAAACCATGAGCAAGAACTCCAAGTGTTGAAATGTTATTATCAAGAGCGGCTTTATGAGCATTTATATCAATGCCATAAGCCAATCCACTGACAATTAATATATCGGGAATTTTCAGACTAAGTTCTTGTATAAACTCACTGCAAAAACCGTTTCCGTAATTACTAGAATGACGTGTCCCCACAATGCTGATTATATGTTTGGCATTTAAATTTGCATTACCTTTAAAATAAAATAATACAGGAGAGTCAGGGCATTCTTTTAATCTTGATGGATAATCTGTGTCAGAGATGAAATAAGTTTTTATATTATTCTTAAAGATGAAATTAAGCTCATTTTCAGCTTCTCTCATTACATTTGGACACATGATTTCATCTACAAGCCTTGATGTGATATAAGGGATTTTTAATAAAGCCTTTTTGGATGATTTGAAAATTTCTTCTTCACTTCCTACGACATTTAATAGCGATTTTGCCAACATATCGCCGATACCATTGATTTTGGTTAATGCTATCTGAAATATTAAATTATCATTCTGCATAAGATAAATTATCAATGAAAGAATCTTGTTCTATAATAGCTCCATCTTTCATGTGGATTATCCTGTCAGTAATTGATGCTAAATGTTCATCATGGGTCACAATAATAAATGTTTGTCCAAGTGCATTTCTTAATTTAAAGAATAATTGATGTAATTCTTCTTTATTTTCTGTGTCAAGGCTACCCGAAGGTTCGTCTGCTAATATTACCGAGGGATTATTCATCAGAGCCCTTGCCACAGCAACGCGCTGTTTCTCACCTCCTGACATTTCGTTTGGTTTATGATCAAGGCGTGCATTTAAATTTAACATGTCAAGTAATTCTTTAGCTCTGACTCTTGCTTCATGCTCTTTAGTATGGCGTATAAGAGCAGGTATCATCACATTCTCGAGAGCAGTAAATTCCGGTAATAATTGATGAAACTGAAACACGAATCCTATATTTTGATTTCTAAAATCAGATAATTTAGTGTCATTCAGTAAATTTACATTTTGGTTATTTATAATTACAGAGCCGGTGTCCGCTTTATCCAATGTTCCTATAATTTGTAAAAGTGTAGTTTTGCCAGCACCACTTGTTCCGACAATTGAAACAATTTCGCCTTTTTTTACGTTTAAATCAATACCTTTCAGCACTTGCAATGTGCCAAATTTTTTCGTGATATTTTTGACCTCGATCATTATAAATTATGAGAATTTATTCAATTATACGCTATGATACAAAAGTAATTCATTTTTCCAGAATCAATAGACCATAATCAGATTGAATTTTATATAAATAAACAGCCGGAAATAATCCGGCTGTTTATTTATATATTATGTATGTCAAACTATAAGTTCTTCCGGATGTTTATAGTTACACCTCTATAAACTAAAAATAACAATATTAAAGACAGTATTATTGGTAATGTAGCATCTCCGATTGGACTCGAACCCATATTCCCTTCGTTTATTTCTCCAATATCTTCGAAGAGATCGTCCGGGTCGGAAAATGGATTAGATGAAAAAGTTGTTATTGAGCTGGAAGATACACCTTGCATGTCCAATGCCAGTGATTTCTTGCTTCTTTGAAGGAAAGATTCTGAAGGCTTTTCTCCGTTGGTAGGAGCTAAAGTGGCATCAGAGTAATCATTATAAGCATATACTTTAATATTACCACCTAATAATATACTTAGAATTGAAATAGTCAGAACTAATATTTTAAATTTCAATTTCATAATTCTTTTTTCAATTGCGTTAGCTTGTTTGTTATTTTGATAAACTCATGATCTTAGTCGTGTAATTTCTGTTACCTGTGATTCTAACTATATAAGTTCCGATATCCAGATGTTTAGCATACGACATATCAGGTGCATTATCTATTTTTGTTTGCGTTATCAATCTTCCTTGCAGGTCGAATATTTCAACCTTACTATTAATGTCAATAGAGCTTAACCCTCTAATAAATAAAATAGAGTTTTGATAGTAGCAAAATATTGGAGACTGTGTATCAGCAATATTATCATTTATGTCTAATTTTGAAAAATGCAGAACAAATCTATTTTCTTGGGCATATCTATCATTCTCGATTGTTGATTCAAATGCGTATTCTGTATCGGGATGCAATTGAATAATGTTTTTCTGTTGTTTATCCTCTAGCCATACTCCTTCAACTGATTGGAGTGTTTCCAATCGGTAAGGTTTTAATACCAACCTTTTTGGGGTAACTGTAGGTGTTACATAAAGAGGCAAAGATTTGGTATTAGTAGGCACAGCATTTGTACGCATTTCTTTACCGTCAATTGTTTTAGTGTATATGGCGGCCCTACGTTGTTCTTCCATTATTCCGACTTTTGTATTTAAGCGATATTTCAAGTCGTCTTTTCTATCGTCATATTTGTCGCCTCTTTCTCCATAAGCAGATGTTGCATCATCTCGAAAAACTACTGCAAGTCGGTCTTCTGTATTGTCATCTTCATCAATAACTTGAATAAGAAACTCATCTTTTATTGTTTGTTCTATACCGCTTTTAGTGGCTATTAAGTGGTTATGTGAAACGTAATCGGGGTGAAAATTGAATTCCACTTTATTTGGAAGGTTGCCGACCTCAACCGCAAATATTTGTTGAGGTGCAATAAAATAACGACTGCTAACCTCATCTACTCCTAAATATCCGGTTGCGCCTGCCCTCTTATAGCTTAGATAATTTAAGCGGTAAAAATTAGCCATTATATTAGGCTTGTATTCTAACGCAGATTGGTTTAAAACCCAGAATGCAGAGTTAAGATTATATGATGCAGGATCATTGCCGGCAGTTACACCCAATTTACGAGCATCCTCGCTATTGGCTTCTATACCATGCATTAATGCTGTTAATTCGAATGGTGCTAAAAAAGGATTTGCTAAAAAGAATTTAGATCTTTGATTTGGTAAATCTCTTGTTTCTTTTAATTCAACCTTTACAATGTCGTTTGAGGAACTCAAAGATGTATTTAAAAACTCTTCATTTTCCCAATAATTTTGAAAATCAGTATTTGTTAACTCATTTTGACTAATCGGATCTTTTATTTTCCTTTTACTGCCGATTAAGAAATTTGATTTCTGGGCTAAGAATAATGTCGAAAATTGAAATCCTCCTGCTGCACGTTCTTCACGATTGACATGCCAGTTTGATTCAATATCAGAATGGTCATTGTCAGATAGTTCCATGGCAACCGTATATCCTTCTCCTGCATTTATAAATTCTTTAGGATTGATATTTGGCTCAAATTTGTCCCATATTTTTGTCGGATTAAAGATTGTATGGAACATAAAATAACTATTGCTTAGCTTTTTGAAAGGTGAGGTTATTCCACTTAAATGTACTGCTGCATCCGTAAATTTATCAGACGTAGGACGGTTCTTGTTTGTTCCAAAATCTGAATAATCATATAATGATACATCTAACATATGATATGAGTAATTACTTTGAAGGGTCCCGTTTGAAAAAATGGCATTGGGGTCTGTAACTGCTTTGAATTTTCTCTCTGATTTTTCTCTTAATATGAGATGTCCATATAGTATTCCTTCGCCATTGATTCCTGGGACACCACCACTACGTTGGTAACGCCCCTCAACAGAGAATACGGATCCATAATTTGTTATTAGTTTTTTTATTGTTGCCGCAGCATCGGCTTTTAAAGCTACATAGGTATTGTCTGCTAGCTCCACATTTGGGAAGTCTATGTAATCATGTTTTTTGTTTGCACCACCCTCAAGTCTGATCTCTTGTTTCGTATTTAGTCTGATGTCTTTGAGCTCTGTCAATTCTGAAATATTCCCGAAAACTGATTTCTTACCGTTGCCGGTATTCGTAGCTTGACCATAGGCAACAGATAATGGATTTTCCATATTATGGGCATTCATAAATCTTATTGTACCTGTACTTGGCTGAGAAGGAGTGTTTAAAAAGATATTTCTGTTGCTTGAATTTGCATTGTCGGTATCACTACTTATAAAATCGCCGATTAGCGAAGTAACACCCATTTGGCGGATATTACTACCAACGACAACTTTAATTGATCCTTGAACAAAAATGGTAGATGTATTGGCGTCAGATTTATTGGGCGCAACATACATATCTCCTCTGTTGTAAAAAATTGTATTCTTTGCCCTATTATCATTTTCAGTTAAATTCTCCTGAATCTGTCCTTTTAAAGAAAAGGGAAAAATCAATGTTAGAACTAATAGCACTCTGATTTTCATTACAGTAGCTTTATAAAGTTAACCAATTTAATACTAAATTGGCTCATTATTACAATATAAAAGAATTGTGTCATTAAAACATTCAGCCACAAAGTTAATTTTTTTTTGTTTAAATTCTCCTAACGTATTATATTTTTTCGTTAATTCTTTTGGCTGGTTTTAATTTAGCATACAAAAATAGTTCATTTTTCTTAAAATAATGATTGATGAAAATAATATCTTGATTTATAGTAGAATATTTTTTGTAATTAAAAACCTGATGATTAGGTGTATAAATGGTTTTCATTGTTTTCATAAGAGTATTTTTTTATTAAATCTTTTTATAAATTATGCTTAAATCTTAATCTTGAACATTAATCACGCTCCTTTTTTTGCTTCATAAAAGATTAAAGCCTAAGTGGATATTGTGATATTATAAGCCAAGTTTTTTAGAAATTGATACTTAAGGCACAGTCTAAACTTAGATGGTTGTTCCTTAATAGTATTAAAAAATTATATATTTATTTTCATATTTATAATATTAGAAAAAATAGTTTAGTCACATAATAGTGGAAAATAAATCCTTTTAAATTTCTGACTTTTAAAGATTAAAATGTAGTCGGTATAAAATATAATATGCAAATGCTTATGTATATAAATTTATTAACTCTGAAATCATTTTGTTTATATTTAACATTGACAAAAAGAATTAAAACTTTTTAGGATGCGATTATTTAATATAAAAACAATATTTGTTGCTAATTCGTTCAAATTTTAATCAAACTGCTTGATTGCAGAGTCAAAGCTTTAATTGCATTTTAAGTCTAATCTTTTTTATATTTAGTCTTTAATCCTTTATGGTTCATGGTTTTTTTACGCGCTGTCAACACAATAAAAAAATGATTAAGTAAAAGTGTTTTAATGGGTAGCGGTCTATTATATTAGGTGTATTTTAAATTGATATTTTATTTAATGTAATACTCTAACTTGAAAAGAAAAATGATTGTAGCCGATGTTGGCGATTAATTATAATAGATGATTTAGACAAGATTATTTTAGCTTTTTGAAAAAGTCCCAGATTACTATTCCTGCTGCAACAGAAACATTTAAAGAATGCTTCGTGCCATATTGCGGTATTTCGATTGCTGTGTCGCATTGATCTACAATTTCCTGTTGTATGCCTTTGACTTCGTTACCTAATATTATTGCGTATTTACACTTGGTATCAATATTCAGTTTATCAAGCATTACGCTATTTGTCGTCTGTTCAATGGCGCATATCTTATAAGAATCAAGTTTGAGTTTATTAATTGCCTCTTGAGTATCATTCATATACATCCAGTCGACAGAAAATTCAGCTCCTAAAGCCGTTTTGTGAATTTCAGCATTTGGTGGCGTAGCTGTGATTCCGCACAATATGATGTATTCTACTAAAAAAGCATCAGATGTTCTGAATACTGAACCGATGTTATTAAGGCTTCTGATGTTGTCTAAAACGATAACTAAAGGTATTTTGTCGGTGACTTTGAACTCATTGACAGAAAGACGATTTAATTCCGTGATTTTTTTTACACGCATAATGATAGCTTAATAATTAGTTGTCAATCAAAATAATACCGGCTGATTCAATTTGTCCGCTCAAAGGAGGATGGCGTTTGCTGAGCTTTATTTTTATACATTCAATATGAGGATAGTAAACCTTTATTCGGTCAATTATACGTTTGGCAAGATGTTCAAGCAGCTTTGAAGGAGTTTTCATCTCTTTTGCAACCAAGTCGTAAACATCAGCATAACTGACAGTATCTTCTATATTGTCTGATAGGGCAGATTTTTCAACATCAACCTCAATTTCCAAAGATACAGTAAACTCATTTCCTACAGTTGTTTCCTGATCAAATACGCCATGATAGGCGTAAAACGTCATATTTTCAAGCAATATGAAACTTTTCATAAACAGAAAAATAAAAATGTCCACAAAGCTAAGTTTTTTATTTATATTTGTTCTCTGATTTACAAATCATTTCAATATTTATATGGGAAAAAAAGATGAAACGACTGCTTTGAACGCGCATAATATGCTTACGTCCAAAACGGTGATAATGGGGGATATTCATGCCGAAGAAGATTTCAGGTTTGATGGAAGAATTGAAGGTAACATCACTTGTAAAGGTAAAATAGTATTTGGTGCCGAATCGCAAGTCGAAGGCGATGTGTTTTCTGCTCACGTGGATGTTTTAGGTAAAATTACCGGAACGATTAATTGTACAGATACCCTCATTCTTCGTTCAACATCAGTGTTTATTGGTAAAATTAATACGAAAGTGCTCGAAGTTGAGCCCGGTTCACGAATAGAAGGTACCATATCGATGGTCGGAGAAAAAGTATACGACGAGGGCGAAGTCTGATTATAGAAAATTATATGAGTGATAGGATTTCCAAAAGATTGGCAGCCCTTCGTTCTTATATGCAAAACAAAGGTTTGCATGCATTTGTCATACCCAGTACTGATGCGCATTTGAGTGAATACCCAGCATCGCATTGGCAGGCACGCGAATGGATAAGTGGCTTTACAGGATCTGCCGGAACGGTTGTTGTTACTTTGGATAAAGCTGCTTTGTGGACAGATTCGAGGTATTTTTTGCAAGTAGCAGATGAACTTGATCCAGAGCGTTTCCTTTTACATAAAGAAGGCTTACCACATACTCCGTCTATATCTGAATGGCTCGATTCAGAACTAGATTCGGGTGCATATGTCGGTTTTGATGGAAAAGTTTATGCAGCTAGAGAAGCCTTGAACCTTATTCATCAATTAAATCAATGCGGATTGCATGTAATAGCAGATTATGATCCATTTGATACAATTTGGAACGACAGGCCTCTTATACCCCAAAATCCTATCTACATATTTTCCGAAAAATATACAGGAGAGTCAGCGCGACATAAAATCTCGCGTATTTGCGATGCCGTAGAAAAAACTGGAGCAAGTTCTCTTTTAGTGGCGTCATTAGATACAATTGCTTGGATTTTCAATATTAGGGGTAATGACGTCAAATGTAATCCCGTAGCAGTAAGTTATGGTATAATTTCCCGAGAAAAAACAATCCTTTTTATAACTTCCTCGAAGTTGCCAGAAGATGTAACGCGTTATCTTACAGAGCAAGGCGTAACATTGGCACACTATAATGATATTTATGACTATACACAAAAATTATTTGGAACTATTTGTCTAAACAGTGAAAAAATACCATATAAATTATACGAAAATATTCCTGCCGATTGCAAAATCGTAGATGTTCCGTCTCCTGCTGATTGGATGAAAAGTGTTAAAAATCATACAGAAATAAATGGCTTTCGGCGTGCAATGGAAAAAGACGGTATCGCATTAGTACGTTTTCTGATGTGGTTAGAGAAAACTGTTCCGCAAGGGCTGGTATCCGAATTAGATATTCCCTATAAATTGGTTGAATTAAGGAGCAAAGAACAGGGCTTTGTCGGAGAAAGTTTTGCTACTATATCAGGGTATGGACCTAATGCCGCCATTGTACATTACAACGTAACAGCAGATTCGTCATTACAGCTGAAACCGGAAGGCTTATTACTGATAGATTCAGGCGGACAATATTTAGACGGTACAACGGATATTACACGGACCATAGCTTTAGGTGTACTTACAAAACAAATGAAAGAAGATTATACCTTGGTACTAAAAGGGCATATCGGTATAGCAACCGCAATATTCCCACAAGGAACAAGGGGTAGCCAAATAGATATACTTGCTCGTAAAGCATTATGGGATAAAGGTCTGAATTACTTACATGGGACAGGGCACGGAGTGGGGCATTTTCTCAATGTGCATGAAGGACCGCAAAGTATTCGTATGAATGAAAACCCGACGTCTCTTGAGATCGGAATGGTAACCTCAAATGAACCCGGTTTATACCGTGCTGGTAAACATGGCGTGCGAATAGAGAATCTTGTGCTCACAAAAAAAGAAAAAACTACTGAATTTGGAGATTTTTATTCATTCGAGACGCTGACACTCTGTCCAATTGATAAAGCACCCATCATAAAAGAAATGTTGACAGATGCTGAAATCGATTGGTTAAATACATATCATAAAACTGTTTATGACCGTTTGTCTCCATGGCTGACAACAGAAGAAAAACTTTGGTTAAAAGTAAAGACAGATGAAATTTAATATCCTTTTTTTCTTATTCTTAATAAGTCTTATAGTTAAAGCACAAACAACTGATAAGGATAAAAATGCATTTCACCTTGAAGTTTATGCTCAAACAGAAGCTTCAAAGAAAATTTATTTAGGTAGTTATTCAGAGGGAAATATCTACAAGTTAGATTCAACAATAATATCATCACAAGGTAAAGCCGTTTTTTCAAATAAGGAGGCGTACCCTGAAGGTCAATATATAGTATACATTAATTCCGATTTAAAATTTCAAATCCTTTTAGGACATGATCAGAATGATATAAAAATATTCGTAAATTCTTCAGATGTAACGCAGAGTACTATAAATGGAAGCAGAGACACTGAGATCTATTGGGACTATCTGCGACATTGTGAGGACAAAATATTAAATTATAGCGATCTGTTGAATAAATTGGATGATATGGACCAAACCAATATTGAAGATATTGCAAAGATACAGACACAATTGTCTGATATGGAAACTGCTTTAGATCAGTATCAGAAAGCTCAGATTGACTTACATAAAGGAACTTGGTTTTCAGCTTGGCTTAAAGGAACGAATTCAGTAGATATTCCCCCGATATCCCAAGACAAAAACAGTTCAGAGCAATCTGACTACAATCGAAAGTATCTGAAAATACATTATTTCGACAACATAGATCTTACAGACCCTCGATTTTGGCATACATCCTATTTTTCATCGTATTTAGACGATTACATATCTAATATCGTGGAACAAGAGCCAGACTCACTTGCTCATGCAGCAAGCCTGCTAGTGGAGAAGACCAAAGACAATGACTATTGCTACCAAAAAATGCTTAGTCATTATGTCAATTGGTCACTTAAAAGCAAACTGATGGGGATGGAAAACGTCTGGATGTTACTATATGAGAACTATATTAAAGATAAAAATCTTTCATGGATAGATAATCGGGAGTATGCTTCATTAGACAGTTTATATACTATATCCGAAAACTGTCGGATTGGCATTAAGGCACATAACTTAGAATTAGATAAACTTGAAGGCGGAAAAATCAGTACAAATAATATTGATGCAAAATATACTTTGCTTTATTTCTATAGTCCTGCTTGCAAACATTGTGTAGAAGAAATAACTCGTTTACAAGAAAAAATATTCAATCAATTCAAAAACAATGGTCTGATTATTGTCGGAATAAATATAGATTCGAATATTGACAATTGGAAATCATTTGTTCATAAAATGAATATGAAAGATTGGGTGAACTGTTCAGATTCAAATTTTAAGTCGAAGTTCTGGATGTATTACGATACATCATTCACACCTGCAATATATTTATTGGATAAAGACAAAAAGATTGTTGCCAAAAAGATTGATAGTTCGAATCTTGAAAAAGTTTTATCATATTATCTAAAATAAAAAAACATGGCATTAATAAAAGAAGTCAGAGGCTTTATCCCACAAATCGGAGAAAATACATTCCTTGCAGATAATGCTACCATTATAGGCGATGTGGTAATGGGACGCGATTGCAGTATTTGGTTCAATGCCGTATTACGTGGAGATGTAAACTCGATACGCATGGGTAATAGAGTTAATATACAAGACGGATCAGTACTACATACATTATACCAGAAATCTACGATAGAGATAGGTGACGATGTGTCAGTAGGGCATAATGTGGTAATACATGGTGCGAAAATAGAGAATGGTGCTCTGATTGGTATGGGCTCAGTAATATTAGATCAGGCGGTTATCGGTGAAGGCGCAATTGTTGCGGCAGGTTCAGTCGTTCTTAGCGGAACACATGTCGAACCGGGAAGCATATATGCAGGAGTGCCTGCTAAGTTTGTAAAGAAAGTAGATCCCGAACAAGCTAAAGAAATGAATCAGAAAATTGCCCGAAATTATCTGATGTACTCAAGTTGGTATAAAGGTGAATAATAACGAATAATTAAGTCAACAAACTTGGTTATGTATTTTTATTGAATTGAAAAATTGTATTTTTGCATTCGATGAAAATAATAAAAGGAATGAAAATATTAAAATTTGGCAGTGCTACAATAGGTTCGGTGGAGAAAATCAAATCTGTTGTTTCTATCATTGAAAAAAAAGCAGGTAACCTGATTGTCTTTTCTTCGATCAAAGGCACAGCTGAATCTTTAAGCGAAATATCCAAATATCTATATAAAAAAAACCAAGAAGGAGCTTCAGAAATAATCAATGATTTAGAACAATATTATAAATCATTGATAAATGCTCTCCTGACAGAACAAAAATATATAGATAATGCTTTATCAAGTCTGAATGATACTTTCCAATACATTCGTTCATTTTCAAATGATTTGTTTACTTTGTTTGAAGAAAGGGCTTTGATGGCGCAAGGCGAATTGCTCAGTACATCATTGTTTGAATTATTACTTACAGAAAAAGGTTTTAAAGTCAGAGTATTACCCGCATTGGACTTTGTTAGGACAGATAAAACATCAGTTCCTGACCAACTTTATCTTAAAGAAAATCTATCTTTATTATTATCCGAAGCCGAAAAAGCAGATATTTACATAACACAGGGATATATATGTCGAAACGCTTATGGCGAAATAGATGATTTACGAAAAGGAGGTAGCGATTATACAGCTTCGTTGATAGGAGTTGCCTTGAATGCTGAAGAAATAGAGATATGGGCGGATTGTGACGTAATGCAAAATAACGATTCACGTTATGTGAAAAATACAAAAGCCATACCTCAGCTCAATTTCGATGAAGCTGCAGAACTGACTTATTTCGGTTCGAAGATATTGCATCCATCAAGTATCCTGCCGGCAAAGATTGGTGATGTACCAATACGCCTTAAAAATACAAATTATCCTCAATCCGAAGGAACTCTTATATCCAATAAGCTCGAACATAATGTAATAAAAGCTATTGCTGCAAGAGAAGGAATAACTTCTGTGCAGATTAAATCGGCAAAAATGCTCTTGGCTCACGGCTTCTTGCGCAGAATATTTGAAGTATTTGATGATTATCAGACACCGATTGATATGCTGACGACAAGCGAAGTCGGAGTGTCGCTGACAATTGATGACGATCAGAAACTATCAAATATTGTTGACGATCTGAAAAAATACGGAACGGTGTCTTTTGATAGGGATATGGCGATCGTTTCTATTGTGGGCGATCTAGACTGGACCACGTCGCATGTTATGTCCGATATCATGGATGCGTTAAAAAATATTCCGTTGAGAATGATTTCTTATGGAGGAAGCAATTATAACATGTCGTTTCTTGTGAGACGAGAAGACAAAGAGCAAGTATTAAAATTACTTAATAATATAATTTTCAATGAATAATAACCCCACGTTGTCCGAAGCGAAAGACAAAGGATGTTTTCCGATAGAAAAAATAAAAAAACTTGATACTCCTTTTTACTACTATGACATGGATGTTTTAAAAAAAACAGTCAAAGCTGTAAAAAATGAGATCAAAAATTATGGCTACATAGAACACTATGCTGTTAAAGCAAATGCTAATAAGCGAATATTAGAATTTCTTGCAGCCGAAGGTTTTGGTGCTGATTGTGTGAGCGGTAATGAAGTGAAAGCTGCTGTAAACGCTGGCTTTCCGGCTTCTAAAATTGTTCTTGCAGGTGTTGGTAAGACCGATAAAGAAATAAATTTGGCTCTGGATCTTAACATTTTCTGCTTCAATGTAGAATCTTTACCCGAATTAGAAATAATCAATTCTTTAGCAGCTAAAAAGGGAAAACAAGCCCAGATCGCACTACGGATTAATCCGAATGTAGATGCTCATACCCATGAATACATAACAACAGGTTTAAATGAGAATAAATTTGGTTTTGCTATATCACAACTTGCCGAAACACTAAATAAATTATCATATCTGAAAAATGTGAAACTGATTGGAATTCATTTTCATATAGGTTCACAAATAGAAGAACTGGAAGTGTTTGAAAGATTGTGTATTAAAGTTAATGAGATATTAGGTTGGTTCGAAGATAGAGGTATCAAACTTGAACATGTAAATGTTGGCGGGGGCTTAGGGGTAGACTATGCTGACCCGAATGGTCACCCGATCTCTGACTTCAAACACTTTTTTGAGATATATCACAAAAATTTAAAACTGAGCGAAGGACAATTATTGCACTTTGAACTTGGTAGATCAATAGTGGCGCAGTGCGGTTCTTTGATCTCAAAAGTTACCTACGTTAAAGAAGGTGAAACCAAGAAGTTTGCTATCGTTGATGCAGGTATGACAGATCTTATCCGTCCGGCTTTATATCAGGCATATCATAAAATTGAAAATATTTCATCCGAATTACCTGAAGAAAAATATGACGTGGTTGGTCCAATTTGCGAGTCGTCGGATGTATTTGCTAAAGATTATACTCTAAATAAAACACAGCGTGGTGATTTGTTGGCTTTGCGTACAGCAGGAGCATATGGCGAGATTATGGCTTCGCAGTATAATTGTCGCGAATTACCAAAAGTCTATTTTTCAGATAAAATTTAAAAAACTACATTTATATTAAATAGATACAAGAGCCATAGTACGGTTATGTTTATGGCTCTTTTTCTTGTTTAACGGATTAAAAAGGCAGATTATATTATGGAAAAAGTAATTCAACAAATTCAGCATTCAATTAATTTTGATATTATTGATATTATTTTGTTAAGCACGCTTTTTATATGCTTAATTATCCAGTTATATTACTACATTTCATATTATCAGAAACCATTAAAAGAAGCAAATAGACGAAACTCCGAAAACAAGAATCTGGCAACACCATCTGATTGCCCGAAGGTTTCCGTTATTATCGTGTCAGAAAACGAATCCGAGTATCTATCACAAAACTTACCCTTGGTGCTTGAGCAAGACTATCCAAATTTTGAAGTAATAGTTGTTAACGACGGATCAACCGATGAGAGTGATATTTTGCTCCAATCCCTCAAACTCAAATATCCACATTTATATAGTACTTATTTACCTATATCACCGGATAAGAATTTTGCTCGACGTAAATTAACGCTGACTTTAGGTATTAAAGCAACTACTGGTGATATTCTGCTTTTTACAGATCCCTATTGCAAGCCTATATCCAGCAATTGGATTTCATCCATGATGGCTGAAATGAATGAAAGCACCGAAGTTGTGCTTGGTTATTCATACTACAAAACAGACAGGCATAAACTATTTAACAGAGGAGCGCGCTTTAGGAATTTATTGTATAGTTTGCAATATCTTTCTATGGCATTAAAAAATAAACCTTATACCGGAGTTTTTAGAAATGTTGCTTTTCGTAAAGAGTTATTCATGGCTCATAAAGGATTTTCATCGTTACTAAATATTGCAAACGGAGAAGATTTGTTTATCAACAGAATAATGAATGGAACTAATACATCTGTTGCCTTGTCACAAGCATCTTTTATTGAGACAGATTTATATAGCAAGTCTTTATGGAAGCAATTAAAACGCAGTGGATTGTTGTTAAATAAGTATTTTGAAGGATTTAGCGCAAAATCTTTTTCAGCTGAATATACAACACGTTGCTTGTTTTACATACTGTTTGTCGTTTCAATAATTTATTCAGCTTTTTCAGCCGATTTAATAATGCTTGGCTCAAGTATTATTTTGTTTCTGGTGCGATACCTAAAACAATTGATAGTTTTAAATAATTCAGCGAAATACTTCAAAGCTGGTCGGTTTATATTTTCACTGCCATTACTTGATATAACTCAAATGTATGATCGTATGAATTTTAAACGCTTTCTTAAAAAGAATAAGAATTAAGCTTGAGAATCAGATTTAATTTTATTTTTCAACTTCTGATATGGTTTATTAAAGCGTTCTTCCCAGAAAAGCCAGATCAGAAATAAAATCCCGTCATAATAGATCCAAGTGAAAATGTCATGATGAAATACATTGAACCAATCTTGATAAAATAAGTTAAAAGTTTCTTTATTGTTTATCCAAATCCGATTATTGTACCAAGTATTTACCCCAATAAACCACTCCGGAAATGGATTTTTAGTGATGAAGCAAATAATGGTGATCCGTAAAATATTAATCAGTATCAAAACTAAAATAAACAAAGGGATAAACCAGATTTTCTTTTTAAGGGGGCCGAAATAAAATAAGATGATGAACGTAAACATCAGCAATTGTTTAACTCCCACACATCCCCAAACAATATTTGTTTTAAATAAAGAGTCTTTAAAATAAAGAAGTATTCCATCAACTTGGAAATCTGAGTATCCGAACAGATCGTGTATAACCCAATAAACCGTTTTAGCCGTAAATCTACTGAGCGGATAAGCCCATGAAGTCATGTCTTTGCCTAATACGATCAGTATACTTTCATCTTCACCTTGATGCACACAGACTTTCCAGATAAACTCGAAAAACAGGAAGAGTATCAGAAACCAACTTATATCTTTGATTGAACCTAAAACATCCAATCGCTGATTAATTTTATATAGTTTAGATTTGCTCATCCCTGATGTATTTATCAATTTACGAAGTTATTTAAAATTAATAGATCTAAGATTAATATTAGTCTGAAACATTTGTAAAAATCGAAGTTTAGTTTCAAATATTCATTGTGCTTTCACAAACCCGATTATCAGATTCATAACAACCGAGCATCTGTAAGAAGTTTATTATTACTTTTTAAGGTAAAAAAAATAC
The DNA here is from genome assembly GCA_945273835.1 of uncultured Dysgonomonas sp. Classification (GTDB taxonomy): domain Bacteria; phylum Bacteroidota; class Bacteroidia; order Bacteroidales; family Dysgonomonadaceae; genus Dysgonomonas. The sequence continues at coordinate 5,657 of CALYPL010000007.1, read as the reverse complement.
GACATTTTAGGCAAATACTCGCTTTACTTATTTTTTTTAATTTACTTTGCACAAATTTGATTCGTTTTTTTTGTGAATTTAATAATAGATCAAGGCAATACAGTAACTAAGGTTGCTATCTTCAATGGTGATGTGCTTGTTGAAACCTTTCTTTACGAAGTTTTCAATGTTTCTGTTTGTGCATCATTACTAAGTACCCATAAAGTAGATTGCTGTGCCTTCTGTTCAGTAATTGAATCATCGCCGGAAGTAGTTTCTTATCTTCAGTCGAATATTAAGACCTTTCTGATAATTGATGAAACACTTAACTCGCCGATTAAGAATGCATATAAAACGCCTTCCACATTGGGTCAAGATCGTTTGGCGGCAGCAGTCGAAGCAAGTTATATGTATAAAGGTAATAACGTTTTAGTTATTGATGCCGGAACAGCCATAACATACGAACTTGTAGATGCACAAGCCAATTATTTAGGAGGTAATATTTCGCCGGGAATAAGCATGCGCTTCAAGGCATTACATCAATTTACAGATAAATTGCCTATAATAGATCGTTATGGTGATTTACCCGATATGGGATATAATACCGAAACAGCTATAAGAGCAGGTGTAATACATGGCGTTATAAACGAAATCAGATCATATATTACATCTCTAACGAAAACCTATCCCGATATTAAAATTATACTTACGGGAGGACACACACGCTATATCGAGTCACAGTTAGGAACAGATGTGCACGTCGATATTAATTTAGTATTGAAGGGTTTAAACCGAATATTAAACTATAATGTCAAAAATTAATAAGAATATCCTTTTATTAGCCTTAATGGCTTGTATAGTATTACCCCTTGCGGCACAAAATACCTCACCATACAGCAGATATGGCTATGGCGTGTTGAGAGATCAGGTTTCAGGTCCGTCAAAAGGTATGGGCGGTATCGGTTACGGCTTAAGAAACAATTTGGGAGCCAATACTCTGAACCCGGCATCATACTCCGCTGTCGATTCGTTGACATTTTTGTTTGATATAGGAGTTGATTGGCGAAAATCCAAGCTAAGCGACAACGTAGGCTCATTTTCTGAGAACGACGGGGGCTTAAATTATGTAACGATGCTCTTGCCTGTAACAAAACGTTTAGGAGTGAGTTTCGGTCTGCTCCCTTATTCCACAGTTGGGTATCGCTATGATAACAAAGAAACCAAAGAAGGGGTAGGATATACATCTTATTATAACGGCTCAGGGGGGCTGACTCAGGTTTACGGAGGTATCGGATATCTGACACCACTTAAAGGCTTATCAGTAGGAGCGAATATTTCCTACTTGTATGGCAAACCTAAGCATGATAAGAATTTGAAGTTCGACGATGTCGCCATTAACTCAAGCAGACAAAGGACGACGCTTTCAATCAGTACAATGAAGTTAGATATAGGTGCGCAATATGAATTTAAACCCTCTGAAAATAATCGCTTTGTGATAGGAGCTATGTATTCGCCGCGTAATAATAATAAAGGTTCAGTCACTAAAGATTATTACGAATTTGGGCAAAATAACCAGACTCAACATAACAGCACAAAAGATAAAAAAATAGATGCAGGTTTTCCGGATACATACGGTTTGGGATTTACATATCTTCGTGGAGAAAAACTTACCTTGGGGGCTGACGTTACTTTTCAGAAATGGAGTAGTGTAAAATACACATCTTTAATGAGCGACGCAATGGAAGACGATAAACGTTTTAACGACAGATGGAAATTCGGCTTTGGTGCAGAGTATCGTTATGGACAATACGAACGTAACTATTTTAAACTGATCCGTTACAGAGCAGGTTTCAATTATAGTAATTCTTATTTAAATTATAAATACAACGATCAATCCAAAGGATATAACGAATATGGTGTGACAGTTGGTTTAGGATTACCTTTCATCGAATCGTTTTATCGGACAGGGCGTGTTTCATACATAAATATTAACCTTGAATATCAACGTATCAATCCGGAAGTAAAAGGAATGATTAAAGAGGAATACTTCGGAATATCGTTAAATATGAATATTAATGAACTTTGGTTCAGAAAACGGAAACTAAATTAGACATTCAGTATTAATTACTATCCGTTTATTATGAAAATTCTTTCGATCTAAATCCACAATGAAATTTTTCAATATGAATAGATCATGGTCGGTCGTTCTATCTTTATTCATGATATTATTATTTATATCATGTCGGAATGAAACAAAAGATCAAGTGACGTTTGTATTTGATAAAGAAACAATACCGATCATAAATACAGATAGTGTAACCATGCTGATTTCAGACTCAGGGATGGTTAAATACAAAGTCATCACAAAAACATGGAAAATGTTTGATGAAGCAAGCGAACCATTTTGGCTTTTTCCAGACAAATTATACCTTGAACAATATGATTCCCTTTTTAATACAGTAGTTACACTTCGGGCTGATACTGTTTGGAGATATATAAGTGATAATTTATGGAAGATGCGCGGAAATGTGTTTATCCGGAATTTTCAGAACAAAACCTTTGAGAGTGAAGAAATCTTTTGGGATCAACAAAAACAGCGTATTTACTCCAATAAACCTGTTACTATAAAAAGCCCGAATGAGGCTACAATCATTGCGGACGATTTTGAGTCGAATCAGCAAATGACCCAAATAAAGATGAAAAATGTCAAAGCTCCCGAACTCTACCTTAACGAAGATGAAAAGAATGAGGATAGCGCGAAGCAGAAAAAAGGAGAATAATACGCTTCATTTTAAGTGTTCTTAAACTCTAATTTATTATCTTCGCAAGCTGAATATCAAATAAAAAAGAAAGAAAAATAGTAGAAATAGATATAATCATAACAAATAAACAATTGTCAAATGGCTGTATTACAAACATTAAGGACTAAGGCTGCCGGACTTCTGATTGGTATTCTCGGTTTAGCCTTATTAGCATTTATATTGTCAGACCTTTTTTCATCAGGTAACGCTTGGTATAACAAATTCAAGGATAAAGCATTTTCAGTAGACGGAGAAGTTGTGCCGACCAAAAAATATGCAGATAGAATAGAAGAATGGGAAACATTTGAAAAACTTAGAAGAAATGTGACTTCCCTTGACGAACCAATACAAGCACAGATAAGAGAAAGTGTCTATCAGCAGATGGTTAAAGAGATGATGTTAGCCGATCAGGCAGAAAAATTAGGTTTGTCAGTTTCTCAAGAAGAAATGGATGATATGGCCTACGGAACAAACATCTCTCCAGTATTATACAGCGTTGGTTTCTTCACCGATCCCCAGACAGGACAATTTGACAAAAATGCGTTAACACAATTTTTGACCCAAGTAAAACAAGATATTTCATCAGTACAAGATGTGCAAGTACAAAGCCAACTGATCGAATTGAAAAAAGTATGGGCTTTCATAGAAAACATGATGAAATATCAACGTTTAGAAGAAAAATATAACGCACTTCTTGCAAAAACAATCTTAGTAAATAACAGCGAAGTAAAACAATCATTCGAAGACACAAAAAACGTAGCAGATTTCGCATATGTCGTTCAGCGATATAACACAATTCCCGATTCAACCATTCAGGTTTCCGAAAGCGAAGTCAAAGCGTTGTATGAAACTCGCAAGAACAATTATAAATTAGATACAGACTTGCGTAAAATATCATACTTCATAAGAGATGTTATACCGAGTGAAGAAGATTACGATGCCGTAGCCAAAGAAATGGATGCAGCAAAAAACAAATTATTGACCACAAACAATCCCGCTTTAGTTGTAAACGAGTATTCATCAAGTCAATTTATCGATGCGTTTGTAGCAGTATCAGCACTACCTCAAGATGCAAAGAAATTTGCAGAAACAGCATCTATAAACGAGATATACGGACCTATACGCGATGACCAATCTTACGTTATGTATAAATTGCTTGACAAGACAATTGCACCAGACTCAATCAAACTTCAAGTTTTACCATTGCCTCAAAATCTTGACGCAACAATAACAAATCAAATTGCTGATAGCTTATTAAATGTAATAAAAGCAGGAAAAGATTTTGCCACAGTTGCACAAGAACGTGCCCCCGGAAGTAATGCAGGAGAAGCAGTTTGGGTTAATGAAATGATGTTGGCGAATACATTCGGAATCGGTAAACAATGCTTTGCCGCAAACAAAGGCGATATTCTGAAACTATCTTTAAATGGAAATCTCAGCTTAGTTCGTATAGATGATAAAACAAAACCCGTAGCTAAAGTAAAAATAGCATCAATCTATATGCCTGTTCTAGTCAGCGATAAAACGCAGAATACAATAGATAACGAATTAAACCAATTCTTAACAGAAAGTGGCAAGCCTGACAAAATTGAAGCAGATGCGCAAAACAAAGGATATAATCTCATTTCAGATGCAATGATTTATCCATCAGAGCCCAATTTACAACAAACTCCAGGCTCACGTCAGGTTATCCATTGGGCATTTAACGAAAAAGTAGGATCGATAAAGAAATTCGATTTGTCAGACAAACGTATCATAGCAGTAATAAAACAAGATATCCCGAGTGGTTATATGCCCGAATCAGAAGTTTCAGCAACCCTAAAGGCAGAATTGATAAAAGACAAGAAAGCCGCTAAAATGATAGAAGACCTGAAATCCAAAAATCTGACATCATTAGACGCATATGCTCAACAAATTGGAACTCGAGTTGATTCAGTACATTTTGTTACATTCGATTCAAATAACATCTCAGGAATAGGATTTGAGCCTGTATTTAACGTATATTCCAAAGTTGGGCAACAGAACAAACTTGACGGACCATTAAAAGGTGAAAATGGAGTTTACGTCCTTGATGCCATAAATAAAACAGTAGATACAAAAGAAATGAATGCAGCTGAAATAAAAAGTAAATTATCTCAGACCACAACTTATATGATGATGCAGTCTTTATCAGCCCTAACAGAAAAAATGAAAGTAGAAGACAATAGGGTAAAATTCTGGTGATAAAAAGATATAAAACAAATCAGAATCCCTTATAGCGATGTGAGGGATTCTTTTTTTTATACACTTATGACAAAAAAAGAAAGATACAAACACGTATTAGATTGGTTCGAACAAAATATGCCAATCGCAGAAACCGAATTACATTACGACACACCATTCCATCTGTTGATTGCCGTTATTTTGTCAGCACAGTGTACCGATAAACGCGTTAACATCGTTACACCTCCATTATTCGAAGCATTTCCTACGCCCGAGGTAATGGCAGTAACCACACCCGAGAATGTCTATGAATACATCAAAAGCATATCATACCCAAATAATAAAGCCAAGAACCTTGTTGGGATGGCCCGTAAGCTTGTAACAGATTTCGGAGGAAAAGTACCCCAAACATTAGAAGAATTAGAATCAATTCCGGGAGTAGGACGTAAAACAGCTAATGTAATGCTTATTGTCGCATTCAATAAACCCGCTATGCCTGTCGATACACACGTTTTCCGAGTGTCCAACAGAATAGGCCTAACCGATCACTCTAAAAATCCCTTAGAGACCGAAAAAGTATTGATAAGATACATTCCTCAAAATTTGTTAGGCAAAGCGCACCACTGGTTAATCCTCCACGGTCGCTATATCTGCTTAGCACGATTACCCAAATGT
>CALYPL010000006.1 GCA_945273835.1 uncultured Dysgonomonas sp. | reverse complement strand
CAGTACAAAGAAAATCTACCGAGGCTATGATGCATCTCGATTTGTTTACGAAAACAGTCTGAATGTCCCCAATAAAAAAATTGAAGGCGATGAAGAAGTTTCAATCTATCAGATGCCGATAAAAAATTCAACTCACGGACGAAAAATCATGATCGGAAATCCGTTGATGAGTAGTATAAATTTCGATAAACTATACGAAGCCAATAAAGACGTAATCAAGAATTATTATCAGATAACAGAAGCCTCTACAGGTGATACCTTAACGTATACAGTAGGCAGTGGTAATGATAATCCGTTGCGTTTTATACCACCGTTGCAGGCTTTCATCGTAGAACGAGTAAATCCGGTTAATAATGACAAAATCAATTTCTATCTCAGCGGAACGAAAAGTATAATGCGATACGACGATGATCTTAAGCCTAAACCGAGAAGTTTGCAAAATTCAAGTCAAAGTGCAGGCTGGGCTTTAATGTCAGTTACGACTCTTGACAAAGTTACGCATCGCCCATCTACCAAGACGCAACGTTTATTGATTAATAAACAAAACACGCCAAATATCCAAGCTACTATATCAACTGGAAATCTTGAAAATGAAGCTTACTTTTTCATTATGGATGATAAAGGCAGATGGTTTACCGACCTTAACGATTCGCCCGCCACTAAGGTCAAGCGTTATTATCTGGGTTTAGTGAGCCTTAATAAAGAAGTCATGAACCTGAAAGTATCACCCGGAGGCAATGCCATAAAGAAAGTTGAATTAGTGGATAATTATCTGAATAAATGTATTGATGTCACTGACGGGTTTGATTATAAATTCTATCATCGTACCCAAGTTTATTCGGGTATGGAGGGTGCCGACCTGATGCGTTTCCAATTAATCATAACTTTTAAATAATACAATCAGAGTTTTGTAAATATGAAGACCATCGAAATATATCGGTGGTCTTTTTTTATCATTGATATTGTGTGGGTTGATTACTATATATGATCTCAGAAAAAATCAGAATAATAATTTCAAAAAATAGCATTGGTAACAAAACAAATATTCTGTTTTATCAATCAATCTCTTCAATCTTATAAGTCATAAATAAAATAATTTACTTAAAGTACATTGATATATATTTTTTTAGCTATTTTTGCAGTCTGCATTTTTCAAGGAAATCGGGTGCAGTAATAATAGTCAAGTTCTTTTTAATTTGAATATGAGTCTTTTAAGAGATAGAATGTTGAAATATGACGCAGCAAGAAATACACGTGCTGCAGGCATATACCCTTACTTTAGAGAAATCCAGAGCGATCAGGATACAGAGGTAATAATTAATGGCAAAAAAGTACTGATGTTTGGTTCAAATGCCTATTTAGGTCTTACTAATCATCCAAAAGTCAAAGAAGCTGCCATTGATGCCGTTAAAAAATATGGAACGGGTATGGCCGGATCGCGCTTTTTGAACGGTACGCTTGATATCCATGTCAACCTCGAACGTAAATTAGCTAAATTTGCAGGTAAAGAAGATGCTCTTATCTATTCTACAGGATTTAGTGTTAACGAAGGAGTCGTAGGTTGTGTAACCGGTCGTGAAGACTACATCATTTGGGACGAATTAGATCATGCTTCGATAATAGAAGGAAGCAGAACATCATTCTCAACCAAGTTGAAGTTTAGGCATAACGACATGGCTTCGTTAGAAAAACAGCTTCAGAAGTGTGAACCTGATAAAGTAAAACTGATAGTTATAGACGGAGTCTTCAGTATGGAAGGCGATGTTGTTAATCTCCCCGATATAGTAAAACTCGCTAAAAAGTACAATGCCAATGTAATGATCGATGAAGCACATGGTATTGGAGTAATGGGGCGTAATTATAACGGAAGAGGAGTGCATGACCATTTCGGGTTAACGGATGATGTGGATATGGTGATGGGTACCTTCAGTAAATCACTTGCTTCTATCGGAGGATTTATAGCGGGTGACGAGGTCACAATAGATTATTTGAGACATAATTCACGACCATATATCTTTAGTGCAAGTATAACGCCTGCTGCCACAGCAGCTGCTGATGCGGCATTAGAAATTTTGATCTCTGAGCCTGAACGTGTTAAAAACCTTTGGGATTTGACACACTATGCTCTTGATGGTTTCAGAAGTATGAATTGTGAAATAGGTCATACATCCACTCCGATTATTCCGCTATTTATTAGAGATAATGCTAAAACGTTCATGATAACAAAACGTCTATTTGAAGAAGGAGTGTTCGTGAACCCTGTTGTGTCGCCTGCCGTTTCACCAAACGATACGTTGATACGTTTCTCATTGATGGCTACCCATACAAAAGAACAAATCGACAGAGCGCTTGACAAGATTAAGAAAGTATTTGATGAAATGGATGTATTTGCACACACAAAAGCATAATACAAAATAAAAAATATAAAGTGAGGGGGGATTCATCATATATGAATCCCCCCTCATTATTTATAGCAGAATTTAGATTTTGCTTAAACTGGAATTATTTATAAATTTAGAGAATGATTACATGGCAAGAAATATTTATCCGCCTGTTATTGGCTTCAGTCTTGGGTGCAGTTATTGGACTCGAACGTGAACGAAAAGATCTGGCTGCGGGTATGCGTACGCATATGATGGTTTGTCTTGGCTCATCCCTGATTATGATTGTATCGGCATTTGGTTTTTCTGATATTCTGAACACTCCAAATGTGTCACTGGATCCCTCACGTATGGCTGCTCAAGTGATTAGTGGTATCGGTTTCATTGGTGCGGGAACAATTATGTTTCTCAAGCAAAAAATTATCAGAGGACTTACGACGGCGGCAGGATTATGGACTGTGGCAGCAATAGGTTTGGCTGTTGGGGGAGGTATGTATTTTGCAGCCATGATTTGCACTGTTCTCGCGATATTTATTTTATGGATAATACAGCCTCTCGAAAAACGTATTTTTGCAAAATTCAAATCGAAATATGTAAGAATAGTTGTAACTGACAGAAATAAATCATTTCAGATAATAGACCGGATATTTAGCAGTAAAATTTTCGAGGTCGAATCATTTAGTTTTGATGAAGATGAGAAAGATAGCTATACTATTGCTTTCAGGTTCAAAACATTTGATAAATCGGGATTAGCATTGTTTGTAAAAGAATTGCATGCTGAATCCGAAATAAAAGAGATCAACTGGGATTAATAATCTTGCTTACAATCAATTTAGCTGAGTAAGAATAGCTAAATAAATTCCAATTGCCGGAATAGCGAATATCGTGCTATCGAAGCGATCGAGCGCCCCGCCATGTCCCGGTATCATATTGCCTGAATCTTTAACTCCTATAGTACGTTTGATCATTGACTCGAAAAGATCACCCCATGTGCCAAAGATGACTACTATCAGAGCAAATCCTATCCATTGAGCGATAGTAAGAGATGAGGAGCTATAATGTGAAATTATAATAGATGCTATTATGGCGGCTATACATCCTCCGATAAAGCCTTCCCACGATTTTTTCGGTGATATTCTTTCAAACAAGCGGTGTTTACCTATACTCATACCTGTAAGATAAGCAAAGGTATCATTTACCCAAATTATAATTAGTACAGCCAGCATAAATAGTGGCGTATATGATGAGTTGATGAAAGCGATATAAAATGCTGAGGTAAATGGCAGAGCAATATATAATTGACCGAATAGAGAATAAGCTAAAGATTTAAGCGGATCGGTTCGCTTCATATATAATTCGCTTATAAAAAGGCTCAAAAGATAAATCAGATAAGGTATTATGCAAATCAGAATGCTAAGTTGAATTAAGCTTCCCCATGTTACATATAAATATCCACCTCCATAGAGCAATAATGCACCTGCCAAATTCTGTCCTTTCGATAAAGACACTCCGGCTTTGTTCTCCATTAGTCCATAAAACTCCCAGATGCATAGCCCGGTAACTAATCCAAATACAACAGCAAACGTATATTGGTTAAGTATGATACCGCCAATTAAAATAACAATAAAGACAAATCCCGATAAAATACGGGTAACAATATTCGGCAACTTCAATTTAGTAGAAAATTAATGAATTCTGTATATGGGTATTAGTTGATCTTAAAAAGTCCGTATTTAATCATACAAATAAAGGCACGTACACCATCTCTCCAGCCTATTTTTTTACCTTCATCATAAGTACGGCCATAATAAGAAATCCCCACTTCGTAAATACGGACATGCGGTATTCTCGCAATTTTAGCTGTTACTTCAGGCTCAAATCCAAAGCGACGTTCTTTCAGTGTCAACGATTTAATCATATCGGCTCTGAATAATTTATAGCAAGTCTCCATATCCGTTAAGTTCAGATTCGTGAACATATTAGAAATGAATGTGAGTATTCTGTTACCGATAGAATGCCAGAAAAATAAAATACGATGGGGCTTTCCGCCCATGAAACGTGAACCGAACACAATATCGGCGAAACCGTCAATTACTGGTTTCAGTAATAGGTTATATTCCTCAGGGTCATATTCAAGGTCTGCATCCTGTATTATGATATAATCACCTGTTGCTTCAGCTATACCCCTATGCAAAGCGGCTCCTTTACCCATATTGACGGGCTGTTCATATAACTTTATGTCGCAGCCTTGATGATTGGCTATATAAGCTTTTATTACGTCGGTCGTATTGTCTTTAGAGCAGTCATTTACAATTATAATTTCTTTTATGAAATCACCAATAAGATTAACCGAAATAATCTTATTTAAGATTAGATGTATAGTCTGAGCCTCATTATAGGCCGGTATAACAATTGATAATTTCATAATGCGACAATGCTAATTATAAAGACACAAATGTAAGAAAATATCAATAAGTTCTGCGATGTGGAGCGTCTCTTTTTGTTCTAAAACCATCCTGAATGTCTTTTCCTCTCATTTCTAAACCTCCGGTATAATCTAATCCGCATGGTAAAGGACAATCAAGGCAATGGGTCTCAATATTAGGAATATATAAATCGACATTGTTCACTTTCTGAAGCATGAAATTTATCTTAACGCCATTTTGGTATTCTCTCAGTTCTTTTGTCCGTGACACAGGTTCAGGCTTCAGTAATAATTGAGTAATTATTTCTTTCGGGTCTCGTTGATAATATAGCATTCGCACTGATTGACAGCATGCTACCATGCTGCAGATTATGCATATAATTTTTATTGTTAATCGGGAGGATTTTTCTGAAAATTTTAATTTTTTATCTAATACGGAAATAATCACATATATTGGAATAAAGATTATAGGCAAAATGAAACCATAAGCAAATCTAAAGTCCGGAGCAGTCATTAACCAAAATAAAAAACCAATAAAAACTAATAGCCACAGACCGAAAATTATTTTGCTGTACTTAAAATTTCTTGCTGTGAAATATAAAACTATCATAGATGGTATGGATAATAAACTGCAGATAAATAATAATCTGTTAGTAGTTGGAAAATAATAGAACATACCTGAATGCCACCATAAAGGCATCCATTGCTTAATGCTCATATTAAGTACATCTTGCACGGGTAGGGTATCTACACGGGCAAATGCTGTGATATAATTTTTCTGATCAATTACATATTCTAACGGAACTTTCCAGTCAAAAGAAAAGATGTCGACAGAAGGCAACGGGAAAATTGGATAGCCGGTAATTATTATATTACGTATGCACCACACTAATAGAATGATAGCTCCATACGTAAGCCCGAATGTTAGAAACTTATACTTTTTCTTTTTGATACAATTCCATAAAATGTATAATGTTAACAATCCGATTATGAATGATGATGCTTTTAATGTCAGGCAAAATATAGGAATACACAAATAAATAAACGGCTTTTTGTGTAAACTCTCGGGTACAAATAAGATTTTGAATATCAGGTATAATATAAGTAGATTGGGCAATAAGTCGGATGAAGAAGAACTGATATGTTCCTTATACACAAACATAAAAACGCAAAACATGAACAAGCAACTTAACGAAGCGGCTTTATTATTTGTTTTAGCGGACTTGAATATTAAACAGGCAAATATTAATGCTACGAATAATGGATTAATTCCGAATATAAATTGACCGAATAACGGTTTCAGACCAAATACAGCGGATAATAAAAAATAATTAGAATTAAATCCGAAACGAGGTTGTAAATTCGCAAGACCCGGCACAACATGAAATTGCTCGTTCCACATAATATTCTGAATGTGATAATATGAAGTATCAACCCATGTTGGTGCAAGCAGAGCTTGTAAAAGTATTGATATAAAAGCTAAAACAATCAGAATTCTGAAAACTAAAGAAACAGACTTTATTTCTGATAAAAAAAAGTGATAACCGTTTTTTAATGTTCTGCGTCTTGTGACCCAGTAAATGATTGAAATAATAAGTAAAGCAAGTAATAACTTGAAATCGGAAGGAATAAATAAAGAAGTTATACCAACTATAACTCCTAAAAGACACATGCCCAATAATAGTGTATCTAAAATATCATAATGTTCATGTTCTTTAGTCAGTTTGCGATACAATAAAATAGTCGCATTACCTGCTGCTGAAAAAATGATTAAGATAAATATCCAGGATGTAATTAAAGCAATCATTAATTTTCATTATTAATAATTCTGAAACCATCTCTAAAACCGTTTCCTCTCATTTGCAAAGAGGTATTGACAGCAGGTGTACAAGGTATGCTGTGATCGTAACATTGATCTCCTTTTTGAGGAGTATATACTCTGATTCCGTTAATAACGGTTTCATTATACTTGATGTCAAGTTTGTTTCTCACTTTGTCAGAAGTTTGAGGTTTAAGTATGAACGTAAGTAATCGTTCGTCGTCCCATTTGAAATGAGTAAATTGTCGTACCCCCAAACCTAAAAGGATAATTCCTGACAATCCAATGATCGCACTATAAACATATTCAGGTTTACGAATGATTAGGAGATTAGTAAACAGGGCTGATTGCATCGGAGGCAAAAAGGGAATTATCGCCGAACAGAGAACAAAACCAATATTAAATCTGATATCCGGTGCCGTTAGAAAACTAAATACGGTTCCTATAATCGCAACAAACCATGCAAATAATATGATAGGTTTACTTTTAAAAGTTTTTCTTCTGTATAAGATAATGATAGGTGAAATTATAACGAAAAAATATAGAATTAAGGTGTATTTTTCTTGCCTTACAGCCCATTGGGGAACCCATTGTTGCAACGGCATGGCAAGTACAACACTTCTGTCCATACCTGCAATACGCGCCCAAGAATAAACCCATTCTTGTTCAATGATTGTTGATATTTTGGGAACCTTCCAGTCGAAATTGAACAAGTCAACCGCAGAAAAAGGATAAACGATGTATCCCGATAAGATGACTGATCTCGCACACCAGACTATTGCAATAATCAGACAGAAAGTAAATATAAAAAATAAAGGCTTAAACTCTTTATTCTTAATCATGAATATAAAAGAGAATACAGGAACTAATAAAATGGCAACAGTAGATGTTTTTAACGTAATACAAAAAGCTGCCATGACAGTCCATACCAACAATTTCTCGATACTGATAGTATAACGTATGAAACTTATTAAAATATATATGACAAATATAGCAGGTAAAGGATCGGTCATGGTAGATGTAAAAGTGCTTCGGAGGAAAAATATCAGAAAAAACAGAGCCGTCAATAAGACACTACCTGATATTATGTCATTCTTCATCTTATTCAACCAACCGATAAGCCAGAAACATGTAATTAATATACATAATCCGATCAGAGAGAATATTGAAGGAAATAAACCGGGATGGTAACCGAAGAAACCTGTCAGCAATAGGAAATTGGAATTGAAAGCAAATCTTCCGTGTAAGTTGCCGAGTCCGGGAACCACACGATATTGTTCATTCCACATGATTGTTTGCAAATGATAAAGCCATTCATCGTATAATTTAGTATAAGGAACCGATAAACTATAAACAATAACAATAGCTAAGATCGAAGCAATTCCGATCTTATACAACCAATTAAGAGAACTGATCCAAGAAAGAGTCGATTTATATATATCGAAAAGAATTTTTTTCTCAAGTATCCAATAAATAATTGTAAATGCAATATAAGCACTTAACATATATTTATTTAACGGCAGGAATAAAGACAACGTACAAATTGAAGTTCCGCATGCACATAGACCTAACCAAAAAGTATCAACATAAGATAGATTTAGCTTTCTTCCGATAACTTTATTACATAAAGCAATGGATATGTTACCGAAAGCAAGAAAAACCAAACAAATAATGCACCAAGAGGCAAGAATGGCTAACATTTAAACATGTTGTTTCAGTAAATTATCAAAATATTCGATAGTCTTTATTAATCCCTCCTTTAATTGAACTTTAGGCTCCCATCCAAGACTTTCTTTAGCAAGAGTGATATCAGGTTTGCGTTGTTTAGGGTCATCGCTTGGTAAAGGACGAAACACCAATTTCGATTTAGAACCGGTCAATTCAATAACAAGATTAGCTAACTCAATCATCGTGAACTCTCCAGGATTACCCGTATTTACCGGACCTGTAAAAGAATCGTTGGTTGCCATCATACGCACCATAGCTTCTACAAGATCGTCTACATATTGGAAACTTCGGGTCTGGCTTCCATCACCATATATCGTTATATCTTCACCTTTCAGAGCCTGAACGATAAAGTTGGAAACAACACGTCCATCGTTCGGATTCATATTCGGACCATAAGTATTGAATATGCGGATGATTTTTACACGCACATTATTTTGTCGGTGATAATCCATGAACAAAGTTTCTGCACAACGTTTGCCTTCATCATAGCAAGAGCGGATACCTATGGGATTCACATTTCCCCAATATGATTCCTGTTGAGGATGTACCTGCGGATCTCCGTAAACCTCGCTTGTTGATGCCTGCAGTATTTTTGCTTTCAGTCGTTTAGCTAATCCGAGCATATTGATAGCTCCCATGACTGAAGTTTTGATTGTTTTGATCGCATTATACTGATAGTGAACAGGTGATGCCGGACAAGCCAAATTGTAAATTTCATCTACATCAGCTGTAAAAGGATGCACAATGTCATGTCTGATGGCTTCAAAATAGGGATTGTCCATCAAATGAAGAATATTATCTTTCGATCCTGTGAAATAATTGTCCACACATAAAACTTCATTACCGTCATTAAGTAATTTTTCGCACAAATGCGAGCCGATAAATCCCGCTCCTCCGGTTATCAGTATTTTTTTTCTGTTCATTATTTGCCGTTAACTATTTTCTTTATATCATTCAGCTTGTTCAGAGCATCCATTGGGGTTAGATTGTTTACATCAAGGGATATTATTTCATCACGTACCTGACTTAAAATAGGGTCGTCCAATTGAAAGAAATTTAATTGATATTCTTCTTTTTGTTCAGTTATATCGTTGATCGGCTTTGTGATACCTTGTTTACGATTGTCCGTTTCTAATTGATGAAGGATCTTATCAGCGCGTTTAACGATGCTTTGCGGCATGCCTGCCATTTTTGCGACATGAATACCAAAACTATGTTCACTTCCGCCCGCTACTAACTTGCGAAGAAATATTATTTTATTATCAATTTCTTTGACAGAAACATTGTAGTTCTTAATCCGCTTGAATGATTTTTCCATTTCATTCAATTCATGATAATGTGTGGCGAAAAGAGTTTTAGCTTTTGCTTTTGGGTGTTCATGAATGTATTCCACAATAGCACATGCAATGGAGATACCGTCATAAGTGCTTGTGCCACGTCCTAATTCGTCGAATAAAACAAGACTTTTAGATGAAAGATTGTTCAATATATCCGATGCTTCACTCATCTCAACCATAAAAGTCGACTCTCCTAACGATATATTATCTGACGCACCGACACGGGTAAAGATCTTATCAACTAAACCGATGTTTGCGGATTCGGCAGGCACGAAACTACCGGCTTGTGCCATCAGAGTTATTAGAGCCGTTTGTCTTAATAAAGCCGATTTACCCGCCATATTCGGACCTGTGATGATAATGATCTGTTGTGAATCGTTATCTAAAAATACATCATTAGCTATATAAGGTTGGTCCGGTGGCAATTGTTTCTCAATAACCGGATGTCGGCCTTGTTTAATATCTAAAACATCGCTTTCATTTATTACTGGCCTTATGTATTTATTCTCTTGTGCGACCTTCGCAAATGAAAGAAGGCAGTCTATCTGGGCTATAAGGTTTGCATTGACCTGAATGGTCGGTATGTATTCAACGAGGCTTAATACTAAATCGTTGAACATATTGGTTTCAAGTGCAAGAATTTTCTCTTCGGCACCTAATATTTTTTCTTCGTAATTTTTTAGTTCTTCAGTAATATAACGTTCGGCGTTCACAAGCGTCTGCTTGCGTATCCATTCTGCAGGAACTTTGTCTTTGTGCGAATTCCTTACCTCAATGTAATAGCCGAACACATTGTTGAAGCTGATTTTAAGTGAAGGTATACCTGTACGCTCAATCTCACGTTGTTGTATCTTTAGTAAATAGTCTTTACCAGAATAGGCAATGTTGCGTAGCTCGTCAAGTTCGGTGTTGACTCCCTTATTTATGATATTACCCTTATTGATTAGAGAAGGAGGATCGTTCTGTATCTCTTGGTTAATGCGGTCACGAATAACAGGACAAGGGTTAAGTTTTTCTCCGAGTTCCCGGAGATGCGGTTCGGCTGAATTCATAAAAGCATCCCGTATCAGACCAATGGCTTTAAGGGCAACTTTTAATTGTACTACTTCACGTGGATTTACCCTATTTACCGCAACTTTTGAAATGATGCGTTCAATATCGCCAATCAAACAAAGTTGTTCTTCAAGCAATTTTTTTAATTCAATGTCTTTAAATAGATATTCAACTACCGATAGACGAGTATTGATCGGTTTAGCATCTTTGAGCGGGAAGACAATCCAACGGCGAAGCATACGTCCACCCATCGGCGAGATTGTCTTATCAAGAATATTCAGCAGGGTTTTGCCACCCTCATTCATTGAAGAAATCAGTTCAAGGCTTCGTACCGTGAACTTATCCAATCTCACGTATTTATCTTCCTCGATACGTGATAAAGAGGTAATATGGCTTATCTGGTTATGCTGGGTAACATCAAGATAATGTAAGATTGTTCCTGCCGCAATGATTCCGATTGTCAGATGCTCTACTCCAAAACCTTTCAGATTTTTAGTCTCGAAATGTTTCAGTAATCTTTCGCGTGCTGTATTATCCGTAAATACCCAATCATCGAGTTCGAATACAAAGAAGCGGGAACCGAAATTTTCTTCAAATGCTTTCTTTTTACTTCTCTCAACAAGAACCTCTTTGGGCGAAAAATTATTCAGTAGTTTATCAATATATTCTTTAGAACCTTCGGCAACCAAAAATTCTCCGGTTGAAATATCAAGGAAAGAAATACCGTAAGCCGAATTCTTATTATGATGAATGGCGCAAACGAAATTATTTTCTTTATTTTCTAAAACATTGTCATTTATCGAAACACCGGGGGTTACAAGTTCAGTAATTCCCCTTTTAACCAGCTTATTGGTTAATTTTGGGTCTTCCAACTGATCGCAGATTGCTACACGTTTACCCGCTCTGACCAGCTTAGGCAGGTAAGTATCAAGTGCATGATGCGGAAATCCGGCAAGCTCAACAAACTGCGCGGAACCATTTGCTCTTCTTGTCAGGGTAATACCCAATATTTCAGCAGTGGCAATTGCATCGTCAGAAAATGTTTCGTAAAAGTCTCCCACTCTGAACAATAAAATTGCGTCAGGGTGTAGAGCCTTGAACTCGAAATATTGCCTCATCATCGGAGTTTCTGCTATCTTCTTTGCCACTATTAGTCTGTATTAATCTGTCAATATGATTGAAGATGGCAAAGATAAAAAATAAAGTCGAACTATCTTGATATAAATTCGTATATGTAAAATATTGATTATCTTTGTTTCCGATACATGCCATTACCAACTTACCCGACGATAAATTTATTTTATATTGAAAATTGGTAGATTAACGTACTGAATGATAGAACAAATAATAATTCTGGAAAATATTGATCCCGTTATATTTTTCGGTGTCAATAATGCAAACATTCAACTCCTAAAATCGTTTTTTCCTAAATTGCGGATTGTTGCGAGAGGCAACTTGATAAAAGTATCCGGCAATGCCGAAGATGTACCCTTATTTGAAGAAAAAGTGAGGGAACTTGAGAAATATTGCGCTGAACGTAACAGCCTGACTGAAGAAAATATCGTTGATATAGTCAAAGGCAAACTTCCGGCTAACGATCTAAAACAAGACAATCTGATTATATACGGCGTCAACGGCAAACCTGTTGTTGCCCGAACACCTAATCAGCAGAAGTTTGTGGAGCTTTTCCAGGAAAACGACATGGTTTTTGCCACAGGTCCGGCAGGGTCGGGGAAAACCTATACAGCTATTGCTCTTGCCGTGAGAGCATTAAAAAATAAGGAGGTGAAGAAGATAATCTTAAGCCGTCCGGCTGTTGAGGCCGGCGAAAAGCTCGGATTTCTTCCCGGTGATATGAAAGATAAGATAGACCCATACCTTCAACCTCTTTATGATGCGTTGGAAGATATGATTCCTGCGGCTAAACTCAAGGATTATATTGAAAATAAGACGATTCAGATCGCTCCGCTTGCATTTATGCGTGGACGTACGCTCAATGATGCCGTTATTATTCTCGACGAAGCCCAGAATACCACCATACCTCAGATAAAGATGTTTATGACACGGTTGGGCATGGGCTCAAAAATGATAATAACAGGTGATATAACCCAGATAGACCTCCATCCATCGCAACAATCGGGACTTAAACACGCTCTTTACATTCTGCGTAATGTAAAAGGTATAGGCAATATCGCTTTCGACAAAACAGATATAGTCCGTCATAAATTAGTGCAACGTATTGTGGATGCTTATGACAGGGAGGATAGAAAAAAGACAAAAGAAACATCAACTAAAGAAAATTCATAAAAAAATAGTTTAATATTTAAATCAGTAAAGACTTTATGAACAACGAAAGAGGACTGGACTTTAAATCCACGACTTCAACCCCAGACAAAAAGCTGTTCATCGAGACTTATGGCTGTCAGATGAATGTGGCTGACAGCGAAGTTGTGGCGTCTGTTATGCAAATGGACGGATACACAATTGCAGATAAGCTCGAAGATGCAGATGCAGTATTTGTAAATACTTGCTCCGTGCGAGACCATGCCGAACAACGGGTTATACAGCGTCTCGAATATTTCAATGCTATCAAACGTAAAAAAAATCCCGGTATGATAATCGGCGTTTTAGGCTGTATGGCTGAACGCGTAAAAGATGAACTTTTAGATAAATATCATGCCGATGTGGTAGTGGGTCCCGATTCTTACCTTGATTTGCCTAACTTAGTCGGGGCTGCCGAGAAAGGAGAGAAAGCTATCAACGTTAACCTGTCCAAAACTGAAACCTATAAAGATGTTATCCCTGTAAAAATAGGGGGTAACCATATATCCGGCTTCGTTTCAATTATGCGTGGATGCGATAAATTCTGTACCTATTGCATCGTTCCGTTCACACGTGGACGTGAGCGTAGCCGTGAACCACAAAGTATTCTTAACGAGGTAATCAACCTGCGAGACAAAGGATTTAAAGAGGTAACCCTGTTAGGACAAAACGTTAACTCTTATAGATTCAAGCAAGAGGATGGTGATATGGTCGATTTCTCACGTTTGCTTGAAATGGTTGCCCTTGCCGCACCGAAAATGAGAATACGCTTTACGACATCTCATCCAAAAGATATGAATGATGAGACATTGGAGGTTATAGCTAAATACGATAATCTTTGCAAATTCATTCATTTGCCTGTGCAATCGGGTAGTTCACGGATGTTGAAACAAATGAACCGTAAATACGACCGTGACTGGTATCTTGATCGTATTGCTGCCATTAAACGGATTATTCCGGGTTGTGGTTTATCGACTGATATTATGTGCGGTTATCATTCGGAGACGGATGAAGATCAGGAAGACACACTTTCATTGATGCGTGAGGTTTGCTTCGATTCAGCCTTCATGTTTAAATATTCGGAACGTCCGGGTACGTATGCGGCCAAAAAATTAGAGGACGATGTGCCTGAAGATGTTAAAATAAAACGCTTGCAACAGATTATTGATTTGCAGAATGAGTGTTCGCAAAAAAGCAATGAACAAGATGTCGGTAAGGAATTTGAGGTGCTTGTGGAAGGTTTTTCAAAACGTTCGCGCGAACAACTTTTCGGACGCACGTCTCAAAATAAAGTTGTCATCTTCGATAAGGGCTCGCATCGTATAGGCGATTTCGTAAATGTTAAAATAACAGGCAGTACATCGGCCACGCTCTTTGGAGTTGAGGTCTGAAATGCCATACTTAATAGGGTGGATTTAGAACGGTCTTTTGGGATAGCTAAATTATATTTTTATATTTGCATATCCCATTAGACTACTCAATATGAAGAAATATATACTTTTAATAGTATTAGTATTTTCATTTTCAGCTATATATTCGCAAGTTGTTAAGCAAGGCGAAAGGTTTGAAAATGTAACCGTGATTGATAACAAGGTTGTGTTCCTGAAAGAAGTTCCTTTAAAGAAAAATTATTCTAAGGAATTTAATTATAATCTTCTTAAAGATTGGGGTAAAAAAAATTACGGCAAAGACCCTTTTATATCCAGTATCCGTTATGACAATAAAAACTTTGAAATAGCCGCGAAATCACGCATTGAACTATTACTACCGGTCAATTCAAAAGGTGTTTCTGAAAAAGTGGTTATGCGTTATCGCATAAATAGTTTTATATTTCAGGATAAATGCGTGTTGGAAGTCCAGAATATAGCTTTTATATACCAAAACCAAAGTAGTAAGGAGCGCATCCCTAAAGTCTTTTCTGCCGAAAATTTTATTACGAACGAAGTTATTGATTCAGTCGGAGATTATCAGGAACTGAAAGTCAATACACGTAAAAGCGCATTGTATTTTGTCAATCAGCTTGCAGATGATTTTGCGCAGGTTTTTGCTGATTAAAAATCGAGCGTAAGTTGTTTTTCAAATAAGTTAAAGCTCATCCTGTGGTATGGAGTTGTGCCATATTCAGCAATGGCATTGCGATGCTTCTTTGTTGGATACCCTTTATTTTTGTCCCAATTGTATGCAGGATAATCAATATGTAGAGCCGACATATAATCATCCCGATATGTTTTAGCCAATACCGAAGCAGCCGCTATCGGCATCAGTTTCCCATCACCTTTAACAATGCAAGTATAAGGAATGATACTTGTTTTATTAAATCTGTTTCCGTCAATCAATAAATGTTGAGGAGCGATTTTTAACGCATCCACCGCCCTTTGCATGGCAAGGAATGAAGCGTTAAGTATATTAATTTTATCAATTTCTACATTATCAACTATGCCGACAGCCCAAGCCAACGCATTTTCCTCGATATACGGACGTAATTCATAGCGTTGTTTTTCAGTTAACTGCTTGGAGTCGTTCAGCTCTTCGCAGTAAAAATTTTTAGGTAGAATAACGGCTGCGGCAAACACTGGTCCTGCAAGGCAACCCCGTCCCGCTTCGTCACAACCAGCTTCTATCAAATCGGGATTTAAACAAAGTTCAAGCATTCATTAAAATTTTAAAGTCACATTATTATCGGCAGGAGGTAAGTCAAGCTCAGTAATATTGGCATCACTTGCGTCAGTGTCCATAACCCTTGCCAATGCATTGATATGTGACTGTAATTCGTCCGTCATTTTTTCATCACCACTTACATGCAACAAAAAGGCTTGCGAAATTATTTCGGCAAAGCTGGATGTAAACGATGAATCGAACCCCAACCCCATATCTCTTAACCTATTGGTTGCTATATTTGTAGCTAATTGTTTAAGTAAAGCCTGATTGTCTTTACCCAATGTAGGGTTATGGAATAATGAAGTGATATTGCGTGTGGTTACGTCCATTCGGTCGGGATATAAATTTGCGATACGGTATGCAAAAGGATATGAACAAAGAGATCCTGTTTCTATATCATAAATTACATTTCCGTCTTTGCTTGTTAAACTTGTAATATCATTGGCATGAAAATGTCCTGTAAAAATGGCTTTCATGCCACAGTCTGCAAAGAGTGTTGCCAGACGGTGCCAATCATACACCAAATAACGAGGAAAATATTTTGCCTGTCCTCTAAAATGCTCTACCAATCCCCAATGCATCATGCCGACAACTTGTATCTGCCTTCGGGTTGTTTCATGAAGGATGTCTTTTATCCATCGTTCAGTCTGTTCAGAAATAGCTTCGGAAGGTAATCCGGTTCTTTTAAATTCAGGTCGGCGGGCAACGTCAATCGCTATCAGCCAAGTGGATTTATTAAGTTCAGCGGCATAGCTCAATGAAGCAGAGTCCTGAGAGATAGCCGTTTTATATCCGCAATCCTTGTATATTTCTTTAAAATCGGTCTCAGATGTGTTTTCTGTGCGAAATTTCGTATTACCTGAAAATCCGATTTCATTGCCTGTCTCAATATCGTGGTTTCCCGGAATTACAAATACTTTGATGCCTTTATCCTGTAAAGTCTTTAGTTTTTTTACAAAATCAATATGACTCTTTTTTTCGCCGTCTTTGGTTATATCTCCGCTGATAAGCAATACCTGAATGTCGGTTTTTATAAAGTCAGATAAAACGCTATCCAAGACAACGGGTTCATCCATGATGTCTCGTGCCGTTGTACGCACATAATTTTGGGTAGCATTGCCTCCATCCATCAATTGTTCCGAGAGGAAATGTGTGTCGGATATGATGCCAATTTTGATGGGTTCCGAAGCAACGATATTTAATGTGAATAATGTGAATAAGAAAATTATGATAATCTTTTTCATGCACCGACAGTTATGCCTGCAAAAGTAATCCATTAAATCAAACTATTTCGTATAATTTATTCTATTTTTGTATCTAAATATACTTAACAAATATATTATGAGAACGAAGATTATTATATTGATAACTTCCGTATTGCTTATGTGTTCGGGCTTTATATCGGCACAGGGTAAAAAGAAGAATAGTAATAAAGAAACGGTGGTTTTTGATGTTTCGATGACGTGTGAAAATTGCAAAAAACGTATTGAAAAGACCATTGCTTACGAGAAAGGCGTGACGGATATGAATGTTGATCTGCCCTCTAAAACAGTTAAAATTGAGTATAAAAAGGATAAGACCACAGTTGATAAGTTGCAGAAAGCAATTGAAAATTTGGGGTATACGGCAGTAGTTAATGCCGATTTATCGGCTGAAAAGCCAAAATAATTATTGCTGTTATGCAAAGCCGATAAATCGGTATGAATGGCAGATTTGATATTAAGTCAGACGCTAAAAAAGATAGCAAAGCCTTTGTGTTTTAGTAAAATATTTATATTTTTGCACCCACTTATCGCAATCTCTGGCGGGACAAACCCGTGAATATTGCGTGTAAAACCATTTAAATGAATTAATTAACATGGATTTAATAAAAATAGCAGAAGAAGCTTTCGCAACCGGCAAAAAGCACCCAGAATTCAAAAGCGGTGATACTGTTACTGTTGCTTACCGTATCCGTGAAGGAAACAAAGAACGTGTTCAGCAATATCGTGGTGTTGTTATTAAAATATCAGGACACGGTGAAAAGAAACGTTTTACAGTTCGCAAAATGTCTGACAACATCGGTGTGGAAAGAATTTTCCCTATCGAATCTCCATTCATTGACAGCATAACAGTGAATAAAGTTGGTAAAGTACGTCGTGCTAAATTGTACTACTTGCGTAATCTTACAGGTAAAAAAGCTCGTATCAAAGAAAAAAGAGTTTCTACAAAATAAGATACTACATTCATTAAGATATATAGAAACCGCAAGCATTAAAACGCCTTGCGGTTTTTGTTTTTAGAGGCTTCACACATTTAAATATAGAAAAATATGGATCGCTTTGAAGTAAATATCTTAGGCTGTGGATCGGCAAGTCCCACATTACAACATTATCCTACATCGCAGGTGGTGAGTGTCAGGGAAAAGTTGTTTATGGTTGATTGCGGAGAGAATTCACAATTGCAGTTTAGGAAAAGCAAACTTAGTTTCAGTAAGCTGTCGCGTATATTTATTTCGCATCTGCATGGCGATCATTGTTTTGGCTTGATGGGGTTGATTTCAACATTAGGTTTGTTAGGACGTACGAGTAATTTGTATATACATGCTCATGCCGACTTAGAAGGTTTGTTAAGACCACAACTCGATTATTTCTGTCGTGAAAATTCTTTTGAGATTATATTTGAGCCCTTTTCGCCTGTGCTTAGTGAAGTCATTTACGAAGACCGCTCTGTACGTGTGACAACTATCCCTCTTAAACACCGTGTCCCTTGTGCAGGATTTCGGTTTGATGAGCAACCCAAAGAACCTAATCTGAAAAGAGATATGCTCGAATTTTATAATATTCCGTTGCGAATGAGAGGAGAAATTAAAAAAGGTGCGGATTATATCACTGAAGACGGACAGGTTATTCCAAACTCACATCTTGTCAGATCGGCAGAACCGCCACGATCATATGCTTATTGTTCCGACACGGCATACAATGAAAAAATTATACCCATAATAGAAAATGTGAATTTATTATATCATGAAGCCACCTTTGCCGAAAAGGAGGCGATGCGTGCCGTTAAAACGATGCATTCCACAGCACGGCAAGCTGCCGAAATCGCAAAACAAGGAAATGTGAAAGAGCTGATGCTCGGACATTATTCGTCACGTTATCCCGATAATCGGATATTGCTGAACGAAGCAAAAGAAGTATTTCCAAATACGATACTTGCTAACGAGGGATTGTGTAAAAAATTGTAGATACATTTATTTTTTTTATAATTTTTTAGGAGCCTATAATCTTTATTGCCTATATTTGTTGAGCTTATCGGTAAGAAAGATGGTTTTAAAAAGCAAAATATTATTATCGGTCTTGTTATCCGCATTCACATTGTCGGGTTATGCTCACGAGTCGTTTTTTTCGTCTGAGTCGATTGTTTCCGAATCGAACGTAAAAACGATGGACTTGGAATTACTGATAAACGGTAACACCAAGATGACGATGAAAAATGTGCCGACCGAAGGTTATCTTGAAGTGTACAGCATTATCGGAGCATTGGTTGTTCGCGTCAATCTTAAACAATGCTATGCAGGAATATACTCGATTGACCTACCTAAAGGGATATTTATTCTCAAAGCAGGAACAGTTGCCTGCAGAATAGTAGCTAAATAAATTTTAAGAATATATATATACCAGATACAAAAGACTGTCTTGTGCAGTCTTTTTCTTTTTATTATAATTATTCATACTTTTGCTATTAAATAATAATCACTCAGAAATACTTAACAGCTATATTAAAAGCCGTTAGGCATTATTTGTTCATGAAACAAGTAAGTATTAATACTGTTTGTTAAGTAGTTGCAGATAATCAGAATAGCATATTCAAAAAAAAGCAGATACTAAGTATGGATTTTGCGCCCATCGTACTTTTTACCTACAACAGACCTGATCATGTGAAGCAAACAATAGAGGCTTTGCAAAAAAATGAGTTTGCTTCAGAAAGCGATTTGATCATATATTCTGATGGAGCTAAAGATAAAACCGATGAATTGGCTATAATTGAAACAAGAAAATATCTGCATACCATTGAAGGTTTTAAATCGGTGCAAATTATTGAGCGTGAAAAGAATTGGGGACTTGCCGAAAGCCTCATAGATGGTATAACATCAGTTGTTGATAAATATGGCAAAGTGATTGTGATGGAAGACGATTTACTCACATCGCCTTATTATCTCCGATTTATGAATCAGGCTTTAGAAAAATACAGGGATGATGATCAGATTGCAAGCATACACGGATACGTTAACCCTGTAAAAGAAGAGTTGCCGGAAACCTTTTTTCTCTCCTATGCCAGTTCTTGGGGGTGGGCAACATGGCAACGTGCTTGGCGGATATTTGAACGAGACGGTAGTAAATTGTTGAACGAGTTGCAAGATAAAAATCTTGAACAGCGTCTTGATTTCGATAATTCCTATTATTTTGTAAAGATGCTCCGAAACCAGATAAAAGGTAAAAATAGTTCGTGGGCAATACGTTGGTACACCTCAATCGTCTTGAAAAATAAACTATGTCTTTATCCCGGCAAATCACTTGTCCGCCAAATAGGATGCGATGGTTCAGGAACACATAGCTCAAACGATGACTGGTTCGACGTTGAATTATCTACATCACCCATCAACTTGATAGATATACCGATTGAAGAATCTGCCGTTGCCCGCAAAATCTATCAGAAATTCTACAAATCCGTAAAACTGACATACTGGTTTAAAATAAAAAATCTGATTCGTAAAATCTATAAACGTGTGACAACAAATCGTTGAAAGTCGTAATTATAAATACATGGGATAGGGTAGGCGGAGCAGCAGTAGCCGCAAACAGGCTTATGCAGACCTTGAGTAAGGCAAATATTGAAGCCAAGATGCTGGTCAGAGATAAACAAACGCCGGACGAGAAGGTCTGTGCTGTAACTACAAATTGGTTTGACAGAAAGATAAATACTATCCGCTTCATTTGGGAACGATTCATAATCTTTCTGAATAATAAATTTGATCGTTCTACCGTCTTTCAGGTATCAATCGCCAATACAGGTATAGATATCAGTAATCATCCGCTGATAAAAGAAGCCGATATAATTCATTTACATTGGATTAATCAAGGTTACCTTTCGATAAAAGATATTGATCGGCTGACTGATCTCGGAAAACCTATTGTATGGACTATGCATGATATGTGGCCTTGTACAGGGATATGTCATCATGCGCGCGATTGCGAAAACTATAAAACAGGATGCGGAAAATGTTTTTTCTTAAAATCCGATAAACGTAATGACTTGTCAGCCAAAATTTTTTTGGATAAACAAAAGTTGCTGTCAAATTCAGACATCACATTTGTAGGTTGTAGCCGATGGCTTGCCGATAAAGCTAAAGCAAGTTTGCTGACATGCACCAATCCTGTCGAATCTATTCCCAATCCACTTGATACAACTAAATACAAACCAAAAAATAAAACTGAAGCCCGAAACAAATTCAATTTACCTCAAAATAAATATTTGGTGCTGTTTGGAGCGGTGAACCTAACGGACGAACGCAAAGGATTTCGTTATTTTATAAAATCGCTCGAAAAGATCAGAAATAATAACCCTGAGCTGTCAGAAATGATAGAAGTAGTTACATTCGGGCAAACAAAGCACGATATTTCAAAATTATTTCCTTTTCCAACACACACATTAGGTTATTTCAACAATCAAGAAGACATAATCACGCTTTATAATGCGGTAGATGTGTTTGTAACCCCGTCACTCGAAGAAAATTTACCCAATACAATAATGGAGTCAATGGCATGCGGTACTCCATGTATCGGTTTTGAAGTGGGAGGAATACCAGAAATGATAGACCATAAACAAAATGGTTATGTATCCCGCTATAAAGATATAGAAGATATGGCTGAAGGTATAGAATGGGTATTAAATAATGCAGTCACACAAAATTTAGCGCATAAATGTATTGAAAAAGTACAAAAATGCTATTCAGAACAAATTGTTGCGGCTAAGTATATATCTTTGTACAAAAAGCTGTTGAACTAATGAAACCCGTATTTTCAATCATTACCGTTACTTACAATGCCCGACAATGGATTGAAGCCACGATAAAAAGTGTTACGGAGCAGACATACGAACAGATAGAATACATCGTTGTAGATGGTAATTCGTCCGATGGAACGGTGGAAATTATAAAAAAATACGCAGATAAAATATCCAAATGGGTTAGCGAACCCGACAAGGGACTATATGATGCCATGAATAAAGGGCTTAAACTTGCTACCGGCAATTTCGTTTGGTTCATGAATGCAGGAGATACGATATACGATGATAAAACAGTATCTCTAATAGCCGAAAAAATAGGAGAGAACTCTGATAATATAGTTATTTACGGAGAAACACAGATCATTGATGAAAAAGGTCAGATAGTTGGAGCAAGAAGACTGAAGATACCCGATTCATTAAACTGGAAAAGTTTCAAGATGGGGATGCTAGTTTCACATCAATCTTTTATACCAAGCAGAAATATTGCTCCGATGTATGATTTGCAATATAAATATTCGGCTGACGTGGATTGGTGTATAAGATGCCTCAGACAAGCCGAAGAAACTGTGAAGTGTGGAATATTATCTTCTTATCTTAATGAGGGAATGACAACCGCCAACCGTAACGCATCCCTCAAAGAGCGTTACAAAATTATGTGCAAATATTACGGCACACTGCCGACCATGTTGCGCCATCTGTGGTTTGCGGTTCGGTTCTATTGGGCGAAGACAATAAAAGGAAGAGTTTAACTCATAACATAAAAATATGAAACAATTACTTAAAGATTGGAGTAAACACATAGCAGCCATAGCAGTATTTGTAGTACTGGTGGTTATTTATTTCGCTCCTGCCGTTATTGACGGAAAAACGATAGTTCAACCTGACAACATCAAAGCAGTTGGAATGGGAGGAAGCCAAATGGCAAAATATGCTAAGACTGCCGAACCCGGAGAATTCGGAGCATGGTCTGATGCCATGTTCGGTGGAATGCCTTATGTGGCTTATTACGGTAATCCGGCTCCCGATCTGCCAGAATTCAGGGTTATAGAAGCGCCTGTTAAAGCTATTGGCTACTTCGATGCGGCTATGGTGCTTACAGGACTGATCTGTTTTTATATCTTGATGTGTTGTTTAGGCGTGAACTGGTGGTTGGCAGTAGGAGGGTCAATCGCATTTGCTTTCGCTTCGTATAATATAATAATTATAGAAGCCGGGCATATTATTAAAGCATACGTTATAGCCTATATGCCTCTAACATTAGCCGGAATGACGTTGCTTTTCAAGAAGAAATATATCTGGGGAAGCATGCTTTTTCTGCTCGGAGTTGCGCTCTCGATAGCCAACAACCATATTCAGATTACCTATTATCTTGCCATACTTTGCGTATTTATTTATTTAGGATACGCTTTTTGGCAGATACGTAACAAATCGTTTTCTGAACTTGGCAAGGTAACCGCTATTATGGTAGTTTGCGCGGGTCTTGCTGTTTTACCTAACGCCAAATCCCTGTATGCGAATTGGGAACTTGGTAAATCATCAATAAGAGGAGAAACCGAATTGACATCTAAAACGCCTGAAGGAGAAAAAAAATCGTCGGGGTTAGACAAGGATTATGCTTTTGCATGGAGTTATGGAAAAGGTGAGCTTATAACTTTTCTTATCCCTAACGCATACGGAGGAGGTTCGGGCGGATATGTAGACAATAATTCGGCTCTATATAAAGAATTGAAAAGTAAAGGAGCCCAACTTGGTCAGAAAGTGCAGACATATACATACTGGGGTGATAAATCATTTACATCAGGACCAGTCTATTTCGGAGCATTAGTCTGTCTTTTCTTTGTTTTGGGTATGTTTGTCATTCGCAATCAGATGAAGTGGTGGCTTTTTGCCGGATCAATATTTCTTATATTGTTAGCTTTAGGGCGAAACCTCGATTGGTTCAACGATTTTATGTTCCATTACCTCCCTATGTACAATAAATTCCGTACAGTTGAGATGGCACTTGTTATACCCGGACTTGTATTTCCGATAATCGGAATATGGGGGCTTAGCGAAATATTTACCGGAAAAGTTTCAGATACTTTGCTAAAAAAAGGTTTGATCTGGTCTGTCGGCATTTGCGGAGGAATATGTCTAATAGTATGGTTAATGCCTACACTGTTCTTTAACTTCCAGTCACCGCTCGATCCCCAATATCAGATGCCCGATTGGTATTATACAGCACTACTGAAAGATCGGGCTTCATTGGCTTCATCCGATGCGTTGCGTTCGCTTATTTTTATATTAATCGGCGCCGGACTGATGTTTATCTACCTCAAAGTGAAAGATAAGCAGAAGTATGTCCTATATATATGTGCCGGATTAACAGTATTGGTTTTAATTGACCTTTGGAGTGTTGATAAACGCTATCTTGACGATTCAAAATTTGTAAGAGAGTCGGCTGTTGATACATATAAACCATCCGTTGCAGACAAAGAGATATTAAAAGATAAAGATTTGTCTTACAGAGTAATTAATTTGAATAATCCATTTCAGGAAACAACCACATCCTATTTTCATCATTCTGTCGGCGGCTACCATGCCGCAAAACTCAGACGTTATCAAGAGTTGATAGAACACCGTTTAGATGGAGAACTGAAAACTATTATAGGATCTTTTCAGACAGCGCAGACAATAGGCGATATAACTAATGTTTTGGCTAATTGCCCTACTCTGAATATGTTGAATACACGTTATGTTATATTCGATCCTTCTCAACCCGCTATTTTTAACCCTTACGCCGATGGTAACTGCTGGTTTGTAAATGAAGTGAAAATAGTGGAAAACGCTGATGCGGAAATCGAAGCTCTGAATGTCATAGACCCTCGGAAAACAGCGGTTGTGGATAAACGTTTTGAAGAAAAAATCAAAGACTTAAATCCGATAGCGGACTCAACGGCGACAATTGTTTTAGAAAAATATCGACCAAATAGGTTGACATATAAATCTAAAGCAAAAGCCGATCAAGTAGCTATTTTCTCCGAAATATATTATCAGCCCGGTTGGAATGTGACCATCGACGGAAAACCCGCTGATCATTTCAGAGCAGACTGGATACTCCGTGCCATGAATATACCTGCAGGAGAACATACAATCGTATTCGATTTTCATCCGCAAGGTTATGTCACAGCCGGTTATGTATCATCAATCAGTTCGTTTATGATACTTTTGTTGCTTATTGCTTTGATCGGTTATTCGGGATGGATAGCATACAAAAAGAACAGTCAATCAGTTGAACCGAGTCAAAATAAAAAGAAATAGAAAAACAGAACGGCATATCGGAACCCAGCCTGAAAGAAAAGACAGCAGCCGGAATATTTTGGGGTAGTATAGGACACGGCGGACAGCAAGTCTTATACATCCTCTTCTTTATATTCTTAGGTAGGATGCTCGATGAGAGCGATTTCGGACTTATCGGTATGTTAACGGTATTTACCGCAATGGGGACTGCCTTGCTTGATAGTGGCTTTACAACAGGTCTCATTAATCGAAAAGTTTTTCGAGACGAAGATTATAATTCTGTCTTTTGGTTTAGTATATTGATGGGGATAATCTTATATAGCGGTTTGTTTTTATGCGCGTCATTAATCGCCGCTTTTTTTGGAGAACCCATACTTAAAGAGCTGTCCCGTTATCTGTTTCTTTCAATCCTTTTCAGTAGTTTCGGGATAGCACATAATGCGGTGCTTACTAAGAAGATGATGGTAAAAGAGCGGGCTAAAGCAGATGTCTTTTCCACAGCCATTGCCGGAATTATAAGCGTCTTAATGGCATTTAAGGGCTATGGATACTGGGCTTTAGCAACACAAACCGTATTAATGACGCTAATCAGCAACATGATACGTTGGTATTACTCTCCGTGGAGACCTACTTTCAGCTTTGACATTCGTCCCTTGAAAGAAATGTTTCCTTTCAGTGTGAAAATATTGGGTACAGCCTTGGTGGCTCAGATCAACTTAAACATTATTTCTGTATTGACAGGACATTATTATTCAAAGCGTGAAGTCGGTTTTTATGCGCAAGGTAATAAGTGGGCATACTCAGCGAATACATTATTAGCTAATATTGTCAGAGGCGTTGCATTACCCGTATTTGCAGAAGTATCGGGCGATATTGACAGGCAACGAGCCGTTTTCCGCAAAATAATGCGGTTTACAGCTTTTATCTCTTTTCCTGTTATGTTTGGTTTAGCCTTGATATCAAGAGAACTCATTATCATAACAGTAACAGATAAATGGTTGCCGGCAGTTCCGATTATGCAGATGGTTTGCGTTATGGGTGCTATTCAGCCCCTGAATACAATGTATGCACAGCTTGTGATGAGCCACGGACGTTCTAAAGTACAACTGTATAGTACGATAGGTTTAGGAATAGTACAGATATTAGTTGTGTTTCTGGCTCTCCCTTATGGTATATATTATATGACACTGGGCTTTGTTATTATCAATATATTATGGATCTTCGTCTGGCATTATTACGCTTGGCAATGTATAAAAATCAGTCTTTGGGACGTTGCTAAAGATGTTGGTTTTTATATGATTATTGCATCCGGCGTTATGATAATCACATATTTCGCTACATTACCTGTACAGAACATATATCTATCATTGATCTGCAAAATAGTTTTAGCTTCAGTTTTATATGCTGTCGTGATGAAATTGACCAATTCGATTATTTTCAGAGAAAGCATCGAATTTATGAAGCATAAACTCAAAAAATAACCCCTATATCTTATCCGCTTTTTATATTTTTGTTGAATATAATTTTCTTGCGATTATGCCATATATATTAAATATAGAGACTGCTACGGAAGTTTGTTCGGTATGTGTCAGTTATAATGGACAAATTTTATTTGAAAGAGAAGAAACTAAGGGTCCGTCTCATGCCAGTGTTTTAGGTCTTTTTGTAGCAGAAGCTATGCAATATTTGCAAGCCGATAATAAGAAGCTCGATGCTGTGGCTGTCAGCTGTGGTCCGGGGTCATATACAGGACTTCGTATCGGCGTTTCTGAAGCTAAAGGATTGTGTTATGGGTTATCTGTACCACTTATTGCCATCAACACCTTAAAGATTATGGCTTACGGCTTAATCAGTCAGAATCCGGTTGAGAAAGATACATTACTTTGTCCGATGATAGATGCACGACGCATGGAGGTGTATGATGCTGTTTTTGATAGACAACTTAATGTTATAAGGGAAACGAGTGCGGATATTATTGATGCAAATTCATTCGGGGATTTATTAGCTGAAAAAAAGATAGCCTTTTTCGGTAATGGTTCGGATAAAGTTAAGACGATTTTAGAGAATCCGAAGAGCATCTTTATCGACAATATTTACCCGAAAGCAACTAATATGCCTGAACTTGCAGATGAGGCATTCGCTTCAGGAAATTTTGTGGATGTGGCATATTTTGAACCGTTTTATTTGAAAGAGTTTGTTGCTACCACTCCCAAAAACAAAGTTTTACCCACAAAATAATTTTAAATTCGTTTTATTTCCGGTTAGAGAAGATATAAAAAAGGAGAGCTATATATAACTCTCCTTTTTTGCTTAAATTATCAAGGTGCGACATATTTAAAACCTAATTTTTTTAGCCCATTTTGTACATCAGGATGGCTCATGAATAAATGCCACAATAATTTAGACCGATAATTTTCAATCATCACAGATATAGGTCCCTGATCAATTGCCAGATAACGTTGAGGATACCAGTCTTCATTTTCACAAAAAGCATCATAAAAGCCATATTTACCCCATAACTTATCGCCTTTATCGTAAAAATAACGCATGGCAAGCATCGATTCTTTTGGCGTATATACGATAGACGATATAGCTGCTGTTGGCGAGATTACTCCTACATCATTTTTGCTTTCGGGCATATGTGCCGCATAACCTTTCAGCGAATAGCTGGCGGTAAGTCCCCAGCAATTAGTCCCATATCCTTTGAAATTGTTCGGATTCCGTACGCAATAATCTCTGTTGATAAGCGTGAAATTGCGCATTTCATGAAAATAATCAGCATACTTATCCTTCAAACCATTCGGATTGAGACCCAAGAATGAATAATGAGCCCAAAATAATGGACCTATTCCATTGATATTCTGATAGCGCATATTCAGTTTATGACTTTCCACTTCGTGAGGAGCTATTATTGAATCGTTTTGCGCCCATCCTTGGTGGTAAACTTCAGCAGGAACGCCGTGTGTCGGAGATGCTGCCGCAAGAACATATGTGATCAAACATTCGTTATAACCATGTATAGCGAAGTTTATTCCCCATAAAAACTCAGGACTCCAGTGCCAATATAATATATTTTTATTATTCCGATACCAATCCCAGTCAACCTCTTTCCAAATTCTGTCAATGCGGTAAGCAAGTTCTTTTTCCCTTGTGTTTCCATGAACAAAGTATTGATGAGCAGCTAATAAGCCTTGTATCAGAAATGAAGTTTCAACAAGATCTCCGCCATTATCCATTCCGCTGAAACTCTTTACTTTTCCTGTTTCTCCATACCACCAGTGAGGATAAACACCATGATAACGGTCGGCATTCTCCAAGAAAGTAATCATTTTATCTATTCTTTCATACCCTTGCTCACGGCTTACATAACCTCTTTCTATGCCTGCAATAATTGCCATGATACCGAAACCGCTTCCACCTGATGTTACTATATTTTTATCGTTTTTCGGATATACATCATCCACATGATAACGTTCCCTTGCCATACCGCTGATTGGCTCGGCACCATCCCAAAAGTAAAGAAAGGTGCGATGCTGAACACTGTCAAGCAAGGCATGATCTGAAATATGTTGTGCGGCTTTGGTTTTATTAAAACATGCTATGAGCTGGAACAGAAATAGAATTATCAAAATTTTTTTCATAATCTCATTAAATATAAAAAACGATCAGGCTGTATTGTCGACAGCCTAACCGTTTGAAAAAAGATAAAATCTTATTTAAGTTCAAAGCCGATGGTTTTTACATCTCGGCTGTTGCTTCCAATCATTAGTTGAAAATCTCCCGGCTCATTTACATATTCAAGATCAGCATTATAAAACTTCAATAATTCGGGAGTTATTTTGAAAGTTACGTCTTTCGATTCACCTGCTTTGAGAAATATCTTTTCAAAACCTTTGAGTTCTTTGACAGGACGTGTTACACTGCCAACCATATCCCGAATATACAATTGAACAACCTCTGAACCGTCATATTTACCTGTATTGGTAACTTTTACGCTTGCCGTGATTTCGCTGTTGTTATTCATTGATGACGAACTCAACTGAATATCTCCGTATTGAAATGTTGTATAGCTCAATCCATAACCAAATGGATAAAGTGGATCATTATCTACATCAAGGTAATTGGAACGGAATTTTTCAAACCAATGACCTTCGGCAAGTGGACGTCCTGTATTTTTATGGTTATAGAATAAAGGTATTTGTCCGACATTTTTAGGAAATGTAGCAGGCAGTTTTCCACTCGGATTAACATTACCGAATAAAACATCCGCAATAGCCGGAGCCGCCTCAGTTCCTCCGAACCAAACGTTAAGAATAGCGGGTACGTGCTTATCTTCCCAAGTTATGGTTACAGGACGACCTGTGAACAGAACCAATACAACAGGCTTTCCCGTTTTCAGCATAGCTTCAAGTAATTGGTGCTGTACATCAGGTATATTGAGATCAGTACGGCTACTACATTCTCCGCTCATTTCTGCCGATTCGCCTAAAGCTGCGACTATTATATCCGCTTTAGCTGCTGCATTTATCGCTTCGTTCAATAATTCTTCTTCCGAACGGTTATCCCGATGCAGAGTTTTTCCGAACAGAGTTGCACGATCTTCAAAAGATTTGTCTTTTGCCAGATTGCTCCCTTTGGCGAATATTACGTTTATGTTTTTGCCAGCCACTTGTTTCAGCCCTTCCACTAAGGTGGATGGTTTGTTTATATCTGCGGCTACACTCCATGTTCCGTTCATATTCTCACGTGCATCTGCTAAAGGTCCGACTACTGCTATTGTTCCTTTTTTAGCTAAAGGGAGCGTATTGTTATCGTTTTTCAATAAAACAAAACTTTCTGCTGCAACTTTACGTGCAAAGGCCCGATGTTCGGGCGAAAATATTTTTTCTTTAGCAATCTTCTCGTTTCCGAATTTGTATGGGTCTTTGAACAAACCAAGCTTATATTTCGCTTCTAATATACGTCTGCAAGCTGTGTTAATTTGTTCTTCTGTGATTTTTCCTTCTTTCAGAGATTTGGCGAGTGTTCCGTTAAATCCTTCGCTTACCATATCCATGTCTAAACCTGCGTCTAACGCACGTGCCGAGACCTGTTGTAAGTCGCCGATTCCGTGGGCAATCATTTCGGATATTCCTGTGTAATCGGATACAACAAAACCATCGAAGCCCCATTGTTTACGAAGTAAATCTGTCAATAACCATTTGTTGGCAGTAGCGGGTACACCATCAATCTCGTTGAAAGATGCCATCACGCTTCCCACTCCTGCTTCTACTGCTGCTTTATACGGATATAGGTATTCATTATACATACGTATACGGCTCATATCAGTTGTATTATAATCACGTCCTGCTTCGGCCGCACCATACAGCGCAAAATGTTTCACACATGCCATTATCTGGTCGTTGCGACTGTATGTGTTATCTCCTTGATAACCTTTTACCATTGCTTTTGCAATTGCACCACCTAAAAACGGATCTTCTCCGCTTCCTTCAGAAAAACGTCCCCAACGTGGGTCACGTGTGATGTCAACCATCGGACTGAATGTCCACGATATACCGTCTGAACTTGCTTCAACGGCTGCTGTACGTGCCGCTTGTTCTATTGTTGCCGTATTCCAAGTGGCTGCCATCGCCAAAGGTATGGGGAAGGCTGTTTCGTATCCGTGTATTACATCCATACCAAAGATAAGCGGTATACCCAGACGACTTTCTTCTACGGCTATGCGCTGCACGTCTTTTATCTTGGCTACTCCTTTTATGTTGAATAGTCCGCCGACTTGACCTTTTTTTATTTTCTCAGCAATATTGCTGTTTTTGGCTTGTCCTGTCGTAAAATCACCTACACTCGGCAGATTCAGTTGTCCGATTTTTTCTTCAATGGTCATTTTAGACATCAGATTGTCGATGAATTTATCCATCTTTTCATCTCTGACTGTTGTAGATTTTGGTTGAGCAAAAATGCTTAATGAACAAAAACATAAAGCTCCTAATATGATTTTTTTCATTTCTCTGGGTTCTTTTCTTTTATCGAATATAATGTAATAAGGGCAGTAAAATTCTGCCCTTATAAAAATTAAATTGATTTAAATATAATCCGGATTCTGTTTCAGCACTCCTTTTGATTTGTCTATCTCGGTTTGCGGAATAGGCAAGAGAGCATGTTTGGGTTGATAGTTTGTTTTTCCGGCAGCATGTAATACTTTAGAAGCAATACCCCAACGTACAAGGTCATAGAAACGATCGAACTCTAAAGCCAATTCAACTCTTCTTTCATGTTGGATAGCTTCTCTCAATTCGGTTTTGTCGGTAGTAGTCACTTCGGGCAGAATGCTTGCGTCTGCTCCACGTGCATGTGCGCGTACTTGTTCCAAATAGTTTAGTGCTGTTGTAGTGTTGCCAAGCTCGTTTGCAGCTTCGGCAGCCATCAATAAAACGTCAGGGTAACGGATGAGGCGTATATTTACCCAAAAACCGGATTTTGTGTATTTTGCTCTCATCGTAGGATTTGTATAGGCTTTTTTATTGAAATATCCGCCCATCGCTGTTGATATCGGCGATTCTCCGTACGGTTTATTCGTATTTTCGAGAGTTTGTTTTTCATCTTTGCTTCTTCTGAAATAAATTAATGTGGCATCTTTACGTGGATCACCTTTTTCAAAAGCTTTACCAAGCTCTAATGTTGCCATGTGCCATCCCCAACCTAAATCATAAATACCGGAACCTCTAACTCCTTGAACTTGGCTAAACTGGCTTCCTATTGTAGATGATGCCGGTTGGGCCGGTGTGGCAGTACATTGTAACTCAAAGATTGATTCACCACAATTTTCTCCATTGTCGGTAAATACTTGATCTGACGGAGTATTAAGGTTGTATATTCCGGAATTGATGACATCCTGGGCTGCTGTATACATATTACCCCAATCGTTGCGCATCATATATGTTCTGGCTTGCATCGAACGTGCGGCACCCCATGTCAGTCGCCCTATATATATATAAGGCCAGCTTTTGGGAAGATTATCGACCGCAAATGCGAGGTCTTCGTCTATAAGTTTATATATGTCTGCAGCCGGCGATTTTGGAATGTTTGACTGACTCTGGTCATCTACTGCAAAATCAATGAGCCGAACATCGCCCCAAGCCCTTACTAAATTAAAGTAGCAATATGCTCTGAAAAAACGTGCTTCGGCTTCGTACACCTTTATATTCTTGTCATCAGTCTGCATATTCTTGATATCTCTTAAAATCTTATTGCAATCAGTTATAATGGAATAGTTTGTTTCCCAGTACGATCCCAATAAACCGTTTGAAGCAGTGTATTCAAAGTTGTCGTACATGGCTGCCTGATCGGGTCCGTCTGTGACAGTACTTCCTTTTTCTGAATCTTCTGAGCGGAAACAGTGTATTGCAAATGCGGGTATTCCGGCGGTCAGGCTGTACGAACGCATTTTTCCGTATATACCGAATATGCCTCCTTCTATACCTCCGCTTTTATCATCGTCACTGGTGAAATCTCCTTGCGGACGCCTGTCCAGAAAATCGTTGCATCCGAACAGGGATATAATTACGAATGCTATAGCCGTAATGGTTATGTATTTATTTAAAAATCTTTTCATAAGATTACTTGTTTTATTGAAATTTTTAGATCAGTATTTTGATGATACTTTATATTTCAAATCTGATATTTTAGTTCTGTTTTACTTAAAAAGTCAGATTGATACCGAACGAATAAATTGCCGGTATGGGATATGGTCGACCATCTATACCAAATGCTGTCGCTGAACCTCCTAATTCAGGTGTATACCCTGTGTTGTTCTTCCAAGTTTTTAGGTTTTGTATGTTTACGTACATTTTGAGGCTTTTCATTCTCAGATTTTTTAAGAAATTCTGATCGAATGTGTAGCCTAATTGTAGATTTCGTATACGGAAGAAGCTGCCGTCTTCTATAAAATAATCTGATATTTCGTTATTTATCGGACGATCTCTGGACAGAATAGGTTCTTTGTTCGAAGTGCCTTCGCCATGCCATCTGTTCATACGTTCTTTTTGATAATTGAACTGCGACCATGTGAATGTATTCCATGTGCGGTATATTTCGTTGCCTGATACTCCCATCATATCAATTGACAGATCGAAATTTTTATAGCCAACGTTTAAGGTTAAACCATACGTGAAATCGGGAGTGGGGTTACCGATCATTGTACGGTCTCTCTGATCAATAATGTTGTTGCCGTCGATGTCTTTAAATTTAAAATCGCCGGGTTTAACGGTATATTGGGTGTTTTTAGGCGAATTGTCTATATCTGCTTGCGATTGATATATTCCTTCGACTTTATACCCGAAGAAATAACCTATTGGTCTGCCTGCTGTTGTATATGAATTGCGTTGCGATACACCACTTGTTCCGTCAATGATGGTATATCCGTTTGAAACGAGCGATAAAACACGGTTACGGATTGTTGTGATATTACCGCTTACGCTATAACGCCAGTCTTTGCCTATTTTATCATTCCATGTGAGTGTAACTTCAACCCCTTTGTTATTTAATGATCCAACATTGCCTAATCCGGGGGTTGTACCTGATACTCCGGGTATTGTTGCCAACAGACCTTTTGTGGTTTTATTATAGAATATTCCTTCTAAGTTTAATCTGTTATTTAGGTAATAACTTTCAAAGCCGGCTTCCCACGCTTGTATTTTTTCCCATTTCAAACCTTTATTGGGGATATATTTGGGTAATAGACCGGGAACGATATTATCTCCGAATACCGCACTTGTACTGGCTTCTAATATTGGATCCGCAGGATATTGTGTCTCAAGATTTTGATTTCCAAGTGTACCCCATGATCCTTTTAGCTTCAGATAATCTACAATGCCGTTATTTTTAAAAAAGTTTTCTTCTGTCAGAACCCATCCTCCGCCAAATGAATAGAAGTCTTGCCACTCATTGCCTGTATAATAAAATGCAGATGATCCGTCACGTCTGTACGAGGCATTTAACAGGTATTTGTTTTGATAATTATACAAAGCTCTTAGGAGGAAGGAAACGGTTGTGCGTTCCCATTGTTCGCTATCGTTGATTGACGAGTTTTTATCACCTATGCTTACAAACCATTTGTCAGGATTGTTGGGTATCGGGAGACCACTTCCCTGATTTCTCTCGGCAGTGAGACTCGATTTTTTATCATAATATGTCGTGAAACCTGCTGTCGCGGCTAATCCATGATCACCGAATTTGCCGTTATAGTTTAGCAAATAGTCTGCTTGAACTTTGGTTTCGTCGAACTTATTTTGTGATACTGAAGTTTTACCAGACCCGAGTGTAGTGGCAACATCGGCTTCTGTGTCCCATAATTCTGTGATAGGTGTATATTTGCGTTGATCGTATGATTGATAGTCAATCGAATACATAACCTTGAAATTAAACCCTTTCAGGAAATTAACTTCTGCGAATATATTTCCGGCACCCCGATAGTCAAGTATCTTACTTGTATTTTTCATTAACTCGACATACAGCATTGGGTTAGCGATTTCGTTGCGCTGAAAACTCGGCAGGGTATTATACATGTGATGTTCCTTATTGTAAGGGTAAGTGACAGGGGCTGCATATAGTGCTTTAGGTAATCCGTTGCTGTACAATTGTGTTTTTGTATTCAATGGGGTTGAGCGTGATCCGTTGAACTGAAATCCGACTTTAATGGCTTTTGTGATGTTGTAATCGCTACTGAGGTTGACAGTTATTTTACTGAATTCTTCGTGTTTCATGCTTCCCTCTTCAGATGTATAGCCTACTCCCATATAGAATCGGGATTTGTCTGAAGATGATGAGATACTTATATTGTTGTTTGTCACAAAACCTGTTTGTAATACTTCGTCCTGCCAGTTTGTGTCTGCTGTCAGATTTGAAAAATCGTAAGGTTCCTGTCCCTGATTCGCTAATTGTTCGTTATACAATTCCTTGAACTGGGCTGCGTTTGTCAACTTTATTTTATCAACTACAGATTTAAACCCGAAAGATGTATTGATGTTTACGAATGCTTGCCCTTGTTTAGCTTTTTTTGTAGTCACAATTACTACGCCGTTGGCTCCCCTCACACCAAAAATTGCTAAAGAAGATGGATCTTTCAGTATTTCCATTGATTCTATATCAGCCGGATTTAAGAAATTGATGTTATCATTCAATAATCCGTCCACAACATAGAGTGGTTTATAGCCGTTTATTGAGTTTGTTCCACGAATACGGATTTCGGGGTCTTGTCCGGCTATACCGGTATTGATAACTTGCACGCCTGCCACTTTTCCTTGTAGTGAAGATAATGGGTTAGTTACTGGTCTGTTTGCTATCTGATCTGCGCTGATACTGACTATAGAACCTGTCAAATCTCGTTTTTTTGCTTGTCCGTATCCGATTACAACAGCTTCTTCAAGCATTGTTGCATCTTCAACCATCATAACATTCACGTTTTTAGACGATCCGACTTTTATTTGCTGAGCTTTCATCCCAACATAAGAAAAGTCAAGGGTTTGCCCTGCATTAGCTTTAATTGAGTATTTGCCGTCAATGTCTGTTATTGTTCCTGTATTTGTTCCGACTATGCTAACTGTAACCCCGATCAGAGGGTTTTCAGTTGCATCTGTCACTGTTCCTGTTATGGTTTGCTCTTGCGCGTAAATAATTGAGAAACTTGCTAACAGAAAGCATGTAAAGAGTGTAAAACCTTTCCTTAAAAGGCTATTTTGCCTCGAAGTGGTTTTACTTTTGTTTTTACTTCTCATAGTTTTAATTTTAGAATAATTAAATTTTAAAAGTTGCATCTAACTATGAACAAAAGAGAGGGGGGACTGTATTTTGGCTAGAATTATTCAATAATTAATTGAAAGTCGCCTCTTTTGTATGATATTAGATAAATCAAATTTAAGATTACTTTAAATATTTGTTATTAAAAGTTAATACACTACAAATACACTTCTTTAAATTTTAACATTAAGACGATCTCACTTTTACCTCTTATTTAAATGTATTGTATTGTAAAGCAAATATTTATAATTCTAATTAAATTCTATAAAGAAGTCATATAGGTTATCGGATGAATTCAGATTAAGCTTTTTTCTTAATCTATAGCGATTATTCTCGATGGCTCTTGTTGACAGATTCATCAACGATGCTGTTTCTTTTATATCCAAGTTGAGTTTAATGCAAGCGCATAAACGCAGATCGTTGTTGGTCAGCTGAGGATACAGATTCTTAAGTTTTTTAAAAAAATCGGTATGTTTCTGATCAAACTTGATTAAGAACATTTTCCAATCCTCTTCCGTGTCTACGTCATTCAGCAGGACATTAATCTTTTGTTGTAAGGAAGGAGTGACCTTGCTTTCGTTGCGTTTATAGAATTCTTCAATCGCTTCCCGAATTTTAAGTATAAGTTCGTTTTTCTTTAATATTAAGGATGTTTGCGTCAGCAGCTCTGCGTTTTTTTCTTTAATTTCTCTTTGAAGTTTGTCAGTTAGAGTTTGTAAATGCTTTATCTCCTGCTTGGATATTTCTTGTCGATTCTGATTGCGGTTTCGTTGCAGATTTAATTTTCTGATTCCGTAGCATATTGCTGTTAACAGAAGAGCATAAATAATAAATGCCCACCAGCTCTTATACCACGGCGGAAGGATTGTAAATGAAATGGTTGTAATATCGGATTCGTGCCCGAGTTGGTCAATCGCCTGAACCATGAATGTATAATTGCCTTGTGGAAGACGTTCATATGTTGTTGAATTTATTTTTTGTGCTGACGACCATCTATTGTCCACATGATCAAGTTTGTATCTGAAAGAATAGTTTAAAGAAAAAGCATTTTTGCCGATGAAGGAAATTGTTATTGTATTGAAATTGTTATTGATTTTATTTTTATTTCCGATTTGAACATATTGCTTTTCGCCTTTACTATTTTTTATCTGCAATGATTCTATGTAGGGTGAGGGTAATGATTTTATTTTATCGTTGTTTTTGGGCTTTTCATTGCAATATATTGTAAATCCGTTGTCGAGACAGATAAGATTTATAGAATCATTTATGATTGATATGTTTTCGTAGTTGTTGACTAATGATAGTTTTAGACCAATGTTATATCTTTCTAAGATTGATGCTTCATATCCGTCGTAAGAGAATTTAAATATCGAAGTATTGGTTAATGCCCAGAAAACATGGTCTTTGATGTTAATAATCTGTTTCAGATTTTTTATTCCGTTAAAGCAGTTGTTCAAAAGTTCGTCAGGAACTATCTG
Organism: uncultured Dysgonomonas sp.; assembly: GCA_945273835.1. Classification (GTDB taxonomy): domain Bacteria; phylum Bacteroidota; class Bacteroidia; order Bacteroidales; family Dysgonomonadaceae; genus Dysgonomonas. The sequence continues at coordinate 79,380 of CALYPL010000006.1, read as the reverse complement.
ATCTTTTATATCGTCATAAATATAAAAGCAATCATTGCCAAGTAGGGCTATACGTCCACCCACTTTAAATATCTTAATTTTGTAAGGAAGATTGTCCTTATTGTTTCCTCCATATGAACTGATGCTTCGGAGATTATTTGTGTTGTCATCAAACCGATATCTGTAAACACCCCTATTAGGATGCTGAAGCCAGATATTGCCCAGATGATCGACAAGCGTCTTTGATATGGGCTCTGATACTTGTCCTTTTATCTCTAACATTCCTTTATTCTTGTCGATTATTTTCAACGCACCATATGTAGACAGAAGAAATAGCTCATTGTTTTTTGAGTTGATTTTTGATATATCATATACACCTGTGTTAAGGTTATATTTGTCAGCGACTGACAGATCTGGCAATATTTCTTTTAATCCTCTGTTATGACAACAATAAAGTTTGCCATCAATAACCCGTAATGCCCATACTTGCCCTTGTGTGCCATTTACGAAATTCATATCAGCTATATTATCAATAGCAAGCAGATTATTTTCAGAAATGTAAAATAACCCTTGATTAGTACCTACAAAAAGCTTATTGTTCCAAGATGTGGCATCATAAACGGCTCCTGTTTTGCCGCTTGTATCAATATAGAAACTAAAATTATCGACATATTGTATACATGATATACCCCGATCGAGTCCTACCCATATATTTTTCATGCTGTCTTCAAATAACGATAGCACCGTATTGTTCTGTAAAGTATTTTCGGACGAAAGATTGTTTATTACATTGCCATTTGTGTCTGTGACATAAACTCCCCCAATTATGGTTCCGAAGTAATACCTGCCGTCTGACGTTTTTATGCCGCAATTAAGTTCCTTAGATGAGGTAATGGCTGATAGAGAAGGATTCCAATTTTTAAGATTTATTCCATCGTAAATAAAAACTCCTTTTGAGGACGTACCGATCAGATATTTATCATTATCATATGGTAGTATGGTTCTGACTTCAGTTTCCGATAAAATTTCACTTCCGGCTATTTTTTCAACTTTTTTGTTATTAATTCTGAATAGCGGTCCTTTTATCTGTTGGTAAAGTAATTCGTTTCTTATTTTAAAAAGGAAAAAATAAGCCAAACCATTATCTATTTGATCGATGGTTGAATTATTGATATCATAAATATAGATGGAAGAGAATGACTGATAATATACTTTATCTCCGCAAATACAGATTTTCCAGAAATCGTCATTTTTGAAATTTCTTTTATCAATATTCTGGCTTAAAGATGTATATGCCAACTTGCCGGAAATATCTCTGTCCCATCGTCCAAACTCTTCATAGCTACCCGTAAATATTGTATTGTGAGATAAGACTGCTATGGAGCGGACATTTAACGCATTTGGTAATCGGTTTGTTTTCCATGTGACACCATTAAATTCAAGTAATCCATAATCGTTCGCAAAATACATAACACCCCTTTCGTCCTGACCAATTGACCAATTCTTATTATCAGCATTGTATTTCTCACGAGTGATATTAATGACATGAGGTTCTTTTGCAACTATACTATCAGAAGCGTAACCCGATAAAAGTATAATGATACTTACTATAAAAAGATTAATTTTATTTTGCTTTGTCCAAGGCATAAGAACGTGAAAAACAATTGAATTTAGAACAGCTTGAAAGGAAAATAGATAATCTATATTTATATTAACTATACTAAATTATAGCATGTTTAGCCATAAAAGAAATTTGGTTTATCTATTTATATAAAGAAAATGGGATACTCGATCGCATTTATGAGGAAAATACATGTATTACATAATGGTAAGATTAAAATCCTGCAATATTGCATATATTAATTATCTATTAAAAGACATTGCAATATATATAATATTTATGAGATGTTAGTATATTTTAATACGTAATACCGTATAATTAATTTTTTTTAAATAGGTGTGCTATTTTTTAAAGACAAGATAAACTGCTCCGATTAAAAGGATAAATGCTAAAATATGATTCCATTTAAAAGCTTCCGATTTAAAAGCAATAGTGCTGAACACGACAAAAACGATCAGAGTAATTGCTTCCTGAATTACTTTTAATTGTATAAGAGAGAACGGACCACCATTTTCTTGAAAACCGATTCTGTTGGCAGGAACTTGAAAGCAATATTCAAAAAAAGCAATTCCCCAACTAAAGAGTATCACTCCGAATAATGGAAGAGCAGCGAACCATGAATATTCTTTCATTTTAAGGTGACCATACCAGGCAAATGTCATAAATGAGTTGGAAACTATCAGCAAAAGAATAGTATATAATCCGGTGAAGTTCATTAGTGAATTATTTAAGATAATTAGACGTATAAAAGTAAGTCTTATATTTGTAACTTCAGTGAGTTTCGGTTTTTAATTCTTATCTTTGAATGCTTAGTATGATAGCTTCAAATGAGTTTATGAAAAAAAATTTAGTTTGCATTTTGTTAATGCTTAGCTGTTCATCAGCACTTGGGTCGCAGACGTTAGCTGAGGCTAAAGAACTTTTCAAGAATAAAGAGTACAATAAGGCTTTTCCAACATTTCAGCGCGAATATAATGATAAACCCGCAGACGGTTTTCTTAACTTTTTTTATGGAGCCTGTTTGCTCAAAACAGATGGAGATTGTACAAAAGCAGAAGAATGTCTGAACAATGCTGCCAAAAAAGGAGTTAAAGATGCCAATCTTTATTTAGGCTCTCTTTACACACGTCAATATCGTTTCGATGAAGCAAAACGGTTTTTCGATAAATATGGGAATTTGTTGCGTAAAAAAGGCGATGAAGCAGCTCATGCAGAATTAGATGCCGAAATAAATAATATGACCCGACTACGTCGGATGGTTGCTAATGTAGAAGATGTACAGATTATAGATAGCCTAGTTGTCGCTAAAACAAAATTTCTTTCAGCCTATAAACTCAGTCCGAGTAGTGGCAAAGTAGAATATTTCAATCAGGTATTCTCATCCAACATATCGGTCAATTCGACAGTTTATTCTAACGAAAAGGAGTCTAAAATATATTTCTCTCAACCCGATTCAGTCGGATTATATACACTTTATTCGATGGATAAACTATTAGACAAATTCGGTAACGAACGGAAGCTATCACCTAATAATTTCAATTTGAACGGTAATACTAATTATCCCTACGTATTGACTGATGGCGTCACAATATATTTTGCCGCGGAGGACGATTCTTCACTCGGAGGATATGATTTATTCGTATCACGCTATAGTTTGAATAACGATAATTACCTTGTCCCTGAAAGATTAAATATGCCTTTCAATTCAAATTATAATGATTATATGATGGTAATTGATGAAGAAAAAGGCGTCGGCTGGTTTGCCAGCGATAGATTTCAGCCTAAAGATAGTGTATGTATATATACATTCATCCCCAATAAATCAGTCAAAAATGTAGAAAGTAATAACGAAGCATATAAAGTAAAACGTGCATTAATTACAAGTATTAAAGATTCTTGGCGTGAAGGAACCGATTATTCCAGTATCATATCATTAGCCCGTAAAATGCCCCAGGTTAAGCAGAAAGCAGTTCGTGATTTTGAATTTATCGTCAATGATAAGCATACATATTATACCCTGTCTGACTTTAAGAACAAAGATGCTTACGAAGCGTATTTTAAAGCCATTCAGGCTCGTAACGAGCTGAAAATTGTCAATAAAGATTTAGATAAACTGCGAGCTGACTATTTACGGATGAATGACGATCTCAAGAAACGTTCCGCAGGATCAATTTTAAGTTTAGAGAGAAGGCAGGAACAACTGAACGAACAGATTGCCGATCTTGAGAAATATGCACGAAATACAGAAATAAAATCCAATGAATTTTAAAGCACAGAAAGAAATCCACTTCGATGTCTTACATGTAATTCCATAGAAATTATCGAAAATGAACGAATTGGTTACAATAAAAACATCTCCCTTTATATCTGATCTTGCTGTGGCAAAATCGTATTTAGAATCAGAAAATATACTCTGTTTCATAAAGAACGAGCATACATCTCTGCTTTACCCTTTTTTCTCAAATAATTCAGGGGCCCAATTACAAGTTCCTCTCGCCGATGCAAAACGAGCTATTAAATTGCTAATAGAAGGAGGTCTTGCCCGCAAAGAAGATTATGAAGAATAATGTATACCACTATATATGATAATAAAAGACGCAAAATTTGTAATAAGTAATACCGATTATCGTAAATGTCCACAAGACGGACTGCCGGAATATGCTTTCATTGGAAGATCTAATGTCGGTAAATCATCACTCATTAATATGTTGACCAATCGTAAGGGATTGGCTATGACATCTTCTAAGCCCGGTAAGACACAATTGATCAATCACTTCATTATAAATAATAATTGGTATTTAGTCGATTTACCCGGATACGGATATGCTCAACGAGGAAAAGAGGGACGTGAACAAATTCGCCGGATAATAGATTCGTATATATTAAAGCGTACTCAACTCACATCACTATTTCTATTGCTCGATTGTCGTCACGAACCTCAAAAGATAGATTTAGAGTTTATTAATTGGTTAGGAGAAAATGGGGTCCCTTTTTCAATCATTTTTACAAAAATAGATAAAATAAGTAAAGGGCGCCTAAAAGAAAATGTAGATATCTATCTCAATAAACTCAAAGAAACTTGGGAAGAATTGCCTCACGTGTTTCTTACATCATCAGAACATCGTTCAGGTGCAGAAGAAATATTCGATTATATAGATAAGGTAAATAAGTCATTGAACTAAAAGCATTTTTCCTAATTAACTTTTATGAATAATCAAACAATTCTTAGTAGATTATAACACGTTGTCATTTTTAGATGAAACAGACACCATATTAATATTTTTTCTTTACCTTTGTAACTATGAAAGAAGGTGATTTAATCAAGCAACATATTGATATCCATCGCTATCTAACATTATACATACCCCATTATGAAAAATAGCCTTTTTGATAGGTTTAAACCGAAAGAAAACAAATTCTTCCTTTTACTGAGTGAAATGTCCAATGTTATTTTGGCAGCCTCCAATCTTATTGTAGAATGTGTGCAATCAACATCGCATGAAGATGCTGTTGAGAATTACAAAAAGATGAAAGAACAGGAACGTAGAGGCGATAAAATTCAGAATCAGATTTTTGAAGAGCTTAATAATACATTCATAACACCATTTGACCGTGAAGATATAAATCAACTTTCGTCAACAATGGACGATGTTACAGATTTGCTGAATAGCTGTGCAAAGCGCATAATGCTTTATAACCCTAAAGTAATGCCCGAAGCCGCTAAGAGTTTAGCAATTTTGGCACGTGATTCAGCTGAATGCATTTTCAAAGCAATTGCAGAACTTGATGATTTTAAGAAAAGCAATAACAATATACAAAGTTATTGCAAAGAGTTAGGTATCATCGAAGCAAAATCAGATGACGTATACGAGCATTTTTTAATAGACTTATTTGAAAACGAAACAGATGCCATTGAAGTTATCAAGCTGAAAGACATCTTGCATGAATTGGAGCGAACAACCGATGCTGCTGAAACTGTTGGGAAGATAATTAAGACCATTATTATAAAATATTCATAATCTGCCGAACCAATGACTTTTCTGATAATTATTATTGTTTTAGCTATTGTTTTCGACTTTATCAACGGATTTCATGACGCGGCAAATTCAATAGCAACAGTAGTATCAACCAAAGTCCTTACCCCTACGCAAGCCGTTATATGGTCAGCGTTTTTTAACTTTCTGGCTTTTTTTATAGCCAAATACATAATCGGAAGTTTCGGTATAGCCGATACAGTCTCAAAAACAGTAGTAGAAGAATATGTGACCTTTCACGTCGTTATAGCTGGTTTAGTTGCGGCAATAGTTTGGAATCTTGTCACATGGCGATTAGGTATACCATCCTCATCGTCCCATACACTTATCGGAGGTTTTGCCGGAGCTGCCATAGCTGCAGCCGGATTTAGTGCCGTTCACGGTTCAGTAATCGGGAAAATAGCCCTTTTCATCGTTGTAGCACCTCTTGTCGGTATGGTTGGAGGTAATATAATAACCATAATAACTCTCCATCTGGCTCGTAATGCTAAACCTGCCCGAATGGATCGTTGGTTTAAAAATCTTCAGCTTATTTCGTCCGCTTTGCTTAGTATCGGGCATGGTCTTAACGACTCCCAGAAAGTAATGGGTATCATAGCCGCGGCATTGATTGCTGCAACTAAGATGGATCCAAATATAAGCCCCTATTTATGGATGGAGAATATGAATAACATGCATGATTGGGTTCCAATAGCTTGTTTCTCAGCAATAGCTTTAGGTACAATTTCAGGAGGTTGGAAGATTATGAAGACAATGGGTAACCGTATAACCAAAATAACTCCTGTCGAAGGTTTTTGTGCTCAGACAGCAGGAGCATTGACTCTATTCATTACCGAATTACTGAAAGTTCCGGTTAGCACAACACACGTTATAACAGGTAGTATTATTGGAGTTGGTTCGGTAAAGCGTTTGTCGGCAGTGCGTTGGGGGGTTACTAAAGATCTACTTATCGCTTGGATATTAACAATACCTATTAGTGCTGTACTGGCTATGATAGTATATTGGTTTATTAGTTTAATTATACCTGCAGTTTGATGCCGTCCCCATCCTTTTATTAAAGGAATTTTTGCTTCAAATTTTTCATAAATCCCGATTTTTTTTAAAACTGTGACATAAGGCTGACACTTTGGTGCATTACATTTGCTTCTGTAATCATTAAAATATGAAGCAATATGAAATTAAAAGTACATCTCATTTTTCCTGGGACATGTGAAGAAGCCCTTAATTTTTATAGTCAAACACTAAATGGAAAAGTTTCTTTCCTCTTCCGTAAAGAGCAAGATCCGGACCAACAATTTGCGCCAGAAGATCAACACAAGATTTCACATATGATTGTGGAATTGCCAAACTTTGAGTTGGCAGGTGAAGATGCAAATCACGACGAGAAAGTAGTTGTCGGAAACAACAATAAATTAGTCCTTGTTTTTGAAAATCTGGATGAATGCCGTAGAGTATTTGATGCTTTCTCGGAAGATGCTGTTATAACTATGCCTTTTCAGAAAACGTTTTTCTGCGATGGGTTGGGTGAATTGACCGATAAATATGGTATCTCTTGGCTGATAATGATGACTGATGAGGGTTATAATCCATAAATAATAATTTAACCCATTAAAAGATTGGCTGATTATCGGCCAATCTTTATTTTTGCAATCAAAAGTAGAACCAAATGAACCGAGTAGATCGTTTGTCGGCAATACTCAATATGTTGCAATCTTCTTCATCTGTGAAAGTGATGTCAATAGCCGATCGTTTTCAAATCAGTAAGCGTACCGTATATCGAGATCTCCAAGCACTTGCCGAATCAGGGATACCCATTGCCGGCGATGGTTACGAAGGCTATTCACTTGTTGAGGGATACAAATTACCCCCTTTGATGTTTACTCGATCTGAAACACTTGCGTTGTTAGTCGCCAAACAAATAGTAAATACATATACTGACAGCTTGATCAACTTGAATTACAATTCAGCTATGGATAAGATAAAAGCTGTAATAAAATCTACTGAAAAAGACCATATAAATGAAGTTTCTGACATAATTAATGCCTGCCATTCCAATCTTCCTATTCAATCCCTTAGTACCATTGATACAATCGTTGATCAGATAATTAAAAATAAGCGGATTCGTATACAATATTTCAGCTATCACGTTCAGTGTGAAAATGAGAGAGAAATAGACCCGATTGGGGTATTCTTTTCACAGTCGAACTGGTACCTGATAGCTTATTGCCATGGTAAACGAGATTACAGAACATTCCATCTTAGGCGAATCCGAAATATAATACTTACTGAAACGCCTATAAATCACGATCATCCTTCTTTCAAAACTTTTTTGAAAAAGCTTGGGCATGAAGCAAAAATGCAAAAAATCATACTAAGAACTTCGAAGCAAAACTATTCGATAATGGATGAAGATCGCTATTACCATGGGCTGATTGAAGAACGGTCTCAAGATGACTACATCGATTTACATTTTATGACGTTTTCAATCAGGCATTTCGCAAGATGGTATTTATCTTATACCGATATAGCCGAAGTTATTTATCCTGATGAATTGAAGCAGATAGCCCGACAACTTATAGATAATAGTTTATTGTGATTTAATATGTAACTATTAAATTAATTAAATAAAGGTATGTTTGCAAAAGTAACAAAAGTAACAGTTTTGCAGCTAAACTTAAGTTCTAATTTTGTATCTAAACCATGTTTTACTTTACTGTAAGATATAGATAAAATAACGAATTAAAAATCCAACTTCTTATAAGAACAATCGTTCCCATTAAAAAAAATATCTGAAACCTTATCTTTGAAAGATATTTTTTATAGAAAGAATATTGATAAGTCTCAAATATATCTTTTCTTTGCGTAATTAAACAATAACTTCGTTTAGTATATAATACTGACACAATCGTTGCAAAACATAGACACTTCTCAGATTTAAGAGAAGCATCTGTTTGAATAATTAAATAATAAATCTATGAAAAAGAGTATTTTATCCATGTTATTATTATCGTTAATTACGGTATTAAATCATGCGGAAGCGAGTGCCCCTATTTTACCCAAAAACTATCATGCTAAGCTCAACAATGCGACCGTTTATTTTAAAGGTGCAGAATTGACACATACAGTTAGTATAAATCTTAACAAAGGAGAAAACCAAATTAAAATAGATGGATTAAGTCCTGTAATAGATAAAAACAGTCTGAAAATAAAAGTTTCTAAAGGTGCGATTGTTACATCATCTCAGTTTTCAACTGATTTTCTTTACGATAGCAAGCAGAATCCAGAAGTAAAAAAGTTGCAAGATTCAATTGATATATGCAATAATCGATTATCGCAAGTCAAAAGAGATATTATTATCAATAGTGATTTGGCTGATATTTTAAAAAAAGGAATAAACCAGAATGTTTCAGGAACAAAAGACCGTCTCAGTTTAGATGAATTGTATAGAAACATGGAATATTACAAAAATAAGGCAGTTGAATTACAGAAATTATTGGAGGGTCTTAATAAAAATAAAGAGGAACTGACCGTCACACTTCAACGTCTTGACAAGCAACTTGCCCAAGAATCTTTGAAGAACAATAAAATGTCAGGAATACTTAATCTTGCGGTTACATCTCCTATTACAATGCCGAACGAGGTAACGATAAGCTATTTTACTTCTTCAGCTGTATGGGTTCCTTATTATGACATTAATATTGAATCAACTGAAAAACCGATAATTATAAGCAGTAAAGCAAAAATACGTCAGACAACAGGACTTGATTGGGATAAGGTAAAACTCACGTTATCGACAGCAATGCCCAGCAATGGAAAAATTGCCCCTTTGTTTAACACATGGTTCTTAACATATTATTCGGGTAATTTAACATCACGGAATATGAAGATGGCTTCCGATAAAAGATATAAGATAACAAATGATGAAATTGCGTATGACTATTATGCTGATCAAGCGTTAGCAGATGAAAGTTTTCGTTTGAATGATAAGAAAATCAATTCATCTACAGAGTATTTGTTGAACGGTGAACCTATTGATAGTGAATATATAAATTCATTAGATCCCGACATAATAAAAAATAGACAATATCTTGATAACGGTGTGATAAACATATTAACCAAAACTTCTATGGATGATTATTTATCATTGGCGGACAATCAGATTAGTATGTCTTATAATATTGATATGCCTTTTTCCATCCCCGGTAATGGCAAAGAGCAAAGTATTGACCTGCAAACCCGTCAGGCTCAGGCAAAGTATAAATATTATTGCGCTCCGAAACTCGATACCGAAACATATTTGATAGCAGACATCACTGATTGGCAAAACCTTGCACTTCTGTCGGGTAAAGCAAATATAACATATGATGGCACTTATATAGGTGAAACAGATATTGACCCTTTGTCAACAAAAAAAGATTTAAGTATGACTCTTGGTACAGACAATCGAGTGGTGGTGAAAAGGGAAAAGTTGGAAGATTTCAGCAGCACTAAATTTTTAGGTAACGATGTAAAAAAAGTGCTGACCTATAAAATAACTGTCAAAAATAACCGATCTAATTCAGTTAAAATGGAGTTGAAAGACCAATATCCGCGTTCGACACAAAAAGATATTGAAGTAGAATTATTGAAAGAAACAACGCCTTGGACTGTTAATGATGAGGAAAGTGGTGTTATATCGTGGGAAGATACTCTTCAAGCGGGTGAAACCAAGATATATAAAATCAGTTACAGTGTAAAATATCCAAAAAATGCTTCATTAAATTTATAAAATCAAGAAGGCAGGAAATCAAAATCCTGCCTTTTTTATATTTAAATTCGATAAGACAATAGCCGAAAGAATGATTGCAACCCCAAGCCATTGAAGCAATGCCACATTCTCGTGCAGGATAAAGTGCGAAACAGTAACGGCAGTAGGCAGTTCGGCGGCACTAAGTATAGCACCCAACGAAACACCAGTACGGGGCATTCCGATAGAGAAAAACAGCGGTGGAATCACGGTTCCCAGAGCAGCAAGCGCAAGCCCCCATTTATACAATCCACCTAAAAAAGCACCGTCAATAAAAAATAACGGAGGAAATATAATCCACGTTAATATACATGAACCGCTTATCAAAAGAGCACTTTTCTTAAAAACAGGCAGGTCATTGCCAACTCTGCCACTTGTCAATATAAACACAGCATAACAAGTTGCAGCAAGCAATCCGAATACAATCCCTTTTATGTTCAGGGTAACCTCACTATTGAAAATTCCGCCTGCCAGAACAGTACCAACCAGCACAATGCCAGCTGCTGTGAGCCTTTCTTTTTGAGGTTTCTTCCTGAATACCACAGCTTCGATAAGCATGCTGATCCATAAATACTGCATCAGCAAAATAATTGCGATTGAAGCCGGCAAAAGTTTGACACACTGATAATAAAAAATACCGACCAACCCCGTGAAAGTACCGGCAAGCATAACCAACCACCAGCGGGTTTTTGAATTTACATTCCCTACCTCACTTACCTTTGACGGTGAAAGACCGATACCCGTTTTACGCTGAAATAAATATACTATCCATAGCATTATCATGCCGAAGAAAGTTTGCGAACCTGTGATCTCGCCAAGCGAATACCCATCGCCGTAAGCAGTTTTGACGATAGTTGAAAGAACACCGAAGCTGCAAGCTCCGAGAAAAACAAAAATACCGCCTCTTAATTTATCATTGACATTCATACACGTAATAAAGGCACAAATTTAGATAAAATATATTATACATCATTGACACAATCAGTTTAGATCCGTATCCTGAATCACGAGAATAAGCAATCATACAGAACTAAAATTTGAATATTTTTATTAGTTTTGTAAAAAGGAGTCAAAAGTCAGTTCTGACAAATGGCGTTGAACTATCTGGGTTTTCAGTAAAGCCGAATCTTTTGAAGGAATATCATGAAAGCCGACAATCAGACCGAATCAACATACCAATTAAAATGATTATATGAGAAAAAATGTATTAACAGCATTTGCCGCATCACTCGTGCTGATTGCTGGCGGATGCGCTAATAAAGAAAAGAAAGAAGTAACAAACCCTAATTTTACTTACGAAGTGGACGAATTTGCAGACATTCAGGTATTACGATACAAAGTTCCGGGATTTGACGAACTAAGTCTCCAACAAAAAGAAATGATATATTACTTTTCCATGGCGGCAATCGAAGGACGTGATATACTCTACGATCAGAATAACCGTTACAACCTTGCCATACGCCGTACATTAGAAGCAATATATCAGAATTATAAAGGAGATAAAAGCACAAATGACTATAAAGAATTTGAGGTTTATCTCAAACGTGTTTGGTTCTCAAACGGCATACATCATCACTATGGCGAAGAAAAATTTTTACCCGGTTTCACAAAAGAATTTTTTGCCGAACAAGTTAAAGCACTACCAACCGATCAGGTTCCTGTAAAAAACGGACAATCGGTCGATGAATACATAGCTATGATAACGCCCGTTATCTTCGATCCGGCAGTTATGTCTAAAAAAGTAGTTCAATCAGGCAAAGACCTCATACAACTTTCAGCCAATAACTATTACGGTGAAGATGTTACTCAAAAAGAAGTAGAACAGTTTTATGACAAGATGAAAGACCCGAAAGACAAAAGCCCAATTTCTTATGGGCTAAATAGTCGTCTTGTTAAAGAAAACGGAAAACTAACAGAAAAAATCTGGAAAGTCGGAGGTTTATATTCTCCAGCGATTGAGCGAATCGTTGGTTGGTTAGAAAAAGCAGAAGCTGTTGCCGAAAACGATAAACAAAAAGAAGTAGTTTCCAAACTAATCGAGTTCTATCGTTCGGGCAGTCTCAAAACATATGATGATTACGCCATAGCTTGGGTACACGATTTAGATTCTCGTGTTGATTTTGTGAACGGATTTACCGAAGTATACGGCGATGCGTTGGGTATAAAAGCCAGCTGGGAGTCAAACGTAAACTTCAAAAATACTGAAGCAACAAAACGTACCGAAGCAATCAGTGCCAATGCTCAATGGTTTGAAGATCATTCTCCGGTCGATAAACGCTTCAAAAAAGAAAAGGTAAAAGGTGTGACCGCAAAAGTAATAACTGTTGCTCAACTTGGTGGCGATTGCTATCCTTCAACCCCGATTGGTATAAACCTGCCGAATGCGGATTGGATTAGAAAAGATCATGGATCGAAATCAGTAACAATTGAGAATATCATGGAGGCGTATGATCAGGCAGCTCAGCATACAGGTTTCAATGAAGAATTTGTTTGGTCGGATGCTGAACTTAAATCGCTAAAACAATATGGTTTTATTACGGATATTCTTCATACCGACTTGCATGAGTGTTTGGGGCATGGATCTGGAAAATTACTTGAAGGTACGGATCCGAATGCAATGGGCGAGTTCAGCTCTACTATCGAAGAAACACGCGCCGATCTGTTTGGGCTATATTTCTTACCGGATAGCAAATTAGTTGAAATAGGTGTAATTCCAAATGCGGAAGCATATAAAGCTGAATACTATAAGTATATGATGAACGGTTTGATGACACAGCTTGTGCGCATTGAATTGGGTAAAGATATAGAAGAAGCACATATGCGTAATCGTCAGCTCATAGCTCGTTGGGTATTCGAAAAAGGTGCGGCTGACAAGGTTGTGGAAATGAAACAAAAAGACGGTAAAACCTATGTGGTGATTAACGATTACGAAAAATTACGTAGCTTGTTTGGTGAACTGCTTGCTGAGATTCAACGTGTAAAATCGGAAGGTGATTATAAAACTGCTAAAATGCTTGTTGAAACATATGCCGTAAAGGTTGATCCGAAGCTACATGCCGAAGTATTGGAACGTTATAAGAAACTGAATTTGAAGGCGTATAAAGGTTTTGTAAATCCTGTTTATAAATTGATTCAGGATAAGGATGGTAAAATAACAGATATTAAGATAGACTATTCTGAAAGTTATACAGACCAAATGTTGCGTTACTCAAAAGAGTTTTCAACTCTGCCAACTTATAATGATTAGATTAAGTTAGGCTGATAAAAGCTTTACTTTGATGAAATAAAAAGGGACTGAATTAATCAGCCCCTTTTTTATTGTTTTGATGTATTAGTGTTTATGTTGAAAAATCCATTTTGCTAAATCTTTTTCATTAAAAGCATTGTCCCAACTGTTATGGTCTACACCTTCATATTCAGTATATTTTACCTCACAGCCCAGGCTTTGGAGTTCTTTAACTGCTTTTCTTGAAAAGTCAACAGGTACAACACTGTCAGCGCTACCATGAAATACCCATAGTGCGGTGTTTTTAGCGTAAAGAGGCATCTTGTCTATTGAAGAACCTCCGCATATAGGGAACGCTGCCGCGAAAACATAAGGCATACGCCACAAAAGTTCAAATGTACCCATTCCACCCATTGAAAGACCGCCGACATAGACACGGCTCAAGTCAACTGAGCCTGACGACAGCCAAAATCCAACCAAATGAGTGAGCACGTGCATCGATTCACTTTCAGTATCTGTATATCCGAATGTGAAAGTTAATTTGCCATCCATATCATTGCGTCTTGCATTTGTCCACCAACTATTTGACGGACATTGTGGCGCAATTACAATTGCAGGATATTTTGACCTGAAATTATCTATTAAAAATTGCTTGCCGTGAGTCAGTTGTCTTTCGTTGTCATCGCCACGTTCGCCGGCACCGTGCAGAAATACAACAAGTGGATATCGTTTTGATGAATCATATCCTTCGGGATACATAATCTGATAAGGGAGTTTGTGTCCTTCTAACTGAAAACTGGCTTTGGTAAACTGAGCGTTAAGAGCTATCGTACAAGATAATAATAAGGCAAAAGTTAAAATAATTTTTCTCATATTGGTATTAATTAAATTAGTAATGAACAAATATACCACATTCGTGTTTTATAATAATTTAATATTCGTTATATATTTTAATAAATTCAGTTTGGCAGTCGGAATCAATTGCTGACATGTATTTACCTAAATAAAACAAAGGCTGAACAGACAAATAATTATATTTGCGATCAGCCTATAAAGTGTTAAGAAAATGTTTTTTTTAACCCCGCAAAACAAGTAGGGTTGTATTGGATTGAGCTAATATTTTGCGTGATACGCTTGGTGCGAACATTCTGATAAACAAATTCCGTTTTCGGGTATTAAGTACGGCTATATCAACTTTTTCTTCATCGAAATACTGAGGTATTACCGTAAACATATCTGAAGCGTCAATCAATTTATATCCGATATTTAATGATGGGTATTGTTGGGCGAAATAGTCTCTGATTTTTTTAATATCACTTTCTTCCCATTTTTCTTGTTTTTTATTTATAATATTGAAATGGAGCAAGGTAATCTTTACATCGGGTGATGGTTTGATGTAAGAAACCAATTGATCGAACGAAATTAAATCGCGTTGTGCGAAATTGGTCAGAAAAGCGATATGTTTTACGCTTGCCCTGTCTTTGAATGATGAATTTTTAGGTACGGCAAGTATCGGAAAATCAGACATCTCTATAACCTCTGCGGTAACACTTCCCAGCACATCGGTCATATTCATATCTTTGCCCTTGGTTCCCATAATTATCATCTCGGGTTTGTATCTTTGAGCATAGGCAACAATGTCTTCCTCTGGCATGCCTTCTCTGATGGAATATGAATAGTTTACACAGGGAAATTCTCCGTTTTTTACTTTTTGATCAATAGTGCTGCAAAGCTGTTGCATGCGTGCATTTACCCTGTCAAGCACATCTTTATATTTCTTATCACCGTCATCACCGTAATCAAAGGCTTTAGCCATAGGCAATGTAGAGGGAAAATAAGGGCTATGGAAGATATTTAGAATTTTAATTTTAGCATCGAGGAAACTGGCTATGGTGAAAGCAACCTGACAAGCATTGAGTGAATAATCGGAAAAGTCTACAGGTACTAATATTCGTTTGCGTCCGTCATCCATTTGTAATGTTTTTTCATCGCTGTAATCAAATAGATTGTAGCGCTCCACAATGCTCAGGGCTTTAGGTAAGTCGGATTGAAAAATGCGCACACGCACGCCTGTCGAAACTTTATCAGGATTTTTATGATCAATGCTCTCAATTTGTACGTGAATATTTTCACGTTCAAGCACGTTTTTTAATATCTGGGCTTTTTCGTTAGTATGTACCGCTAAGGTTACCAATTCATTATTCATCGTTTCCTCAATTTGTAAAAAAATTAAAATATAATTATCCTCTCAACACAAGCAACGGTGTGTCGGAGTGAAATAGCATCTTCCTTGAAATACTTGGACTGAACATCCGTGCGAATATATTACGCTTGCTTGTAGTTAATGCCAAAACGCTCACATGATCATTTTTTATATAGTCGTCCAGACTTTTAAGCATATCTTCCGTTTCAATCAGCTGATAATCGAACTTCAAATTCGGATATTGTTTTGAAAAATAAGACTTAATGCCCTCCATCTTTATTTCATCCCACTTATCCCATTTTTTTAGGGCAATGTGTGTTAACGAAATTTTCATATCGTAAGGTGCCAGTAATTTGGTCATCAGATCGAATGATTCCAGATCACGCTGACTAAAATTGGTTAAGAATGCAATATGTTTGACTTGCTTGAAATCGGTGAAAGGGGTATTTTCAGGCACAGTTATGAGCGGTATTTGCGTCATTTCAATGACTTCGGCTGTAACGCTGCCTATCAAATCCTTATCTTTCTGATCTTTACCTCTCGTACCCATGATAATGAGTGAGGGTTTGTATTCTTTCGTGAAATTAACGATCTCTTCTTCCGGTAAGCCTTCTCGAAGAACGTACGAATAATTCACCGGCGGAAAATCGCCCGAAGCAATTTTCTCATCAATTGTATTACATAATTTCTGAATATTCTTCCGTACTTTCTCAATTATATTCTGAAATTCCTTTTCTTCTTTGCCCTGATATGCAAAAGCTTCAGCCATGGGTAGAGCAGTCGGATAGTAAGGGTTAAAATATACGTGAAGTATTTTCACTTTTGCATCCAGATCACGAGCCATATTGAATGCGATGCTGCATGCTTTTAGTGAATAGTCTGAAAAATCTACCGGAACTAATATTCTTCTTCGACCATCATCAATACGGTAAGTTTCTTCTTCGTCATAACTGAAGAGATGCCTGCTTTCAACAACATTCAGTGCTTTAGACAGATCGGATTCTTTGATCCGTATTCTTACACCGGGCGATGTGTGAGATTGTAAAATGTTGATATCGTTGATAAAAACTTCAATACCTTCTTTTTCTAATACTTTTTTTAAAATCTCTGCTTTTTCATTTGTATGAATCGCTAACGTAACCAGTTTCTCTTCCATAGCTAATAGCTTTAATTCATTAAATTTGAATCTCTAATATTTTCGACTGCAAAATCGTTTACTTCAATTATTAATTACAATTGTATTTTGTGAAATCCTTCTTGCTTAATGGAAATCGCAGATAAAGCTGGTCTTAATAACGTATCTTTACTTGCGATATTGATTATCCTAAAAAGTATGATTGCCTTTGGCTTATAAAATAATATTTTTAGTCTGTCAGATGGCATATTACACTCAGGCTGTTTCTTCGATCAAAGAAAGCGCCATATTTAAAATGGTAGTATCTTCAATAAGAATATACCCTCTATCTGGTCCATGTTCGATATGAATGCCACAACTCTGACCTTGCTGATAGCTATGCCCTCCAAAATAGTTCCATATAGTTTCTACGGGAACTCGCAATTCATTGGCTATCCGCTGAATACTTCCATCCGGCAAACAATCCTTAATCTTACGTAACTCTGCAAAAGTGATAACTTTCCCCATGCTTTTATTTTATTAACATTCAATATACTTACGGTAAGAATATGCAATAAAGTTAGGTAATACTTTTAATAAAAACAATGAAAAATAGATGAGATTTATAAAAACTTAATAAATAAAATTTATCATTTCCGACTGTCTATCGTGTAGTTGAAATTTAAAAAAAGAAACCTGTTTGCCAATTATTTTTAATGCAAACAGGTTACTGATATAATGGATTGATTGAATAATCTTATCTGCTCATCAGCATGGCATTTTCAACCGAATTGTGGAAGGCAAATGCTCCTTTCTGATTCAATTCAACATTTTTTTCTTTACCATCCGGCAAATAAACTATAGCCTTGTCATTGCCTTCGAATGTAATTAATTTTGAAGTATTGCCATTGGCTACTGCATTCCAAGTGTTTGAATCTTTGTCATAAATCAGATTAACAGTTTCACCCTTTTCATTTTCGATGTGATAACCATTTTTCAGCGTTTCAACCGTATATATGCCATGCTCGCCTTGCACTTCTTTAACAATGCCTTCGGCAACAGGATTGTCACCCGACCAAAACTCAATTGAGTTGATAACAAGAGCATCAGATATGATAGCTACTTCATAGGCGGGAACAACCCATAGGGCAAAGAATACAAGTTCGTTTACGAATTTATTATCTATTGTCTGATTCCATGCTAATAATTTATTGAAAAGACTGAACGAACCTATACATGAAGTGAACAAAATACTGCCCGACAAAACCAATATACCGCCTAATCTGATAAAATTTCTTTTCATACGTTTGTAATTAAATTTTAATGAATCATGGTTAAATAGCGGGCAAAGATAGAAATTATATTGTATTTCTATGATCAGCCTTGCTTCTTATTACGAGGATGGTGTTCAATGATTTCTTGACGCAGATATTCCCTGTCGATATGGGTATAAAGTTCGGTAGTAGTAATCTTTTCATGCCCAAGCATCAGTTGTATAGCACGTATATTTGCTCCACGTTCAAGCAGATGAGTGGCGAACGAATGTCTGAAAGTATGGGGGCTTATGTTTTTTTTAATACCTGCTGATTCGGCATATTGTTTGATGAAATGAAAGACCATGATGCGTGATATAGCAGTTCCCCGCTTGCTTAGAAAAACAATATCTTCATGCCCTTTCTTCGCGTCAATCTGTTTCCGTTCGGTCAGATAATTATTGAGCGCATTGATTGCGGCATGAGAAATAGGTACAAGCCTTTGCTTACCTCCTTTACCTTCAACCTTTATAAATTCCTCATCCAGATAAAGATCTGAAAACTTTAGATTGGTCAACTCCGAAATTCGCAACCCGCAACCATACAAAACTTCTAATATAGCTCTGTTGCGCTCACCCTCTTTGGTAGACATATCAATAGCCCGAAGAATATTCTCAATCTCTTCTATGGAGAGTACAACGGGCAACTTAAAGCCGATTTTTGGGGTTTCGAGCAATTCGGAAGGGTCTTTGACTATGTATTCATCGAGTAGCAGGAAACTGAAAAATGATTTGACGCCTGAAATAACTCTTGCTGTGGAGCGAGCGTTGATACCCGAGTCATAAAGTTGAGCAACAAATTGTTCAAGATTGTCTAAAGTCAGATTTTGCAGATTCAGACCTTCGTTTTCAACAAAATACAGCAATTTGTTCACATCATCGATATACGCTTCAATCGAGTTTTTTGATAACGACCGCTCAAGAAGCAAATAGTTTTTGTATTTCTGTATTATATCATCTTTTGGTTTCATTCAAAGCAGAATATTAATACAAATATATATCTTTGTATTTTAATAATACCGTCGTCCGCGTAAAGTTAAGATCAATGGAATTGCTGAAAAAAATGATTAGCAGACTCAGGCAAGATGGTTATACCAATATCCAATTGCTCGTGCTTGTGGCATTTATCATAATGGCGTTTTTTCTGAGCGACAGCAACATTTTTATGCAAATCAGCTATAACAATAAAATACGCAATCTTAATAATCAGATTGAATTTTATCGCAATCAAACCGTTCGCGACAAGAAACAACTGGAACTTCTGAAATCGGATAAGGAAAGTATAGAAAAATTTGCTCGTGAGCATTTTCTGATGAAGAGAGCCAATGAAGACGTTTTTATAATAGAATAGAGGTATCCTGACTGATGAAACCATCTAACAAAACCAAGAATATTATTTTTAAACTTTCGGCAATACTTATCCTATTGTCAGCAATCATATATTCTTTCAATGCTGAAATTGCGAAATACGTTATGATTGTCGGGGTAGCAGGTTATGCAGCCACTATGTTCACAACTCCTTATCCGGGGAAGAATATTCGTGGCAAACGGCTGTATAACATTATGATATTTGCCGTATTGCTTATGGCTGTATCAGCTTATCTGATGTTTGCCGGAATGAAACAATGGATAATATGTCTGCTCATTGCGGCGGTACTTACCCTTTACGGTTCAATAATGCTCCCACGCATATATAAAAATGAACAGGATGATGAAAACAACCATGATTCGTCCGTCAAGAAATCCTAAATAAGAAATGAACGATAAGAAACCAACATTAGAATCGACGTTGAAGTCGGCAGACACAGAAGAACCAATTGATATATATTTTTATCGCCCTATCGGCTATCGTTGGGCATTATTTTTTCAGAAAATAGGCGTATCCCCCAATACGGTAACCATACTCAGTATATTTTTGGGTGTAGCCGCAGGAGTATGTTTCTATTATAGTAATATTTGGATTACATTGTTGGGTATTTTCCTGCTTGTCTGGGCAAATTCTTACGATAGCGCAGACGGACAACTTGCCCGAATGACTAAACAATTCTCTCCGGTTGGACGTGCTCTCGATGGTTTTGCGGGTGACCTGTGGTTTGCGTCAATTTATATAGCCATTTGTTTCCGCCTGTTTCCTGTATGGGGAGGATGGATTTGGGGAATGGCAGTAGTCGCAGGTTTCTTTCATTCCAAACAAGCTTCAATGGCAGATTATTACCGAAACATACATTTATTGTTCCTGAAGGGTAAATCGGGTAGTGAGCTTGATAATTCAGTTGAACTTACAGAAAAATATAATAAGCAGACTTTTAAGAACAATTGGTTCGATAAAATATATCTTTTTTTCTATCGTAGCTATACAAAAGGGCAGGAAAGCTGGACTCCCTCTTTTCAGAAAATGTTTGCGTTGTTGAAAGAAAAATACGGAGAAACTTATCCTGATGAATTTCGCCAAGAATTTCGCCAAAAAAGTCTTCCTTTGATGAAATATACCAATATTCTTTCTTTTAATACCCGAGCCATAGCCTTGTTCATATCTGCGCTTATCGGATTACCTTGGATTTATTTTGTCTTTGAGCTGACAGTTTTAAATATATTGTTGATATACATGGTAAGGACACACGAAAAAATATGTAAAGAGTTTACCAAAGAAATTGAATCAGGAAAATATTGATATTTCACAACCTAATAAAACAAAAGTCTTGCTCGTTAATAGCAGGACTTTTGTTTATTATAAAATAGCGATAATAGTAATTATTACGCATTCTCAATAGGTTTAAATTGAGGTACTAATATTTTGATAATGTTCCAACCGATAAGATAAGCTAAAGCGCAAAATGTGAAAATAATGGTATATCCTTTATACTTTGATCCCCATTCTACCAAGCTGTAATCAAGAATTATCCCGCTACACTTTTGTATCACAAAAGAGCCGATGCCTCCTGCCATTCCGCCTATACAACTAATAGATGTAATCGCTTCATTCGGTATCATAACCCCTAAAGTCGGTAAAATATTGGCAGCCCACGCTCTATGCGCTAAACCACTTAATCCGATTAAGATTATTGCAATCCAGTAACCATTACCATTCCAAAGTTTAAGATGCCCTAAAGGCTGTACAAATAAAACTAAAAGAGAAAATAACGCAATGATTATCATTGTGCGCATGCGGTCTGAATAAGACTCCATACCTTTATTTACATAGTAGTTAGGTAGTTTCCCTACGAAAATCGAACCAAAAACAGTGATGAAATAAAGTAAAGCCATCGGCAATGCCAGTTCAGTCATTTTCAAACCGTATTCGGCGACCAGATAAGCGGGTGTCCAGAAAATAAAGAACCACCAGACACCGTCCGTCATCAATTTACCAAATGCAAAAGCCCAAACTTGGCGATATTTTAAGTAACTGAAAATAGAAATCTTCTTTTGGGGATCACAAAAAACAGTTTCACCTTTATTATTGTCTTGGCTTTTACATGCTGATTTCGCATTATTTTTGGATGCGTTCTTTTGGGGAGATCTATATAACAATAGCCATAATATAAGGCAGATGAAACCAATAATCCCGAATACAAGAAAAGTTTTTGACCAACCGATTGCAGTAGCGAGAAAAGGCGAGATCAGCGCTGCAAGTATAATTCCGACAACGACGCCTGAATTAAATAAATCAGTAGCAAACGATAGTTTCTCATTAGGAAAGCATTCAATAGCAGCCTTAGTTATTGATGGGAAATTTCCCGCCTCGCCCATTGCAATGATACAGCCTATGACTACAAAAATAAGAATACTCCATGACGTTATCTTATCTAAAACGGCACGATTAGTAACCATACTTAATACTTCCGAATCGGGTAAATCTACAATTTTTTCAATCAGAAAACAACTTAATGCACTTAAGCAAGCTATTGTTGACCACATTGCTATAATTATTGTAACACTACTCTTGGGACTTAACTTATCAATAATTCGACCTACGGATGGAAGAGTGAAAGCATAAGCTAATGAAATGGTTGCAGTAATAGTCCCGTAATCACTGTCGCTCCAGTGAAAATCGTATTTTATCAACGGCTGCAATAATGATAGAATTTGTCTGTTGAGGTAATTAATTGTTGTGGTAAAGAACAATAGTCCACATATTGTCCATCTGTAAATCGTGTATTTTCCTTTTATTAGTTTAAGTGTCCCCATGTGGAATATTTAAAATTTATAATGTTAACTTCTGATTTTTCGGATGATTTCAATAGTGTTTTTGCATAGTTGAGTGATTTTGCCCCATTCTTTAGCATTAATTACTTCATTCGGGAAAAGATTAGAGCCCATTCCTACACAATATACTCCTGCATTGAACCATTTGCTCAGATTATCTTCAGTTGGTGCCACCCCTCCTGTTACCATAATATTTGACCATGGCATCGGAGCTTTTATTCCTTTGACGAATTCTGTACCAACCACATCTCCCGGAAAGATTTTTATAATATCAGCACCCAGTTCCTGAGCATACCCAACCTCCGAAACTGTGGCGCATCCGGGAATATAAGCTACTTGTCTGCGATTGCAAACCTTAAAAATATCAGGATTAAGTAGCGGACCAACCACAAAATTAGCCCCCGACTGCAAATAAAGAGCAGCCGTGCCGGCATCTACAATCGAACCTATGCCTAATATCATTTCGGGACATGCATTAGCTGCCCATTTAACCAACTCCTCAAAAACTTCTTGGGCAAAGTCTCCTCGGTTTGTAAATTCAAAAACTCGTACACCTCCTTCATAACAGGCTTTAAGTACTTGTTCTGCTAATTCATAATCGCTATGATAAAATACAGGTATCATGCCTGTATCCCAAGCCGCTCTATTGACCTGCAATTTAGTGAATTTTGCCATAAAATTGTGTTTTTATAATTTAAAGTGAATATATTTTTTAGTATTTTGATAATTATATTGATCTACAGTGTATTGTTTGGCGAGAGGAAGTCGGAATATCAAAGAAATTATTGAAGAAATATCCTCAAATTTGTGTTTAACAATATGTATTCATGAATATTTGAATAAATGAATGAAGTGAATGATAAAACGATTAACGCCGTATCTTATACACTGTAGAATTATACATAAATTGCTTATATACATGCAGCTGCTTATCGTGATACGCGTCCCGAACCATCGCCTTTAATCAGGTTTTCTACTTCCGCTACCGAAACCAAATTGAAGTCTCCGTAGATGGTGTGTTTCAGGCATGAAGCCGCAACCGCAAACTCAAGAGCTTTCTGGTCGTCATGCGGATATGTTATCAGCCCATAGATTAATCCACCCATAAAAGAATCGCCACCGCCCACACGGTCAACAATATGAGTGATGTCATAGCGTTTTGATTGGTAGAGCTTGTCTGAAAAAAGGCATCCGCCCCAAGTATTATGGTTCGCATTAATAGAACCTCGTAGGGTAATGATAACTTTTTTTGCACGAGTAAAGCGTTTCATCAATTGTTTGCAAACCGATTCAAACTCCGAAGCATTCACTTCGCCTCCTGTATTGGCAACGTCAAAACCTTCGGGTTTAATTCCGAATACCTTTTCAGCGTCTTCTTCGTTCCCTAAGATAATATCACATCCTTCAACCAAAGCGGGCATGACTTCGGAAGCAGTTTTACCGTATTTCCATAAATTCTTGCGGTAATTAAGGTCTGTCGAAACCGTTACTCCCATTTCGTTAGCCACCTTAATTGCTTCAAGACAAGTATCTGCCGCACCTTGCGAAAGAGCAGGGGTTATGCCAGTCCAATGAAACCATTGAGCGTCTTTGAAAATCTCTCTCCAATCTATTATACCCGGTTTGACTTCTGAAATAGCTGAATTAGCACGGTCATAAACCACCTTCGATGCACGGGAGACTGCACCTGTTTCTAAGAAATAAATGCCTACCCGATCACCGCCACGTACGATTTGATTTGTACCAACATTGTATTTCCTCAAATCCGAAATACACCATTCCGCAATGTCGTTTTTAGGTAGCCGTGTCACAAACTCTGTCGGGATGCCGTAATTTGCCAACGATACGGCAACATTTGCTTCACCGCCACCAAAGGTGGCGTTCAGATTGGTCGATTGTATAAATCGCAAATAATCGTGGGTGGCAAGACGCAGCATGATCTCGCCGAATGTTACAACTTTTTTCATAGATTGATTATTTTATATAGGTCACAATAAAGGGTTGTTTAATAGCTTTGAGGAAGTTTTGAGTATATTTTTCAAAATCAGCCACTGCGGAAAATCCAAATTTTTCCCATCCGTAGCCTGTGTAATAGATCATTGGCGTGTTTGGTTTAAAATCTGTTACACCCAGTATATGTTGATATTTTCCTCCATTTAATTTTGCTTCCACTTGATAAGAATCAATGACCGATCTTTTCATCCCGTCAGGAAATACAATGCTTATGTACACACCCGATGTTTTGTCGGTTTTAGGCTCGGTGTAAATGATATAATCATTGCCAATGATTACCGAATCGCCTTTTTCTCGTTTCACTATGCCTGCTGCTACTTCTATTGTATCGGTTGTTCCGTATTCTTGCAGGACTTTTGTAAATTGTGAACCTGCATCAAGTGAGAATGTCCGTTTTTCGCTGTATCTCTTATTATTTATATTTATGTCTTTGTATATTAGCGTGAAAGTTGTGCGAAGCGGACCATTGTCCGTTATTTCTGCTGAAACAAAGTTCTCATTGAGCCACAATTTATTATCGATGAATGGTGCCATTGCGCCTGCTCCTAACGACCGTCCGACTTTATAATCGTCAAGCCCTTCGCCGTGATCTTCATGGTATGAAGCTTTGCCTTTAAGATCGTTCCTATACCATTTGTCGATTATCATTTTGTCTGTTCTTTTGTACCATATATCCAACCCGTTGCTCGGACCATCTGTTTCTATCAGTGCGTTGCCGTAAATGCGGAAAGCCACACGGTCGTTTTCCCAAGCAAAATCTTCTTTGCGCTCTTTAATAAAGCGTCCATATGTTTTGGTTTTATATGTTTCCGGTTTGCTTTGGCAGACAGAAAACATAGCGGATTCTTTTGCTTTCAGGCATGGTTGAAACAATAATTTACCATCGGAGGTGATTTGTGAAGGTATTAGTTCACCATTATCTTTTTTTATAATGTAGCTTAATCCGTCAAGAGCAGGTAATTTATCACAGACAGTTTCCATATCTATCTCAACCAGTTGGGCTAAGCGATCGAAATCGCTCGGATTTTCAACTTTAATTCTCAGTTCTTTATCGGAACATGATGCGAACAGCAGAACTGAAAATAGTACAATCCATACTTTATTCATATCAGGTAAAATATTAATTAAAAGTAGGGGGGCTATCTTAATTTATCAGCTTTGAAAGTATCCATGTCGTCATAATCGAGATTTTCGCCACACATTGCCCAAATAAATGTATAGTTGCTTGTTCCTGCTGCGCAATGTATCGACCAAGATGGCGAAATTACAGCCTGTTCATTAGCGATGAAAATATGGCGGGTTTCCTGCGGTTGCCCCATAAAATGACAAACGGCTTGTTCTTTAGGTACTTTGAAGTAAAAATAGGCTTCCATACGTCTTGAGTGCGTGTGAGGGGGCATTGTGTTCCAGACGCTTCCCTCTTTAAGTTCGGTCATGCCCATTTGTAGCTGACAGCATGGTATTATTTCATTTAGAATTAATTGGTTTAGGATTCTTTCGTTAGAGGTCTTTTTTTCTCCTAAATCACGTGTGCGCCGCATCTTTTCATCAATTTGTGCCGTTGGAAACTCTTTGTGAGCGGGCGATGAAGCGAAATAGAATTTGCATGGTTTGTCGGTGCTTTTACTTCTGAAAGTTATTGTTTTAGCTCCTCTGCCAATATACAGACCATCTTTAAATTTCATTTCAAAGTTCTTACCGTCTACATTCACAACGCCATCATTTTCTATGCAGATGATACCTACTTCACGACGTTCGCAGAAATATTCCGATTTGATAAGATCAACTGTTTCAAGTCTCAAGGTTTCATTGACCGGAAAAGCTCCTCCTATAATTAGACGATCGTTATGCGTGTATGTCATTAAAACCGTATCGGGTTCAAATATCTTTTCGACAAGAAATTCTTTTCGTAGCTGTTCGGTATCGTAACTTTTAACATCATCGGGGTGTGTACCCCAACGTTCTTCAATTGATGTTTTCATGATTCGGGTGTGTTTAACAAGTCTGATTGTTTAATGTTGTGTTTTTCAGATGGAGTACGAGTTAAATCCGCCATCTACTTCAATTATTGAGCCGTTAACAAAAGCTGAGGCATCGCTCACCAGATAATGTATAGCTCCTAACAATTCATCGGCTTCTCCGAAACGGCGGAAGGGGGTATGTGCTACAACGGATTTGGCTCTCTCGGTGAATGAACCGTCTTTGTTAAGCATCAGGTCTTTATTCTGTGTGGTAATGAAGAAACCCGGCGCTATGGCGTTTACCCTGAACCGATCTCCGAACTTGATTGACAGTTCGCCTGCCATATATTGCGTGAAATTAGCCACGGCAGCCTTAGCCACTCCGTAGCCCATTACCCTTGTCAGCGGTCGGAACGATGCCATAGAGGCAATATTGATAATATTTCCGTGTCCGTTGTTTACCATCGCTTTGGCAAATACCAAGGTAGGCAGTACGGTTCCGAAAAGGTTGAGGTCAATGACTTTACGGAAGTCTTCGATATTTATATCGAATATGGTTTTATCGGGAGGAATGACGGCTCCGGGCATATTTCCTCCGGCGGCATTTATAAGCACATCTATGTGTCCGTATTTATTCAGAATCTCATGGTTGATTTTTTCGAGTTGTTCTTTCTCCAACACGTCACATGGCAAAAAGGATGCTTCGCCTCCTGCTGTTCTGATTTCTGATATTAGTTGCTGCCCTTTTTGGGGTGAACGTCCCAAAACTACGATTGATGCGTGTTCTTTGGCGAGGTAACGAGCCATATCCGAACCCAGAACTCCGTATCCTCCTGTGATGACTATTACTTTACCTGTGATGTCGAATAAATTGTTTTTCATGTTTAGTATCTAAAGTTTATAGTTATTGTAGTAATCAATATTCTCTTTAATCAGAATGTCTATTGGCATATAATTGTCTTTCTGATATTGTTGTCCGAACAGAAGATGGTTTGCTAATGCTTTCACGGCATCGTAGCCCTGTACATCGGGACGCTGTGATAATAAGAATGAAATTTTGCCCTCTTTTAGTGCCTGAACATTGCATTCAATAGCGTCATGCCCCACAAGGCTGATATTTTGTGTCAGTTTGGTATCTATATTCTTGAATAAATTAACCAGTTCATATACACGTGAATTAAGAACGATGCCTCCTGCGGGACTGTTGTTATAGCTGACAAGTAGATTTTTTAGTTTCTGCACGCATTCATCTTTGTTGTCGGTGTCGAGTTCAATATGGTTTATCTGACCCTTGTAGCCAATTTCGTTCAGATATTCCATAAAACCATATTCACGGGATTTCATCTGAACTGATATTTCTTTGTGCTTGAATTTTATATGGGCGAAAAATATGTCGGCATCAGTTCCAATTTGTTGCAAAAGCAGTCTGGCGGCTATCTTACCGCTTATAAACGAATTCCCCCCAAAATATGCCAAGTTGTTTTGTTGCGGGATATTTGAATCGATATAGATGTAAGGTATATTAAGTTCATCAAGTTTTCGGGATAAATCAATGGCAAGTTCACCAAAGAGAGTGGCTATTACAACTCCGTCAAATTCAGCGTTTAATATAACTTCGGCTGCTTTTGTAAACGATTCGCGATTGTACTGATCGAAGAAAACAGGTTCAATGTTGACGTTAAATTTATTGAGTTCATTACCCGCTTTTTCAATACCGTGGCATGCCAACTCCCAATAACTGCCTGCACTATACGATGGTGTTATTGTAGCAAATGTGTATGTTTTGTTAGACGCAAGAAAACGAGCGACCATATTCGGCTGATAGTTTATTTGGTTCAGTATCTTTTCGACACGTTGACGTTTATCTTCCGACACATGACCTCTTTTATGCAGTATTCGGTCAACGGTTCCGACCGAAACATTTGCCATACGGGCTATATCTATTATGCGTATATTAGATTTAGATTTCATTTTGATTAAGAGAAACAAGTTTGTGCGCGCACACAAGCCGTGTGGCAAATATATCGAAATAAATGAATTATAATCATGTGTGCGCACACAAAAAGAGATTGTTATTTATAAAAAGAATATGATGTTTAAATCTATCATAAATTTCTATATCTTTTTTGTTGATTTTCTACTCCTGATTTTATTTTCCATGACTGTGGCATATAACTCTTATTCATAAATGAGAGTTGTTGTGTAATAGATAATGTCAATAATAAAGATTCATTGTACTGAATAGTATTATGTTTATATTTGTGTAGTTTTTAAATGATTAGTAGCATATATATAATCGGCGATGAACAGTTTAAAAAAAATCAATACTATTCTCTTTCGTTATTGTCTGCAAATGATAATGATTGTGTTGTTATGTACATCTTGTGCATCAAAAAAACAACGGATCACATTTCAGGATATAACACAGCCTAAGCGTGAATTTAGAGGAGCATGGCTTAGTACAGCTTGGCAAAGCCGTTATAGTAGTATGACACCTCGTCAGATGAAAACTTATTTTACAACATCGCTCGATTATTTGCAAGCATGTGGTGTAAATGCAATTATATTTCAGGTACGTCCTCAGGCTGATGCGTTTTATAAATCTGAACTTGAGCCGTGGAGTGCGCACCTGACAGGTAAACAAGGCAAGGCTCCTGAAGATGGATTTGACCCATTGGCTTTTCTTGTCGAAGAGTGCCATAAGAGAAATATGGAATTGCATGCCTGGCTTAATCCATACAGAGTAACGACTTCAGAAAAAGATAAACTTGCGGAGGGTAGTCTTTATTATCGTGAACCAAATCGTTTTGTTAAATACGACGGAAAGATATATTTTGATCCGGGAATACCCGATAACCGTAAATTTATATGTATGGTGGTGCAAGATATAGTCTCCCGTTACGACGTGGATGCTATTCACATGGATGATTATTTTTATCCTTATCCCGTAGCCGGAAAACCGTTTCCGGATGATGCCAGTTTTCAAACTTACGGGCGAAGTCAGGGATATACTGATAGTAATCGTGCCGATTGGCGGCGCAGTAATGTCAATTTGCTGATTCAAGAAGTAAAATATGCCATCGCCTCCGTAAAACCTTGGGTTCGGTTCGGTATAAGTCCGTTTGGTATCTACCGTAATAAAAAGAACACCCCTGATGGGTCAGGCAGCAATACGAATGGCTTGCAAAATTATGATGATTTATATGCTGATGTAAAGTTATGGGTCGACAAAGGATGGATTGATTATTGTATGCCTCAGATATATTGGGAAATCGGGCATAAATCTGCCGATTATGAAACTCTGATTAATTGGTGGGCAAACAATTTCAAGAATCGTCCGCTATATATAGGGCAGGATGTGAAACGCACGATGGATGCTAAAACTCCATCGGGAGAAAGCCAGTTGCAACAGAAAATGATATTATCTCGTAGTTTTCCTGCCATAGAAGGCAACTGCTTCTGGCCTGCTTATGAGATATTAGATAATTATAAAGGTATTGCCGATGAACTGAAGACTAATTATCAACATTACCCTGCGTTAATACCTGCTTACACCCACATGTCTGATAAAAAGCCTAAACCGGTCGAAAATCTTCAAACTGAATACACTGAAACAAGTCATATCTTGAAATGGAAGAGTAATGCAGACAATCTTAATCCCGAAACTGCTCATTATTATGTGATTTATCGTTTCGGTAAAAGTGAAAAAGAAAATTTAGATGATGCTAAATTTATCGTTGGTATAACTCGTGAAACAAAGTATGTATTGCCTTATGAAGGCTCAAAAAATATATATAAATATGTTGTTACCGCTGTAGACGCTTTTCATAACGAGTCGAAAGGGAAACTAAAAAAAATAAAATTGTAAATATACAGGCTACTTGTTTTTCGGTAAAAAACGATTGAGCATGATATATCCGATTATGGCAGAACAAACAGTTCCTGAAACAATTCCCAATTTGGCTTGATTCAGCAGTTCAGGATATGTATTACCAAAAGCAAGGTTTGCAATAAATAACGATACTGTAAATCCGATTCCACCCAACATAGCCACACCGGCTAAGGATTTCCAATTGCTACCTTCGGGTAAGGAAACAATTTTGAGTTTGACACCAAAGCAAATGAATGATAAAATGCCTGTGAATTTTCCTATAATCAATCCGAATGCCACTGCGAAAGTAACTATGCCAAAAAAATTGTTCAGCGAACCGCTGAATACAATTCCTGCATTAGCAAATGCAAATAAAGGCATTATGAAATAATTAACCATAGCCTCAAGACGGTTTTCAATGTGTTGTAATGGTGATATTGCTAAGCAGGATAACTTTTGTATATTATCAAGTTTGGTTGCTTCATTGTCGTTTAATATAGAGGTGTTTGGTGGATATGGTTGGAAATCATTTATACACTCCTTTATATTTTTTATGTATTGCGATAAATTTACACGTGGACGTGCTGGAATGGTTAAAGCAACCAAGAATCCTGCGATAGTACTATGTATGCCGGATTGAAGAAACATATACCATACGATTAAACCGATCAGCACATAAAACCAGATCGCATATACTTTAAGACGATTAGCAAATAATAAAAACAACAATAAGACAGCTGCAATCAAAAGATATACAGGTTGCAGATTGGTTGAATACCCCAAAGCTATAACCAAAATACCGCCTATATCGTCTACAACAGCAAATGCCGTCAAAAATATTTTGAGAGCCGGAGGAATTCTATCGCCTAACAGGCTCAGAACACCAAGCGAAAAAGCTATATCTGTTGCCATCGGTATTGGTGCGCCTTGCGATTCGGGCGAAGTATTAGCTATTAGTAAATAGATTATAATAGGAAATATCATTCCTCCTATCGCAGCTATTACAGGCAAAGCGGCTTTACTTGGTGTAGAAAGGTTGCCTGCAATCGTTTCACGCTTAACTTCTAAGCCGACATAAAAAAAGAATATTGCCATCAAGCCATCATTAATGAAAGCGGTCAAATTAAAGGTATTTCCATGGCTGCTGAAAAAGTTGAAATCTCCGATTTGTACATTGATAGGTATTTCAAACAGACGAAAATAATAATCGCTCCAAAGAGAATTAGCTACCAATATCGCTAACAGAGCCGAAACTATTAAGATCACTCCACCATTAATATGTTTACTCAGAAACGAACAAATTGAAAATTTTTGTTTTAACATTATAATATTGGATTATCTTATCTCAAAGGTACTTATTTACAGAAATTAAATTAGCTATAATTTATCATTCAATACAATATGTCTGATAATTGTTTTCATTATTATGTTAAAATTATTTATACAAACGAAAAAAGTTTTATTTTTGTAGCCTTAACACATTTAAAAATAAGTATAAATTCTTTTATCCTTTAACTACAAATTTTTTATTAACTAAACTTTAATTCTTATGAAAACAATCAAAACAATTTTATTTGTTCTTGTGTTAGCACTATGTGTAAAAGCGAATGCGCAAGATAAGCCATTTACGTTTGGTGTAAAAGCTGGTGCTAATATGTCTACATTAACAGGTGATTATAAGGACTCTAAAGTCCGATTTGGTTATAATGTTGGTGTAACTGTCGATTATGCTGTTACTGAAAACTGGTTCGTGTTATCTGGATTGGAATATACTACAAAAGGTGTAAATGGTAAAAAAGTAAATGGGGTAAAATCTTCTATAGGCGCGTCATATATTCAATTACCGATTCATGCAGCTTATAAACTGGATATTGCTTCTTCTACAAAACTTGTATTTCAGGCAGGTCCTTACGTTGCTTTAGGTGTTAATGGAAAGAATAAAATAGAGTCTTCCAATAATACAGTTGCATTATCTATTAAAGAGAATACATTTGGTAAAAGAATGAAAAGATTTGATTTTGGACTCGGTTTAGGCGTTGGAGCAGAATTCGGTAAAATCAATGCTAATATTGGCTATGATTTCGGATTATTGAATGTAGCTAAAACACAAAAAAATGAAGATTACAAATTACGTAACGGTAACGCCTTTGTTACTGTAGGTTATAAATTTTAATTAATATAAAAATCCAAATGCAAAAAATTAAAGTTACTTTATTGGCAGTTGCGATACTATTCGGTGTTCAAGCCAAGGCGCAACTTATTCCTATTTCAATTGGCATAAAAGGTGGTGTAAATACTTCAGATTTTAGTGGAGGATTAAACACAAGTAACCGAGCCGGATTTAACGCGGGTCTTACTGCAAGATTGAATTTGCCGGCTAATTTTTATGTTGGCGCCAATGCCGAGATAACTCAAAAAGGAGCTAAATTAAAGCACTTTAAGTCAATTGAAGGTAGTGATGTTGAGTCGAAGGCTAATCCATTATTTTTGCAAATTCCGGTGCATTTGGGTTATAAATACAATCTTGGTTTATCAGCACGATTGCGTGTAGAAGCAGGTCCTTATTGGGCTTACGGTATAGGAGGAAAGATAAAAGGAGATGGGAAGAAATTTGACTTCTTCGGAGATAATACTTTTAAAAAGAATGACTTCGGTCTTGGTGCAGCAGTCGGTTTCGATTTCTGGAAATTAGGAGTTGATTTAGGTTATGATTTTGGTTTGACTAACCTTTCTCACATAGAAGGAACTAAAGCTCGTACCCGTAACGGATATCTTTCATTCAGCTATCGTTTCTTGTAAAAGCTGATATAACATAGAAATATCGGAAGCTGTTCCATCAGGAGCAGCTTTCTTTATTTATCAGGTATTTTATAAATTTGTGTGAATTATAAATTGAATTTTATGGATTTCACCACAGCGGTAGACATTCCAAAGTCTGAACTTAAAATAAATCATTCCGATACGATACTTATGTTCGGTTCATGCTTTATAGAAAATATAGGGACAAAGTTGATTGATTCTAAATTCAATGTAGCTGTCAATCCATTCGGAGTACTTTATAATCCCCAATCAATTAACAGTGCTATCCGGCTATTAATTGAGAATAAAAAATTAGCTGAATCAGATTTATTCCGACATAATGGTATGTGGCACAGTTTCATCCATCATAGTATTTTTTCCAATGCAAATAAAGAAACTTGCCTTAAAAACATTAATTTTTCCATAACTCAATCGGCAGAAAGATTGCGCAAATCAGATATTTTATTTGTTACGTTCGGAACAGCTTATATATATAGCTTCAAGGAAACCGGAGAAACCGTTGGTAATTGTCATAAATTGCCGGCTGATAAGTTCGAGCGCAGAAGACTTGGCGTTGAAGAAATTGTAGAGTCATGGATATTTCTGATAAAACAACTTAGAACAATCAATCCGAAACTTAGGATAATATTTACAGTTAGCCCTATTCGACATCTGAAAGACGGAGCACATCAAAACCAGTTAAGTAAAGCCACATTATTATTGGCTATTGAAAAAATAATGAAAGAGACAGAAGCCATTGAATATTTTCCTGCTTACGAAATCGTAGTGGACGAGTTGCGTGACTATCGGTTTTATGCGGAAGATATGACCCATCCGTCTTTTGTTGCCATAAAGTACATTTGGGAGCGGTTTAGCAATACATATTTCGATTCCAAAACCCAACAAATTATTAGAGAGTGGGCAAAATTAGCATCGGCAATCGGTCACAGATCACTTAGCGGAAAGAGCGATGAGTATAAATATTTTTTACAGCAAACTTTGTTAAAAGTCAATCTCTTTCAAGAAAAATATCCATACATTTGCTGTAAAAGAGAGATAAATTCACTCAATGAAACTTTGTCCTCGTTCCACTAAGAAATTACATTGTTTCCTGACATGAAATATAGCATCCAAAAAATAAGTGAGATATTAGATATTAAAAAGCAATATCTTCATGACTCAGATATAAGTATCTTACTAACAGATAGTCGTCAGGTATTTTATCCGGACGAAACCCTGTTTTTCGCACTGACAACACCTAATAACGACGGACATAAATATGTTTCAGAGTTATACGATTTGCAGGTGCGCAATTTTGTTGTAAGTACTATGCTACCCGGATGGGATGAATACAAAGACGCTAACTTTCTTGTCGTCAAAGATACCTTAGATGCTTTGCAACGAATTGCAGCTTATCATCGTAATCGATTCGATATACCTGTTGTCGGTATAACAGGCAGTAATGGCAAAACAGTTGTCAAAGAATGGTTATATCAGGTATTATGTGAAAAATTCAATATCACACATTCCCCCCGAAGCTATAACTCGCAGATAGGCGTTGCACTGTCGGTATGGCAAATGGATGAACGTACGGAATTGGGGATTTTCGAAGCCGGCATCTCTATACCTGAAGAGATGGCTCGCTTAGAGCCGATGATAACACCGACAATCGGTATTTTTACAAATTTAGGACAAGCTCATCAGGAAGGATTTTTATCAATGCGTCAGAAATGCCTTGAGAAATTAGAGCTATTCATAAATTCGGATGTTATAATTTGCGAGGAAGAAAATAAATTACTTGACGAGTGTATGGAGACCGCATGTCTTTCTCAAAAGCGCCTCACTTGGTCTCGTAAAGCATCAGATCGCAGTCCTGTACATATTTTAAAAACAATAAAAAACGAGGCATCAACCATAATAGAATATTCATTCTTAGAATTTAAATCAAAAATAGAAATACCATTTTGTGACGATGCTTCGATTGAGAATGCCATACAAGTATTGTGTGCGGCACTTTATCTTCGTGCTACCCCCGATTATATAGCAGAAAAAATGTTATCGCTCGAACCTGTTGCAATGCGTCTTGAGGTGCGTCCCGGCAAGAGCAATTGTACAATAATCAACGACACCTACAATTCGGATATCAACTCGCTGAAAATTGCTTTAGATTTCATGTCACAGCGAATAGCAGGAAGTAATCTGAAGAAAATTCTGATAATGTCCGATATACCACAAGCCGGTATTCCCCCAAAAGAACTCTATAAAATTGCCGTAGATTTGATTAATAAAAAAGGCATAGACCTGTTTATTGGGATCGGTCCTGACATCATGTTAAATAAATCCTTATTTGACAGCGGAAAATCAAATTTCTTTATCAGTACAGATGAGTTCATCAGATCAAATATCTGGGATAATATACACGATTCTGTCATTCTGTTGAAAGGAGCACGTAATTTTAAATTTGAGTACATTGATAAGCTACTTGAGATAAAAACTCATGAAACAGTACTTGATATTGATCTTGATGCGATTGTGCATAACTACAATTTCTATCGTTCACGGCTGAAACCATCAACAAAAATTGTCTGTATGGTCAAGGCGGGAGGATATGGCACAGGAGCAGCTGAAGTAGCAAAAACACTTCAATACCATAAGTGCGACTATCTTGCCGTTGCCGTTGCTGAAGAAGGGGTAACCTTGCGTAAAGAAGGTATAAAATTGCCGATTATCGTGTTGAATGCCGAAGTAGGAGGTTTTGAAGAATTGGCTTCGTATAACCTTGAGCCTGCGGTTTATAACTTTAGAATACTTGATGCATATATAAAAGAAGCAAAATTGCAGGGTATAAACAATTATCCCATACATCTGAAGATTGATACAGGTATGCACAGATTAGGATTCACCCAAGAAGACCTGCCTGAACTAATTGAACGGATTAAGCAACAAAATGGGGTGATGATACATTCCGTGTATTCCCATCTTGCCGCCAGTGAAAGTTGGAACTTCGATGGCTTTACACAAACACAAATAAAGACATTTAAAGAAATAGCACGACAAATACAGGATGAATTTAATCACCCGATTCTTCGTCACATCCTTAATTCTGCCGGAATAGAGCGTTTTCCCGAAGAACAGCTTGAAATGGTTCGCTTAGGTATCAGCCTTTATGGAGTTAGCGCAAGCGGATTAGATGGACTTCGTAACGTGTGTACGCTTAAAACAACCATTCTTCAAATAAAAGATATCAAGAAAGGCGAAACCGTTGGGTACGGAAGACGCGGTGTTATTGATAAAGACTCCAAAATAGCGACAATTCGCATCGGATACGCAGACGGATTGAACCGTCGTTTTGGTAATGGAACAGGAACAGTGTTGGTTAATGGAAAGCCGGTGCCAATTGTCGGAAATATATGTATGGATCTCACAATGATTGATGTTACAGGGATTGATGCCAAAGAAGGAGATACCGTAATCATTTACGGAGAAAATCAGACCGTGACAGAATTGGCTGAAAGGATTGATACCATTCCTTACGAGTTGCTTACATCGATATCCCAACGTGTGAAACGCGTTTATTATAAAGAATGATAAGTAAATAACACGGCTTTTCAGAAGCTAAGTTTTTTTTAATAAGTTTCGACAGTATATTTTTTCATGCCACTTGATTATTTTTATATACTTTTGTAAAAAGAAAAGGAGACAGATTCAATGGATAATTATATAGTTTCAGCACGTAAATACCGTCCATCCACTTTCAATTCGGTGGTGGGGCAAAAAGCGTTGACGACTACCTTAAAAAATGCCATTGCATCGAATAAACTTGCTCATGCGTATCTGTTCTGCGGACCTCGTGGAGTTGGTAAAACCACCTGTGCACGTATATTCGCCAAAACCATTAACTGTTTAACGCCCACCGCCGATGGCGAAGCATGTAACGAATGCGAATCGTGTGTGGCATTCAATGAGCAGCGCTCATATAATATACATGAACTTGATGCCGCATCCAATAACTCGGTAGATGATATTCGCTCCCTAATTGAGCAAGTGCGAATACCCCCTCAGATCGGTAAATATAAAGTCTATATAATAGATGAGGTGCATATGCTCTCTCAGGCAGCCTTCAATGCTTTTCTGAAGACGCTTGAAGAACCACCAGCACATGCTATATTTATATTAGCGACCACCGAGAAGCATAAAGTGTTGCCTACCATCCTGTCACGATGCCAGACATATGATTTCAGCCGTATTACTATAAAAGATACCGTTGAACATCTTGAATATGTGGCAAAAAGTGAGAATGTGACAGTGGAACCTGAAGCATTGAATATTTTAGCGCAGAAAGCCGATGGCGGTATGCGTGATGCCCTTTCAATGTTCGATCAGGCAGTCAGCTTTACAGCGGGAAATGTGACTTATAAAGCCGTTATCGAAAATCTGAACGTACTTGATTATGATTACTATTTTCGTCTTACAGATAGTATCATGAGTGGTAACGTGATGGATAGCATACTTATTCTTGACGAAATTCTGAAGAAAGGTTTTGACGGTCATAATGTGATAACAGGTATAGCCTCGCATTTCAGGGACTTATTACTTTGTAAAGATCCTCGTACAGCCGAGTTGTTTGAAGTAGGAGCTTCAATCCGGCAAAGATATATGGACACAGCCCAAAAGTGTGCTAACGAGTTTTTATATAAAGCCATAGATATAGTTAACCAATGTGATCTGAACTATCGGGCAAGCAGAAATAAGAGACTCTTGGCAGACCTCACACTGATACATCTTTGTCAATTATTCTCTTCGCCTCAAAATGCTGAAGAGCAAAAAAAAAAATCAGTAGTAGAGCCGATATTCAATAAACAACAAGTTCCTAACGCTGCCGCAAATTCCGTTTCTTCTCAACCTGTCAACAGACCATCGTCACAACCTGTTCAGCCTACTCAGGCTAAGTCATTGGCTCAACCTGTGCAGGTTCAGGCTCAGACGCAACCGGCGCAAGAACAAACTAAACAAATTCGTAAGCCTGAATTGAAAAGCATGCGTAGTCTTGGAGTGTCGCTTTCGTCTTTCGGGCAGAAAAATGATGAAGAAACTATCCAACAAAAGCAACAGGTAGTAAATCAGACAAATCGCTTCACGCCGATTCAACTCATCAATGAATGGAAAGCCTATGCCGATACTCTGATCGAAGAGATACACCTCAAGAACACGATGATGAGTTGTTTGCCTGATTTACAAGAACACTGGACTTTCGAAGTGGTGGTTAACAATCCGGTGCAAGAACACAATCTGAACGAAAACAGTCTGTCCATTCTAACTTATTTACGTTCTAAATTGCAGAATGGCGAATTAATGATGCGTATACGTGTGAGTGAGAATAATGAGAAGAAATTAGCTTACACTCCATCCGAAAAGTTTGCTCTCATGATGGAAGAAAATCCGCACTTAAGAAAATTGAGAGATGAATTTGGTTTAGAATTGTCTTGATCTTACAGCGTTTACCTTTCCTATCAATCCAGAAGTTTCAATATATTCAAAAGAGTACCCTTACTGCGGGCTACTTTGAATCTTGCCAATAGTCCGTCTTTATCGGTGAATGGCTCTGTGTCCGAAGGAAAAGCGAAAAGCGATAGACTGGTAAAATCTGATGAAGTAAAATATTGAATTAAAACTTCGAGTTTTTCAAAAAGCTCGAGTTGATAATATAACAGGGCTACTCTGCCTATATTTGCTGTTACGTAAGGAAATGCCTCGAGAAGTCTGCTTGCGTAAAACAATCCAAGCCTGTAATTTTTATGAATAATGTTGATGGTTGACAATCGTTCATATACGAGAGGACTTATCTTGTCACTCATAGAAATTGCTATTGCAAAATAATATTCAGCACATTTTAATTCCTTTTTTCTGAAATAAATTTCGCCCATCAGCATATTCATTTCAAAAGATTTTGAACATGTATTTTCCGTCGATGAAACAAATTCTAATGCTTTTTCAATACTACCGGCACGAATGTAAATATCTGCCCTTTTAGATATAGAGTCGTCACTCTTGCCAAAAGAGGCTTCATAACTGTCAATCACCTCATGAGCTTTTTCATACATTTCACATGAGATGTATAAATCTATAAGGGGTAAAAATACTGATGGATTGTAAGACTCTTCAATTACCAACTTTTGGTAGATTTGTATTGCTTCTTCATATCTATTTAGTAAAGGAAGGCATTCAGCTTTTAACTTCAGAACATTTACGTCGTCATCCTTAATGGTTAATGCAAAGTCTAAAGCATCAATGGCTTTTGTATATTCTTGTCTGCTAAAATAAAGTTTTCCGAGTTCTACCCACGAATCATAAGTATACGAATCGATATCCAAAATTTTATTATGAATCTCAATTAATTCGTTTGTGCTATCTTTCTGGCGATAAATATATGCCAGGTTGTTAAGAACTTCAAGGTTTTCAGAATTGAATTCAAGGCTGTGTTTAAAGAATACAAGCGCTTCATCGAGTTTGCTTAATTCAAAATAAACGAAGCCTATGTCTTCAAACACTTCATCCAGATTACCATCTTCGTTCTCAAGAATTTCTTCTGTGCTGAATAAGGCTTCATCTTCCATCCCAAGGACTAAATAGCACTCTATTTTGAGCAGGTTAAGATCATAATCGTACTCTAAAGCCGATTCGTCAATTATTTTTAAAGCCTCATCATAATCGTAATTATAAACGATTAGTTTCAACCTTTTAATGATCAACGAACTATTTTTCGGATGTATTTTTAGTCCGTCCTCAATAACCTGCTTAACTTCATCAATATCGTTTAGCGAGTCAAAATAATCGGCAAGCTCTTCGAACTCGTACGCATCGAAGTAAATATTTTTATTACTTCGATGGGCTTCTTTATACCTTTTAACGAGTTCAGAAATATCTTTACTCATCTATTTTTTTTTCTATTTGCCTTTGGCTTTACTCCAAGAATCTTTAAGTGATACGGTGCGGTTAAAGACAAGATGCTCTGCCGTAGAATCGGGGTCAACACAGAAATAACCGATACGTTGGAATTGGAATTTATCACCTGATTTTACATTCTTCGCAAAAGATTCTATCTTGCAGGATTGCACCACTTTTAATGAATCGGGATTTAAGAGCTCTTTGAAATCACGCTCGTCTTCCGAAGGATTTTCCACAATAAACAAGCGGTCGTAAAGGCGCACTTCGGCATCTATGGCATCAACGGTAGATACCCAGTGTATAGTTCCTTTTACCTTGCGGTTGCTGTCGGGCATACCGCTTTTAGTGTTAGCGTCATACTCGGCGTATACTTCCGTGACATTGCCCTGTTCATCATGTTTACATCCTGTACATTTGATGATATAGGCATTTTTAAGACGTACTTCATTTCCGGGTGTCAGGCGGAAATATTTTTTAGGTGCGTCTTCCATAAAATCATCTCTCTCGATATATAATTCTTTAGAGAATAATATATTGTGGCTTCCTGCAGTTGCATCTTCAGGATTATTCTGAGCTTCAAGTTCTTCGGTTTGTCCGTCAGGGTAATTGGTGATAATTAATTTTATCGGGTCAAGTACAGCCGATATGCGATTTGCCCGTACATTCAAATCTTCACGCACGGCAGATTCGAGTAAAGAAATATCGTTCAGAGCCTCGTATTTGGTATAACCAATTTTGTCTATAAAGTTATGGATAGATTCGGGCGTATAACCTCTTCGTCTGAAACCGCAGATTGTCGGCATGCGGGGATCGTCCCAACCTCTGACCAGTTTTTCCTGAACCAATTGCAACAATTTGCGTTTGCTCATAACCGTATATGTAAGGTTCAGCCTGTTGAATTCGTATTGATGAGGACGATATTCGCCTGTTGCCAGTTCGTTGATAAACCAATCGTAAAGCGGACGATGAACCGAAAATTCGAGAGTACAAATAGAGTGGGTCACTCCTTCGAAGTAATCGCTCTGTCCGTGTGCGAAATCATACATCGGATAGGCTTTCCATTTAGTGCCGGTACGGTGGTGAGCTATCTTAATGATACGGTACATGATAGGGTCACGGAAGTGCATGTTTGGAGATGCCATATCTATTTTGGCACGTAATACCATGCTGCCTTCGTCTAACTCACCGCTGTTCATTTTTTCAAACAGAGCAAGATTTTCTTCAATGGGT
The DNA here is from genome assembly GCA_945273835.1 of uncultured Dysgonomonas sp. Lineage (GTDB taxonomy): Bacteria > Bacteroidota > Bacteroidia > Bacteroidales > Dysgonomonadaceae > Dysgonomonas. The sequence goes on along the minus strand of CALYPL010000006.1, from coordinate 38,083 downwards.
CGGTTGCGGAAAGGACTGTCAGTTCCGGCTTGTGTGGGAGAGCCTTTTTGTTTTGCAATTTCTTCAGCCGACTGTTCATCAATGTATGCTTTGCCTTCTTTTATAAGTCTGACGGCAAAATCCCATAGTTGTTGAAAATAATCGGATGCATAATAAATATTTCCCCATTTGTAGCCCAACCATTCAATGTCTTCTTTGATAGAATCTACATATTCCACATCTTCTTTCACGGGGTTGGTATCATCAAAGCGGAGATTGCAGACACCACCGTATTTTCGGGCTATACCAAAATCCATGCAGATCGCTTTGGCATGTCCTATATGAAGATATCCATTGGGTTCCGGGGGGAAACGTGTTTGTATCCGACCGTCGTTATGACCGGCTTTTATGTCGTTTTCAACGATGACTTCTATAAAATTGAGACTTTTCTTTGTTTCTTCGGCACTATTGTTTACTGTCATATTCAGTTATAATTTATCTTTCTTTTTGTAGACATATTTCCAGTATGTTTCTTCAAACTGTTTTAATTCAAGTTTGCCTTTGTTGCGGTATTTATTTTCAATTTTTTTATAAGAATTGTAATACTCTTGCGATGCCTTTAATTTGTTTTGTCTTATTGCAGTCAACGACTTTTCCGTCAGTTCGGCAGCCTTTTTGGCATCACTGTCTATGGTTGAGCAGCTTACCCAAGAAATAAAAAAGAGTAACAATATAATCTTAACAAATCTCATCCTCTGATTATGCAAATAGTTTATAGTCAGTTCTAAATTGTCAATAAACAACACCTCTGCAGATCCTTTTTTATATCATCAATCAGAAATATTTTATCGGTCGCTCATACTGGATAATTAATGAGCAAATATACATATAAATTTACATATCAAAGTGTATTAATTAATTGATTGTTGGGATGGATTGTATCATATTTATATATTTGTATCTTAATCTAAAAACACTTTTGGACTATGAAGGGAAAAATACTTGTCACTGGAGGAGCCGGCTATATAGGTTCGCATACTGTTGTTGAGTTGCAGAATGCAGGATATGAAGTGATCATTATAGACAATTTGTCTAATTCTACTACAGACTCAATTGATGGAATTGAAAGGATTACAGGGAAAAGGCCGGTGTTTATTAAACTTGATTGTAATGATTTGGAAGGCTTACGCAATTTGTTTACCGAACATAGTGGTATAGACGGAATTATTCATTTCGCTGCCAGTAAAGCTGTTGGAGAATCGGTGCAGAAACCGTTGCTATACTATCGGAATAATCTGAATTCTTTGATCAATCTGCTTGATCTGATGCCTCAATTTAAAGTTCGCAATATTGTATTTTCCTCGTCATGTACCGTTTATGGCGAACCGGATAATAATCCGATAGATGAATCGGCTCCTGTTAAGCCTGCAGAATCGCCTTATGGTAATACCAAGCAAATAAATGAAGAAATAATTAAGGATACAATAACTTCCGGTGCGCCTGTAAAAAGTATTATTTTACGATATTTCAATCCGATAGGAGCCCATAAGAGTGCAGAAATCGGAGAATTGCCGAATGGAGTTCCTCAGAACCTTGTCCCTTATATTACGCAAACTGCCATCGGAGTGCGTGAGCAATTGAGTGTTTTTGGTGATGATTACAATACTCCTGACGGATCTTGTATTCGTGACTTTATCAATGTTGTAGATTTGGCTAAGGCGCATGTCATCGCCATAGATCGTATGCTTGGTAATAAGTCGGAAGATAAGGTCGAAATATTTAATTTAGGTACGGGAAACGGTGTTTCCGTATTGCAACTCATTCATGTTTTCGAGAAAGTTTCAGGAAAGAAACTGAACTATAAAATTGTTGGACGTCGTACAGGAGATATTGAAAAGATTTGGGCTAATCCTAAAAAAGCTAACGAAGTATTAGGGTGGAAGGCTGTTGAATCGATTGACGAAACTATGCTGTCGGCATGGAACTGGCAATTGAAATTACGAGAAAAAGGAATAATGTGATTGTTTAATAAATATTTATATAAAGAGACCCGCAATCAGATCTGTCAAGACATCTGATTGCGGGTTCTTTGTTGCCATAACATTGAGCTGTGAAAACACAAATATACTAATTATCAGCATTTTTTTTGTGACGATTTGTCTAATTGTAGATGTAAAATCAATTAATCAGATCCATTTGTCAATTTGATTTCTTTTATTATTAAATGACACAAATTATCAATATTTGAATGGTCGTCTGACTTTAATTTGACAGTTTATGAGTATTTTGAGTTGGCATAAAAAAGCTTTTTCAATTCTTTTCTTTACTTTTGTAACCTAAAGAAGGTTTTTACTTTCATATCACGAGGAAAAATATATTATACTATTGAAATATGACAGAAATTTTATGTCGTAAACTTAACGACTCAAAAGCCGCGAGATGGACAGTCTTAATAATTGTAGCATTCACGATGTTTTGCGCTTATTACATTAACGATGTAATGTCGCCATTAATGGAAAAACTCGGAGAAGAATTCCATTGGACGTCAACAGACTTCGGTACTTTCAATTCCTCGTATGGTTGGTTGAATGTATTTCTTTTCATGCTGATAATAGCAGGTATTGTTCTTGATAAAATTGGAGCGAGAATAACAGGGATATTTTCTTGTGTTCTTGTTGTCATTGGTTGTGGAATACAATATTATGCGATTGCTTGTCCAAATGATTTTAGTGGCGAAGTTGTCGGAATCAAATCACAAGTATTTTACGCCTGTATCGGATTTTCAATCTTTGCTTTGGGACTTGAGTCGATTGGTATAACAGTAACCAAGGTGATAGCACGTTGGTTCAAAGGGCATGAAATTGCTTTGGCAATGGGGTTGCAAACGGCAATAGCTCGCTTAGGGTCAGCATTGGCAATCGGAACAACCATCCCTTTAGTAGAATATTTCCATAATCTTTCAACACCGGTACTATTCGGTCTGATTGCTATTTGCATCGGATTGCTGTTTTTCATTGTTTTCTGTGTTATGGATAAGAAATTAGATAAATCAATGGAAGATTCTAATCTCACTCCCGATGAACCCTTTAAAATTTCAGATATATTATCTGTTGCCAAACTGAAAGCTTTTTGGTTAGTTGCTCTCCTTTGTGTTCTGTTCTATTCTGCGGTATTTCCTTTTCTCAAATATGGGACATCACTGATGATGAATAAGTTTGGAGTTGATCCTGAACTTGCCGGTACTATCCCTGCACTTCTGCCTTTCGGTACAATTATTCTTACCCCTATTTTTGGCGGCATTTATGATAAAAAAGGAAAAGGAGCCACCATCATGATTATCGGTGCGGCATTATTAACTGTTGTACACCTTTTGTTTGCTATTGAATTTATTAATCAAGTATGGGTTGCAATTATTCTAATGGTACTCTTAGGAATAGCATTCTCGTTAGTTCCTTCCGCGATGTGGCCGTCTGTACCTAAAATTATACCTCAAAATAAGTTGGGAACTGCTTACGGACTTATCTTTTGGGTGCAAAACTGGGGATTGATGGGGGTTCCGTTATTAATAGGCTGGGTTCTTAATAAATATTGTATAATACCTGACACACACGATAACATTGTCAGATATGATTATATGTTGCCGATGCTGATTTTTGCCAGTTTTGGAGCATTAGCAATAATTGTGAGTTGGATGCTTAAAATAGAAGACAAGAAAAAAGGTTATGGTTTAGAAAAATTAAATAATCCGGAGAAAGAGTTATGATGAATAAAACTATGCGAAAAAAAGGACACCCTAAGGCTCTATATCTTCTCTTCTTTACAGAAATGTGGGAGAGATTTAGTTATTACGGTATGCGTGGCATACTTGTGCTTTACTTAGCGAAGACTTATGCCGAAGGAGGTCTTGGAATAGATAATAAGACCGCAACCCTTATCTACGGATACTTTACAGGTTTTGTCTATTTTACACCGCTAATAGGCGGATGGTTGGCGGATAATTTTTTAGGACAACGAAAAGCTATTTATATTGGTGCTCTCACAATGGGATTGGGACAACTTGTTTTATTTGGGTTCCGTAATTATATTGGATTGGCATTGGGGCTGAGTTTATTGATATTAGGTAATGGATTTTTCAAACCTAATATTTCGACATTGGTCGGAAAACTTTATGAAGACGGAGATCCTAAACGTGATTCTGCTTTTTCCATTTTTTATATGGGTATAAACTTAGGGGCCTTTCTCGCACCATTAATAATTGGAATATTAACCGATAATATTTTTGCAGAGCGCAACGCAGCTGGCGAAATTACCATGTACGGTTACAAATACGGATTTCTTGCCGCATCAATCGGAATGTTTATCGGATATATTATATTCTCCGCTTTATCTCGCAAATTATTAGGCGATTTGGGAGTTGCTCCGAGTGCTGAATTACAGGATGTAGCAGATATTAAAAAGGCGTCGAACGAAATGAAATACGCTCACGATCAAGAGCTTACCTCTAATGAGAAAAAACGTGTGGTGGCAATATTCATCTTTTTCTTTTTCGCTATCTTTTTCTTTGCCGGATTTGAACAAGCCGGTTCATCACTGACCTTATATGCTGAAAACTATATCAACCGTACAGTAGATTTACCATTCTTCGGTAGCTTTACCATCCCTACCTCAGCGTTCCAGTCAGTCAATCCATTTTTCATTATCTGCCTTGCGCCACTCTTTGCCATCTTTTGGATGTCTAAAATAGGACAACGGATTACAACACCCGTGAAGATGGGTGGAGGAATGGTTATTCTTGGAATAGGTTTCTTCTTCATGCTTGGAGCCGTAGCAGAACGTGGAGGCGATATATCAGATGTGACAGTCAAAGCAAGTCTGTGGTGGTTGGTAATGACATATCTTGTTCATACTATCGGAGAGTTATGTCTGTCGCCGGTAGGTATGTCGGTGGTTACTAAATTATCACCTCCAAAACTTGCTTCATTGCTGATGGCAGTTTGGTTACTATCGTCTTTCTTTGCAAACATTCTTGGAGGATACTTGGCTTCGACAGTCGAAGCACTTGGAGCCGGAAAAATTTTCCTTTACATTTCAATATTCGTTATCGTTTGCGGATTGGCAATGATTTCTCTCAATAAAGTATTATTAAGGATGATGAACGGTGTGAGATAATCTATATTTACATTGATGAAACTCAAAGAATTTAAACAACTTTATGATGAAGATAGTGCCCCCGGTTGGGAAGCTGTCGACAAGCAATTAAATAAAGTATATCCGGAAGTCGAACCTCGATTCTACGGCACAGTATTACATTACAATTTTGGAGGAGAAGACCCGATTGACGGAACAAGTATTTACGATTCAAAAAAGCAACTGTTTCATCGTCATTTTGTAACATATGGAATGTCAGAGTTGTATTATAACGAAGAAGCGGTTGGCGGTGACTTCAGTAAATGGGGTTTTGAATTTACATTTCGTTTAGTACCCTTTGCCGCTGATGGCGATGAAGATCCGATGTGGGCAATCAATATGATGAATAATCTTGCCCGATATGTATATGAAAGCGGAAATTGGTTCGAAGTAAATCATTTTATACCGACCAACAGTCCTATACGTCTCGATTGCGATTCAGATATCGTTGGTATTGCCTTTGCCGAAGATGCTGAATTAGGAAAAATAGAAACTCCTTATGGCGAAGTTACCTTTTTGCAAATCGTTGGTATTACCTCTAAAGAATTAGAAAGACTTCAGGCAAATCCGAAAAAAAATGAAGTTGCAAAGTTGCTTGATGAACTTCGTAAAGATAATCCTTTGCTGCTGACTGATCTCACAAGACGGTAATGACTGATGCGTAAAATAGCTTTTCCACCGTTGGCAGATAATAACAGTAAAATTCTGTTATTAGGCACTATGCCGGGCGAAGAATCGTTGCGCAGGCAACAATATTATGGAAATAAAAACAACCATTTCTGGAGGCTTATATTTGCGTTGTTTAATGAGCCATTCTCAGAAGATTACGAATACAGAAAGTCGCTTTTGTTGAAAAGTCGTATTGCGTTGTGGGATGTTATCCAATCTTGTGAAGGAGAGGGTAGTCTCGATTCAAATATCCAAAATGAACAAGCTAATGATTTCAGCTGTTTTTACAGAACATATCCGTCAATAACCCATGTAGTTTTCACAAGCAAGAAGGCTGAGACATTTTATAAAAAATATGTTGGTTTTGAAAATTACAAATCATATATAACATTGCCTTCACCAAGTCCTGCAAATGCACGAATGACTTTTGATGATAAGCTGACGGCATGGAATATCTTGCTTGACTTGCTGGCTTAAATCAGATAGTATGCTAAATTTGGGAAAAACATTGTTATATTTGTCTGATTAGTTGAATATACATTTAGTGAATGGCACTTAAACAACAATTACAACTCAGGCAACAACAAAAGTTGTCGCCTTTACAAATTCAGGTCATTAAGTTGACCGAATTACCATGTATAGAGTTGGAAGACCGTATAAAACAAGAATTAGAAGACAATCCGGCTTTAGAAGAAGGACTTGATCCTGACGAAAATGTAAATCAGGAAGATGAATTTGTGTCAGGTGAAGAATCAGATATTTCGCAAGAAGACATAACGCTTGGTGATTATCTGAATGATGAAGAAACGCCGGATTACATACATAATAAACAAAATGCTCAACGGCAAGATGAGATACCATTTTCAGTTGCCGAATCGCTTCACGAACATCTTATCGCACAATTGAGCGAATTTGATTTGAATGATGATGAACGTAAAATAGCAGAATACATAATCGGGAATATTGACGAATCAGGTTATCTCGACCGTTCAGTGATGGCTATATCCGATGATCTCATTTTTCAACAGAATATTGATGTTCCGGCATCAGAGGTTGAAGAAGTGCTGAAAACAATACAGACACTTGACCCGGCAGGTATAGGAGCTCGTAACTTGCAAGAATGTTTGCTGTTGCAACTTGAAAGAAGAGAAAAAAGCGACATTGTTCAGGCAACAATAACTATCATCCGGAAATATTTTGATGAATTTACAAAACGCCAATATGATAAAATTGCTCGTCATACAGGTTATGATGAATCAATTCTGAAAAATGTAATACAGGAAATTACAACCCTAAACCCTAAACCCGGTAGTAATTGGGACGATGCGTTGGCACAAACACTTAATACGATAGTTCCCGATTTTTATGTCGAAGCATATAATGGAGAACTCATTCTGAGTATGAATAACCGTAATATTCCAGACCTAAGAGTTAACCGCGAGTATGCAGATCTATTGAAAGGCTATTCAGATAATAAAGAAAGCATGTCGTCCGACTCTAAAAATGCAGCGTTATTTGTCAAGCAAAAACTTGATTCAGCACGTTGGTTTATTGATGCCATAAAACAACGCCAAGATACACTGCAGCGCACGATGCAGGCAATTATAGATATGCAATATGACTTTTTTATGACAGGTGACGAGACTCAACTCAAACCTATGATACTGAAAGATATTGCCGAACGTACAGGTTATGACATTTCAACCATATCACGTGTTACAAATAGTAAATACGTGCAGACAAACTTCGATATTTATCCCTTAAAGTATTTTTTCTCCGAATCAATGCAGACTGACAGCGGAGACGAAATATCCTCACGAGAGGTTAAAGCTATCCTTCGAGATTGTATTAATCACGAGGATAAAAAGAAACCAATAACTGACGATCGGCTATCGGAGATACTTAAAGAGAAAGGCTATGTCATTGCCCGACGTACGGTTGCCAAGTATCGAGAACAAATGAATATTCCTGTTGCACGTTTAAGAAAGGAAATATGACACAAAGCAAAAAGATAATTTTTAGCTTGGTGCGTATTTTATCATCAGTCCTTCATCCATTTTTTATATCGGTCTATGGTATTATACTTATTTTTTTGTATACGGATTTCAAATACATATTTTCAGGACAATTCTTTCGTTTTTTTTTACCGATATTAATATTTACTGCACTTGTCCCGATGAACATTCTCTTTTTGATGAAATATACGGGGCTGATCAAAAACTATGCTTTGACTGATCGCCGTGAGCGGTTTTTGCCATTGCTGGGAACATTTAGTTCTTATCTCCTCGTGTTCTTTTATTTTTATCGTGCAGGATTATACATCTGGTTCTTGTCACTCTACTTTGCCGCATGCCTTTTGCTTATTGCTCTGATTATTATTACCAGCCGGTGGAAGATAAGTACACATATGGCATCCATCGGTGGACTTCTCGGAGGTTTAATGGCAATTTCATACTTCGTTAAAGGTAATAACCCCTATGTTTTATTCATCATTTTGTTTATCTTAGCAGGATGTTTGGGTACTGCTCGTCTGATAATGGGTAAGCATACACCTGCGCAGATTTACACAGGTTTTCTGTTAGGATTCTTTATTTTTGGAACCTGTGTCTTCTTAGGTTCAAATTATGCTTACATTTATTATTTAATGAGGCACTTTTTCATGTAACTGTTTTTTTCTATTGTGATATTTATAAGAGGCATTTCAATAGATTAGATGAAACTGATACAACCCAAGCAAATTAAATGAATTAAATTCAAGCCTATTTATCGGTTTAATGAATAAGAGAATTAAAACGTATTAAAGTTGCGATAATATAATGAATCCAGTTATAAGTATAATTATGGGCAGCACTTCAGATTTGCCTGTAATGGAAAAAGCGTTAGAATTACTCGATGAAATGGAAGTTCCGTTTGAAGTAAACGCTCTTTCAGCACATCGCACACCCGAAAGTGTTGAAGAATTTGCAAAAAACGCAGCGTCAAGAGGTATAAAAGTCATTATAGCCGCAGCCGGTATGGCAGCCCATCTACCCGGTGTAATTGCATCCATGACACCGTTACCTGTAATTGGTGTGCCGATCAATGCCACGTTAGATGGTATGGATGCTCTGTTGGCAATTGTACAAATGCCTCCCGGAATACCTGTTGCGACTGTAGGTATCAATGCCTCACTTAACGCATCAATTCTCGCGCTTCAGATGATCGCGACCGGCGATGATGCACTTCAACAAAAATTGATTGCTTATAAAGAGAATCTAAAAAAGAAAATAGTCAAGGCCAATCAAGATTTGGCTAAAATAAACTATAAATATAAGACCAACTAATTTTTAGTAGATGACTAATAAGGAAATTCTTTCCATTCTGGATCACGAATCGAAAGCGATAAAAAATATTCCTGTTACCGAAGCATTCGATCAGGCAATTGATCTCATTGTCGAACAGGTTTCCCATAAAAAAGGTAAATTGGTAACCAGCGGTATGGGCAAAGCGGGACAAATAGCAGAGAATATAGCAACAACTTTCTGCTCGACAGGTACTCCGAGTATTTTTTTACACCCAAGCGAGGCGCAGCATGGCGATTTGGGTGTTTTGCAAGAAAATGACATAATGCTTTTAATATCCAATTCAGGAAAAACAAGAGAGATAATAGAATTAGTTAAACTTGCCTCTAATCTTGTAAACGGAATTAAATTCATTGTCATTACCAGTGATCAAGATAGCTTATTGGCACAAGAAGCAGATGTGTGTATTCTTACCGGAAAGCCCGAAGAAGTTTGCACTTTGGGCCTGACACCAACTACATCAACCACAGTTATGACTGTGATAGGCGATATTTTGGTTGTTGGCACAATGAAGAAAAATAACTTTACCGCTGTCGAATATGCAAAAAGACATCATGGCGGCTATCTTGGCGATAAATCAAGAGGACTTATAAAATAAAAAGATCGTAAAAGATTATCAACTAATAATATATATTTGACAAACTTACATAATTAATGGCATCTTACATTATTGAAGGCAACTGTCGTCTCAGTGGCGAAATTACACCCCAAGGAGCTAAGAATGAAGCTTTGCAGGTTATTTGCGCAACATTACTAACCGAAGAAGAGGTAGTAATTGAAAATATTCCCGATATTCTGGATGTGAATAACCTTATCGCATTACTATCAGAATTGGGAGTTGAAACTCAAAGACAGAATGAAAATACATGGTCCTTTAAGGCAGCCAATATCAATCTTGATTATCTTAACACTCCAGAATTTCAGAAAAAAAGCTCTTCACTAAGAGGGTCGGTTATGCTTATAGGTCCGTTGGTTGCCCGTTTTGGTAAAGCAATATTACCTAAACCGGGAGGGGACAAAATAGGACGCCGTAGATTAGATACACATTTCATTGGTATTCAGAAATTAGGAGCTGATTTCAACTACGATCCAAAAAGAGAGTTGTACGATATTGTTGCAACAAATCTCAAAGGAACTTACTTACTACTTGATGAGGCATCAGTAACAGGTACAGCCAATATTTTGATGACAGCAGTATTTGCCGAAGGAGATACTACGATATACCATGCTGCCTGCGAACCTTATATACAGCAACTTTGCCGTATGCTTATCTCTATGGGAGCAAAAATAACAGGAGTAGGTTCAAACTTATTACATATAGAGGGAGTATCTAAGTTATCAGGTACACGTCATTGTATTTTGCCTGATATGATTGAGATCGGAAGTTTCATAGGTATGGCGGCTATAACCCGTTCAGAAATTACTATCAAGGATGTAGCTTACGATCAGTTAGGTATTATACCCGATACATTCCGCCGATTAGGCATTCAGTTAGAACGCAGAGGCGATGATATATATATTCCGTCTCAGAAAGAATATGTCATTGATACATTTATTGATGGTTCTATACTAACCATTTCAGATGCTCCATGGCCGGGTTTTACACCTGACTTATTAAGTGTAATTCTTGTTGTGGCAACACAGGCAGTCGGTAGTGTACTTATCCATCAGAAAATGTTTGAGAGCCGTCTGTTCTTTGTCGATAAGCTGATAGATATGGGTGCTCAAATTATATTATGCGATCCGCACCGTGCCACAGTTATCGGATCAGGTAAGCGTCCGATGCGTGCAACTGTTATGACTTCGCCCGATATACGTGCAGGTATTGCATTGCTTATAGCCGCAATGTGTGCCGATGGTAAAAGCACAATACATAATATTGAACAAATTGACAGAGGATACCAGAATATTGATCTCCGTCTCAATCAGCTTGGTGCCAATATTATGAGGCTTGATTGATTTCTATAACTAAGAATTTTTTTACAAGAAAACATAACTTAAATTTATAATTTTTGAAAATTATGACTGAGAACGAAAAGTATGTCCACGATGCTTTTATGAACAGTATAAAATCGGGTTTTAACTCTTTAGAAGATATTATCGATGAAGCAGTCGATATGGTGGAAGAAGAAGGTTGGGAGATTGAAATAACCGAAGATTGGATACGTGAGAATGCCACACGTGAATATGAAAAACACGAGAAGGAAAGTAAATCATGGCAGCTTCCTACTGATTGCGACAAGTTGTTAAACGTGTTCGACAAATTATGTAAAGAAAAAATAGTGGCTTTACATTGTGCAGGTTATACACAGGAAGATGCATTGTATGATGTGCAAGAAGTCAGAGAAGACCTTGAGGATATGGGGGTACATCCCATTGGTTATTGCTATTATCATCAACAAGACATGGAGAGAGCTATCAATCAGGGAGTTTTGATGATCGGCTTTTATGGTAAAAAAGAGAAAAACGATAAAGAAGCCATAATGGTAGGAAATATCATTGTCAATGCCCTGAAAGAAGCCGGTTTCACTGTTAACTGGGATAATACGACGTCAAAACGGATTGAGGTTAGTCCATTTATCTGGCATAATGCTTTTACATCAGTAGAAGAAGTTGAAGATAAATGGGGATACGACCGTGTTATCAGATTGATGGGTGAATAAAAGCTATAACGCTTTTATTCTACCTCAATGATTTTGCCCAATGTTATGTAACTGATAAAACCTTTTACATCATTGTATCCCATTTTACGGATTTGATCGGCATAATACTTTACCTGTCTGATGTATTTTTTTTCTTCCTTATGACCGAATTTATAATCAATGACAACAACCTGTCTGTCATTAATCATGACCCGGTCAGGACGAACAAATTTACCGTTAGGCTGTAATATCTGGACTTCGTTCAGAACAGTATAAGCATCCGAATACCAATCTGAGACAACGGGAAGTGAAAGATAATTACGTAATAATCCGATTACTTCTGTTTTCTCAGATTCAGTCAAATCACCAGAAATAACATATTCTTCAACGGCATCATCAATTTGTGCGGCAGTCTGTATTTTACTGATTATTTCGTGCATTAACACGCCATAATCACGATCACCCTTTTCAGAAAAGAAATATTTATTTTTCAGAAGTAACTGTAATTTTTCGTCAAAAGGTATGCTCGGTAAATTGCCGACCGATATTTCTTTGACTTCCGATGAGTTTTGAACAGACTTCGGTCTGTAATCTTCTCCCATCTCGAAAATTGAAGTCTCATCATCTAACGATTCGGATAAATTTGTTATTATATCCGTATTATCCGAAGTCTGCGGTGTGGAATTTATACATTCCCATAAGAGTGAAGATATACTTGATACCCCTCCTTTTTTCGGTTTAGGAGCAAACGCTATCAATTCTTTCTTGGCACGGGTAAAGGCTACATAAAGCACATTGAAATTGTCAATAAAAGCATGAAGCCTTTCCTCGAAATATTCTTTCTCAAAAATCGTATTCTTGAGTTTCTGTGAATATTTTACAGGAACCAAGTGCAGATTATTAAAGGGAGCTTCTTGTGGTTGACACCATAAGATGGTGGTCATACGATGATCAATCTCCCAATTACAAAATGGAACAAGCACCACATCAAAACCCAACCCTTTTGACTTGTGAATGGTCATAATACGAATAGCGTCTTGTCCGTCAGGCGTAAATATCGTTTTTTTTACGCCAGTTTCGTCCCACCAACGCAAAAAAGCATCAAGATCGGACGAATGACGTACCGTATAATCAAGCACCAGATCGAGGAACGATTGAATATAAATCTGCTCGTTTTCCTCCATGGCATCGGCGAACAATCTGAATAATCCTTCCGTCATGTCGTAAAGCGGTAGCCGACCTATTTGTCCGATAATATCTTTCACATCCGAAGGTAAATCTTCATTGTCAGAGAAATATTTTCGAAGAGCATCTTCAGCTTTGATGCCGTTACTGCTTTTAAGATATTCAAAAATAGCTAATGTCCGGAGCGATTTATCAGCCGGAGAATGAATATATCGCAAGAGTGCGATAATCAATTTTATGCTTTTAGCATTGTCTAAATATAATGCTTCGTCCGAAATGATGTCGTATCTGTACTTACTGCTTTCATGCTTATTTTTGTATTCCAGCAGACAATTCGCCACTTCAGCACCCTCTTTTTTAGTACGTACCAGTATGGCTATGTCTTTCAGTCTGTAACCTTTGTCTTGCAATTCCTCAATCTGTATCGGAAGTTGTTCAAGCACATACGATTGCCAGTCATACTCGGTTGTGTCGATAAAATTTATCTTAACATGTCCTTTATCATCAGTACGTGATACGGGCGTTTGCTGATAAGCATCAGAGTATGCCTTAAGAATACGTGAAGCATAAGTTTCGTTTAGAAAACTATTGTCTTGAGGTAATACGCTGTTGTATTGATCTTGTAACAATTTTGCGCCGATACTGAATATGGCGTTATTGAAGGCTATGACGTTATACGTGCTTCGCCAGTTAGTATCTAACGATTCGTGCCTAATTTCTTCGGGACGAAAATCATAATCCAATTGTTCATCAAGCAGTTTCCAGTCCGAATTACGCCATCGGTAAATACTCTGTTTTACATCCCCCACTATAAAGTTTCGGTTACCTTGCGAAAGGCTGTCGCTGACAAGCGGACGAAAATTTTCCCACTGCATGCGTGATGTATCCTGAAACTCGTCAATCATGTAATTCGTTACACGCAAACCCGTTTTTTCGTAGATAAACGGAGCATCACTCCCCTGAATAATTTGATAAAGTAATTCAGTCGTATCCGATATGAGCATCAAATTATTTTCGGCGGTATATTCCCTTATCTTTTTGTCAATATCGCCTAATATGCCTAAAGTGAAGAAGTAACGGTTTATTTCACAAGCTGTCTGATAAATCTGTGATTTACCGAAATGTGCGATTATTTCGCAAATACAAGCATTTAATCCCCCATCATAGGCCTGTTCAATTTTATTCCGTACACCTGCTGATGTCTTTGCTGTGTACCAGTTTGTTATTTCGCTTTCAAGGTTGAGAAAGGCGACGGAAGGTTCTGTCATTTCGCCGTTAGCCCATTTCAATAACATATTGAACGGAGAACGGCTGCCTCCTTTCATGTCATCGGGCGATAGATCATAGCGGGTAAGGATGTTGATGCCTTTCTCAGCCAATTCCTGCAACTTTTTGCGGAACGAGGAAATACACTCATGAAGCATATCTTTATAGCTCTCCATAAGTGCTTTGTCCGAAATATCGGCTTGCACCAAGTCACGAGATACCTTGTAGCTTTCTTTGAATATTTCATCAGAAAGCGATTGTATGTCGTTACGAATATTCCAAGTTTCGCCATTCTCGATTTTTTCTTCCGAGAAACGGATCAGCCAATCGAGCAACTGTTTGCTGTCGTCTTTTTCCAGCCCCAGAAGCATATTGTCTATTGCAGTATCTAAAACCGAGGTTGTGTCAAGCTCCACGTTATAACCGCCCCCGATACCTATTTCACGGGTAAAGGCACGCATGGTTTGTTGGAAAAAGCGGTCTATCGTGCTGACTGAAAAAGCTGAATAATCGTGCAGAATATCGGTCAATATCTGTCTTGACTTAGCTCTAACCTGATCTTCCGAAATGCTGTGTTCCTCCATCAGCATATCCGTATAGTCCGATGGCTTGTCGGTTGCCAGTTTAGCAAGTTCGTTCACAATACGGCTCTTCATTTCATCGGTTGCCTTATTTGTAAAAGTCACCGCTAAAATATGCTTATAAGCCGATGCCGAAGTAAACAGCAGGCGCAGATATTCAGCAGTCAGCCGGTATGTCTTTCCCGATCCCGCCGATGCTTTATATATATGCAGGTTGGCATCGTTATATGATGCGTGATTTGGCATATCCTTCTTTTTGTAACAATTCAAGAACTTTATTCCGTAAATCTCCCTGTATAATTATTTCACCATCTTTAGCCGATCCGCCAACTCCACATTTTGTTTTCAAAAATTTGCCAAGAGTTTCCAGATCATCAGTAGTTCCGACAAACCCTGTGACGAGGGTAACCGCTTTGCCTTTTCGGTTGCGTTTATCAAGTAAAATGCGTAAAGCCTGTTTTTCATTTGGCAGCGTTTCACTTTCTTCAACACTTCCGTCTTCGTAATTGAAATCAGGATTAGTGGAGTATACTATATTCAGACGGTCTTTCCAATCGTTATCTTTTTTCATATCTTATAACTGTTTGCAAATTTAAGCTTACTTGATTTTAGATAGCTTATTCATAGGTTGTTATGCCGTAAATTATGTTATTTTCTATTTGTAAAGATAATGAATTTGCCTCATATTTATCGTCACCATGTCGGTGTGTTGATCTGCTAATATATCGGTTACTATCAATATTATTAATCTTATCATTAAAGTTTCGATTTTCAGATACTTCACGATTTATTCGTATCTTGCGGCATTGATTCATAATGTAGTATTATATTTTAGCGTATTATAAATTTTAGATGGAAGAGAATAAACATTATATTGGTCTGACTGATGCAGAGGTGCTTATCAGCAGAGAAAAAAACGGAAACAACTTAATCACTCCACCGAAGAAAACTCCTCTATGGAAACTTTTTTTTGAAAAGTTTAACGATCCTATTATACGCATTTTGCTTATCGCAGCATTTTTGTCATTAGGTATTTCAATCATTCATAATGAGTATGCCGAGACAATTGGGATATTTTGTGCCATATTGCTTGCAACAGGTATAGCTTTCTGGTTTGAGCGGGATGCCAACAATAAATTCAATGTTCTAAATCAGGTAAATGATGACGAACAGATAATGGTGGTGCGTAACAATAATGTTTGTCAGATACCCAAAAAAGATATTGTTGTAGGTGATATTGTCTTACTCGAAACAGGCAACGAAGTTCCTGCCGATGGCGAATTACTGGATGCTACTTCATTACAGATAGATGAATCTACTTTGACAGGAGAGCCAAGTATAGACAAAACAACTGATCCGGATCATTTTGAGAAAGGGGTTACATATCCGTCTAACTGGGTATTGCGTGGAACTAAAGTTATTAACGGTCATGGTACATACAGAGTTGTTAAAGTAGGGGACGCAACAGAATTTGGTAAAGTTGCCGAGAAAGCAACTGAAACTGTTGAGGGTGAAACTCCTCTTAATAAGCAACTTGATATGCTCGCCAAGTTTGTGAGTGTCGCGGGACTTTCTCTCGCCGTGCTTACATTTTCGGTATTGTTTATACGAAATATACTTCTCAACCCGGATGTTTCTTTGAGTTTGACTCAACTCGGGTTGTTAGGAGCTGTTTTGATCGGTATAATAGTCGCATTATCAAAGATGTGGGTGCCTATTTTTTATAGTGTTTTCGATCTGTTGGGTAAACCTCGAGAATTACCTAAAAAAATTGAAAGTTGGAGTTGGCTGCTCTGGATTGTATTAGGTATTATTACTTCCGGCATTATTATCGGCATAGGATGTCTTATCGGGGTTAATCCCGCCGATGAAAATTCGTGGATAAGCCTTGATCTCGCTGAAAAAATACTTCAATATTTCATGATAGCTGTGACTTTGGTTGTTGTGGCTGTTCCCGAAGGATTGCCAATGAGTGTTACGCTCAGTTTGGCAATGAGCATGAGACGTATGTTGAAGATGAATAATTTGGTCAGGAAAATGCATGCTTGCGAGACGATGGGGGCGGTGACTGTGATTTGCACGGATAAGACAGGTACACTTACTCAAAATCAGATGCAGGTATATAAAGCCGATTTTTATAGTTTACCTGATGGACAGATCGGCGATGACGAAAACAGCCGGCTTATTAGCGAAGGAATAGCCGTTAATTCGACCGCTTTTCTTGATTTTTCTAACAAAGAAAAAGTTGTGGCGCTCGGCAACCCAACAGAAGGCGCTCTCCTTCTTTGGCTTAACAGCCGGAATGTGAATTATCTTGATATTCGTGAAGAAATCAAGATAGAAGGGCAATTGCCTTTTTCCACTGAGCGTAAATATATGGCTACAATTGTCGATTCTAAGGTGCTGAACAAAAAGGTTATTTACTTAAAAGGTGCTCCTGAGGTCATAATCGGGCATTGCGGACTTGTGCGCACACAAAATGAATTGGCAGATATAGATGCATACAGAAGTGCTGTTGATGATAAGCTGGCGCAATATCAGGGACAGGCTATGCGGACTTTAGGTTTTGCTTACCAGATTGTTGAAGGTGGTTATGAAAATATTATCGATATAGTAAAAGGAAATAAATTTATATTTTTAGGCATAACAGCTATTTCTGACCCAGTTCGCGTTGATGTGCCGCATGCAGTTGAAGAGTGTTCACGCGCGGGCATCAAAGTAAAGATTGTGACAGGCGATACATATGGAACAGCACGTGAAATTGGTCGCCAGATCGGAATATGGAGTAATGAAGACACAGAATACAATATTATATCGGGTGTTGATTTTGAAAAATTATCAGATGAAGAAGCCTTAGAAAGAGTGCAAGATCTGAAGATTATGTGTCGTGCCCGCCCTACCGATAAACAACGTCTTGTCTCACTCTTGAAAAAAAAGCATGAAATTGTTGCCGTTACAGGCGATGGGACTAATGATGCACCTGCTCTTAATTTTGCAGATGTAGGTCTGTCAATGGGATCAGGTACTTCAGTTGCCAAAGAAGCGAGCGATATAACCTTGCTTGACGATTCGTTCAGCAGCATTGCTACAGCAGTTATGTGGGGGCGTTCCCTTTATCAGAATATTCAGCGGTTTATCTTGTTTCAGGTCACAATTAATCTTGCCGCTTTATTAATCGTGTTTTTAGGTTCCATATTCGGACAAACTGTACCGCTAACAGTTACGCAAATGCTGTGGGTAAATCTGATCATGGATACTTTTGCTGCAGGAGCTTTGGCATCATTGCCGCCAAATCCCGATGTTATGAATGACAAACCACGCCGAAACAGCGATTTTATAATTACTCCTCTTATGTCTAAATGGATATTTGGGTATGGATTGTCATTCGTGGTCTTGCTTATCGGTATGATATATTATTTCGATGCACCCGAACATCTTTCTCAATGGTTTAGTTATGTAGCTCCGGCTGATCGTGAACGATATTTCCTATCTTATTTTTTTACAGTTTTCGTATTGCTTCAGTTCTGGAATATGTTTAATGCAAAGGCTTTTCATACAGGATATTCTGCTTTCAGAGGTTTAACTAAAAGTTTTGGTTTTGTCCTCATTGCTGTAGTTATTCTTGTAGGGCAATTTATAATCGTGACTTTTGGAGGTGATATTTTCCGTACCATGCCTTTAGCTCTTCGTGATTGGTTGATTATCATCGGTGGTACATCAATTGTTCTTTGGATTGGTGAATTTATCAGACTTTTCTCGAAGAAATAAAAAGTTTCAGACATTATTTATAAAAGAAAAGGTTGTCATCACGACAACCAATCTTCATTGTTAACCTTAAATCTAATACTATGAAAAACACATTACAAATGTATCCTTAATAATAATATGCTCCAAATTTCCAAATTCTTAATTATTAGAGTTTAGTTAAGTTTAACAATGAGTAAATATTATCTATTATTTATTAACTAAATTTCATAAAACCTCATTGGCGTTTTGAATAATGTTTTCAAACTTATTGGCTGAAACTATATTACCATTTGATTGGTTCTATACCTTTCGATTCGAGATATTGGTTTGTCAGGCTAAAATGATTATTGCCGATAAAACCCCGATGAGCCGAAAGTGGTGATGGATGCGGCGATTTTAAAATGAGGTGTTTTGACGGATCAATAAATTCAGCCTTTCGTTGAGCATAAGAACCCCATAATAGGAAAACGATATTTTCTCTTTTCTCAGATAATTTGCGAATGGCAGCGTCCGTAAACATTTCCCATCCTTTCCCCTGATGCGAACCTGCCATGTGTGCTTGTACAGTCAAGGTTGCATTAAGTAAAAGTACACCTTGATTTGCCCATCTGGTAAGATTGCCTGATGTGGGTATGGGAATACCTAAGTCTCGATTAATTTCTTTAAATATATTGACAAGAGAAGGTGGTTGCTGGACGCCATCGTTGACAGAAAAAGATAAACCGTGAGCTTGTCCGTCATTATGATACGGATCTTGTCCTAATATCACGACTTTTACTTTATCGAACGGTGTATTATCAAACGCATTAAAAATGAGTCTTGCCGGTGGAAACGTTTTTCTTGCCAAATACTCTTTTTTTACGAAATCAGTTAATCTGACAAAATAATTTTTGTCAAATTCTTCATGGAGTTGATCTTTCCAGGTTGGTTCTATTTTAACATCCATAAGACTTTATTAATATTGTGGTGCTATTGCTTAGTGATATCCAAAATTAAAAAAATATCACTAAAAGATCAGATTATTTTTTTACTTTTGTGCTTTATGTCATTTGGCCCCGTAGTTTAATGGATAGAATGAAGGATTCCGGTTCCTTTGATATGGGTTCGATTCCCGTCGGGGTCACTTTTTTTGATAATTAGAAAATATAATTCGCTTAATAACAAATTGTTTTTCTAAAAAAAACATTAGATTTATACGATCATTCATGTTTATTAAAAAAAATAATTTAACTTTACATCCAAATTATTAATTAAATATGTTTAGAAATGCTTAAATCAATTATCGGTTTTCGTATTTCTGATTAAATAAAAAATATATTTTAAGATTTATTATCAAGTATACCTAATACTTTTCTACAACTACATGAAAAAGATTATTTTTAACTTGCTGCTTCTTTGTCCATTGCTTGCATTGAATATGCCATTGATAGCTCAAAGGGCTGTGGTATCGCGAGGTAATTATGTCCGGTCGATAAGTTCACAAGGGAACAATACATGGTTTGACAGATATGATAAAAAGTCTATTGATCAGATAGGACTAGCTTTTGGTATTTCAACTATGGGGGTAGGACTTGAAGCCGTGACTTCTATAAATTATAAAGTAGACTTACGGCTTGGTATTACATATATGCCACCCGCAATTGGTTTGAACAAAAGTCTCGATGTAAAAGATCAAGTGCTTAAAGATCGTGTCGCAGGTAATTACAATCCTGAGTATAGAGTTTCTTTTAAGCCAAATTTATTTCATGGACATGTTATGTTCGATTATTATCCAAGCGAAAATAAAACTTTACATCTTACCGCAGGTTTGTTCGTTGGAAAATCCGAATTACAAGCAAGAGGCTATTTAGTTAATCCGAGTACCAATAAACCGGCTCAATTAGCATCAAATGCACCCGATCGAGGTTGGCCTAATTTGATTGCGGATGGTAGATCACTAAGCGTGAAAAATGGACGCTTAGAAGCTGATATACGTTATGGGGCAATCGTTAAGCCATATATAGGTATAGGTTTTGGTCGTGCGATACCGGGTAATTCAGGATTAACAGTCAATTGTGACTTAGGTGTGGTAGTACAACCTTCGCATTCAATATATCAAGATGGTAATAAGATTGAAGAAGTAAATCAACAAGATGTCAAAGACGCCATTGATATAAGTAGCTATAAAGGTTTCGGAGTTTGGCCAATGGTAAGATTACAATTTGCCTTCCGTGCTCGCTAATTGAAATTAAAAATATTTTAGATATACATAATTCACATCCTCCGGCTCAATAGTCGGAGGTTTATGTATTAATAAGATTAAGGAAAAATAAAGGCATTAATAAAGATAAATTTACTGATAATCTTCATGACCAATGCCATCTCAATTGCTTTTTTACACCCAGTCACGAAGGCAATACTTTTTAGCACACGCATCCATACGATAAAGAGAGTAAAGGGACCTCTGCCCATAAAGATAGTGCTGTAGAAATACTAATGATCAAGATTCTTTAAATTTATCATTCAACCGGAGGAATCATTAACGTTTTATATTAGAATTGTTGCAAACCAATATCAATATTTTGCAATATAAACTTCAATTTATATATTCCTAATCGAAGCCATTCGGATTGTCAATGGCTCGCCCAACTCCTATTTTTTTAATAAAAATGTTTATCGTCTGAAAAGACAATTACAATACTTATAGTTTACAAATGGGAGCGATTCGCTTTGTTGTAATTTTCATAAAAGGCACTGCCATTGGTACCACTGATGCCACATGACATTATCTGTAAGTGAAATTAAAGGTAACGATGGACAGATTGATGGGACTAATTTACGAGCTAATTCGTACTGTAATATAAGGGCTTAACATATATCGAAATGAGTGAAAAAATCAGATCGGTAGTTTGTTGATAAGCTGAAAATTAGATAAACATTAATATACTTGGGCATTTTTTTGGTCCTTATGTAAATTTAAAGATAAGTTATTGTAACGGCTTTAGAGCATTGCAGTTATTTGATGATGATTTGCACGTTTCAATAGAAGAGGATGAAAAACGATTCTCTCGATACGTTCACCAAAACTGAAGGAGGAAAATTGTACAGTTTCAGTTGTTTTGTTGACTGGTATGTTCATATCGGAAGAATGCAGATGAATTTCATACTTGTAGGTTTCTTAACTAAGCTTAATGACCTTTTTACCAGAGAAGATAGATATTGCCTTAAAAAATAAGGGGATATTGAAACAAATATCCCCTTTGATATTACAGATTTAGTCGATGAAATCGACTGTTTCTTCATTGATGATTTTACGTAGCGTATTTTTGAGTTTTACGTATTGAATAAAGAGGTCATGTTCTGCTATTTTCGCAGGCTCATGCATCGGACTTTTGAAATAGAATGAAAGCCAGTCCTGTATTCCACTCATTCCGGCTCGCTTAGCAAGATCGGTAAACAAAACTAAGTCAAGGCAAAGCGGTGCCGCAAGGATTGAGTCGCGGCATAGAAAATCTACTTTTATTTGCATCGGATAACCCAACCAACCGAAAAGATCTATATTATCCCATCCTTCTTTGTTGTCTTTGCGAGGCGGATAATAGTTGATACGTACTTTATGATATACTTCGCCATAAAGTTCTTTATAAAGTTCGGGTTGAAGAATGTTCCCGATCACAGACAGTTTTGATTCTTCTTTAGTTTTGAATGATCCCGGATCGTCTAACACTTCGCCGTCTCTGTTGCCAAGAATATTGGTTGAGAACCATCCGTTCAGTCCCAACATACGGGTTTTGAACATAGGTGCCAAAACCGTCTTTAGCATGGTCTGACCTGTTTTAAAGTCTTTTCCGCAAATCGGTGTACTCGTTTTAGCCGCAAGTTCCCACATGGCAGGAATGTCTACTGTCAGGTTCGGAGCTCCGTTGATGTAAGGGATACCCATCGACACGGCGGCATAAGCATAAATGTTGGAAGGAGCAAGGTCTTTGTGATTTTCACGCAATCCTTTTTCAAATGCGGCGAGTGATTTGTGTACTTCACTCATTGGGGTGAACACTTCTGTGCTTCCACACCAGATTACGATAATACGGTCGCAATTGTTTTTCTTTTTGAAATCTTCGATGTCTTCTTTCACTTGTTCCATCAGTTCCCATTTGGTTTTTCCTGATTTCACCCAAGTGCCGTGCAGACGTTTTACAAATTGTTGATCGAAGACTGCTTTCATTGGCTTGATGGCTACAAGCTCGTCTTTCACTTTGTTCAGATCTTCGTCTTTTAAGACTTCGGCGTGCTTAGCGGCTTCGTAGGCATCGTCTTCAAAGATGTCCCATCCGCCAAATACGATGTCTTCCATATCTGCCAA
This sequence comes from uncultured Dysgonomonas sp., assembly GCA_945273835.1. Classification (GTDB taxonomy): domain Bacteria; phylum Bacteroidota; class Bacteroidia; order Bacteroidales; family Dysgonomonadaceae; genus Dysgonomonas. The sequence continues at coordinate 15,144 of CALYPL010000006.1, read as the reverse complement.
AGGCACAACATCTTTTATTTTCGGGAAGCGGTTTTCTTCCCTTTTACCCAATCGCATGGTTGCCAATTGAGTGATTGAACCAACAGGAACTCCCATGCCTTTTCGGGCAATTAATGTTCCTGCCATGAATGTGGTGGCTACTGCACCAATTCCGACAGTAAGAACGCCAAGTTTTCCTTTGGCTTCTTTTACATGTACTTTTTCCATTTTATTATTAAAATTTTAAGTGATGCTGCAACCCGCAGCTTTCTTTAAACTTTGCCCTCCCAGCGGAGAGGCATATAATAGAATGGTATCAATTGTATCTCTGTTGCCGTTTTATTATCCCAACCCGATATTTTCCATCATCTTCGTTTTTAACGAACAGACTTCCATTATCGGCAACCGAACATACAGCTGGCGCCAAAATATTATTCAGAAAAATAAGTACTTTTTGTTCTTTCAGCTTAATTGAAAGATGTCCTTCAACGCTATGAAGTCCGTAATAACAACGTCAGCCGTAGCATCTTCGTCGTCTTTTTCCCATCCGGGTCCTTTCAGCCAGATGGTTTTGCAGCCATTTTTGGTTGCCGGCACAATGTCTTTTGTGTACGAATCTCCGATTACGACTATTTCTTCTGAAGGCAGGGCAAGTTTCTCTACTCCTAACCCAAATATCGCAGGGTCGGGCTTTCTCACACCAACCACAGCAGATTCTATTATCTCACCAAAGTATTTCAATAAATCAAAATCGGCTAATACTGCTTGTACGTTCCCGTAAAAATTAGAAACTAAAACCATCGGGAATTTTTCGCCCAAAGCAGATAATAACTCTTTTTCTGCGTTCACGGTTTGTTTAGCAAAGTTATAACATTGTGCAGATATTAACTGACTGTACTCCTTATTTTTTTCGTCGTCGGATAAATATCCTTTTTCTCGAAGAAAGTTTATCTGCAGGTCGGTTTTTTTTCGTAACAAGACCCCGAAATTATCATCGGGTTGTATTACCGGATGTGTGGCAAGATAGCGTTCTGCATATACATAAGCCTCACGGAATTGTTCTTTGGAAACTGGTATTTTGTTGTCTTCGTAAGCCTCCCAAATAACTTCAGCCCAATGTTTTCCGTTGCTGTCTATTGTTCCGCCGTAATCAAATATTATACCTTTTATTTTTTTTATATTAATCATATCGGAGTTCAGATATTGTTGTAAACTTAAATTTGATCTCCAAAAATAGTGAATTTATCGATCTTATTTACTATTCAAAGATGCCGGATTAATGAAATAATATTATTCAGATGTTATTCATAATACTTAAGTTCAATTAAATGATTGCTATCCAAGCCGGTTTGGTTTCACAAACCATTTATTTTGATTTTGTATTTGTAATATAATTCAAATTATTGGAGTATAATGATTTAGGTTTGACTGAAGTATTGTCTGTTGAGAGATTTATATTTTCATTTAAGATTGTAGTTTCCATTTTAGTTGTATATTTGCGAGGTTATATTTAAAAATATATTCTATGAAGACTTTTATAAACTACGTGTTTTTTACGATTGCTATATTATCTTTCTTAGCTACTTCTTGTAAGAATAAAGGTGTGTCGGATGTTGAAAACGATATAGTGTTTGACAGTATAAAGACTTCAAAAATTTATTATCTTGACGGCGATTCAACTAAGCCATCCTGTTCACTAAAGATTAATTATGTAACACCGGTGAAATACAAGGATGAAGCTATTCTTAATAAAATAAGAAAAGAGTTAAACGGCGTATTCTTTGATGATGATTCCTTGACTCAATCATTACCCGATGAAGCAATAGCTAACTATACCCAAGCATATATCAATAATTATAAAGATGAGGCTAAAACAAGTTTCCCTGACTGGAAAGAATCAGGAGAATCGCTTGATTATTTTTCATATTATAAAATTATCGAAAGTAAGGTATTGTTTAATAGAGCCCAGTTGATTTCATATCAGGTTGCAGCTATGGATTATAAAGGAGGAGCTAACTCATACACTACTTTTAAAAATGTAGTGATTAATTTGAAGGATGGAAATTTTCTTTCCGAAGCCGATATTTTTAAATCAGGTTATGAAGGCGAGCTGAATCAGATAATCAAAGACAAAATACTTAAACAGAATAAAGCTAAAAGCACAAATGATTTGTTGGAGCTTGGCTATTGGGGTATAGAAGATTTGACCTCAAACAATAATTTTATTGTAGATGATAAAGGCATAACCTATATTTTCAGTCAGGGAGAGTATGCCGCACCTTCTTTAGGAGAAATAACAGTTAATATATCATATAAGGAGATTTTCGATATACTTAAAGATAATTCTCCGATTTCGATTTTTTTTGAATAATGGATGTACTTTTAAAATATTTTCCAAACCTCACAGAGCAGCAAAAGGAACAGTTTGCTGCTCTATTTCCTTTATATTCAGATTGGAACACTAAGATTAATGTCATATCTCGCAAGGATATAGATAACCTGTACGTTCATCATATCCTGCATTCATTAGCCATTGCCAAGTTAATACAATTTGTAGACGGTACAAATGTCATGGATGTTGGCACGGGTGGTGGATTTCCCGGTATACCCTTGGCGATTATGTTTCCACAATGCAATTTTACCTTAGTCGACAGTATCGGTAAAAAAATAAAAGTGGCGACCGAAGTAGCCGGAGCTATCGGATTACGTAACGTGGAATTTAAACATTGTCGCGCCGAAGAAGAAAAAAGACAATTCGATTTTATTGTTAGTCGAGCAGTAATGCCACTTCCCGATTTGGTGAAAATAGTCCGTAAGAATGTGTCGAAAGATTGCAAAAACGCTTTGCCAAACGGACTGATCTGCCTAAAAGGCGGAAATCTTGATGGCGAACTTAAACCATTTAAAAAGACTGCTGAGACCGATGACCTGTCAATGTTTTTTGATGAAGAATACTTCGATACAAAAAAGATTGTTTACGTTATGATGTCTTGAGAAGTCATTGTTAAACTAATTATTGTTTAGGCATAATGAAAATTAAAATATTTGAATTCAACCCTATTGCAGAGAATACCTATGTACTCTATGACGAGACGAAAGAATGTGTTATAATTGATCCCGGATGTTTTTATCCTGACGAAAAAGCACTTCTATTAAATTTCATTCTTGACAATGAGTTGAAAGTCAGACACCTTCTTCAAACACATCTTCACTTCGACCATGTTTTTGGAGATGGATTTATTTATGAGCAGTTTAATATCAAGCCCGAAGCCAATATAAACGATGAATTTATGCTCGATAATTTGCCCGCCCAACTCAAAATGTTCGGGTTCGATGACAGGGGCATTACCTCCCCCGGAATAGGGCATTATCTGAACGAAAATGATGTTGTGACCTTCGGTAACCAACGGTTGATCGTGCTCCATGTTCCGGGACATTCACCCGGTAGTATTGTATTTTACAATCAAAACGCAGGATGCGTCTTTGTTGGAGACGTTTTGTTCAGAGGCAGCATCGGAAGGACCGATCTTGAAGGGGGCAATCTGAATTTATTGCTTGAAGGAATCAGAGAAAAACTGTTTACACTCCCATCCGATACGGTTGTATATCCCGGTCATGGACCATATACCACCATCGGCGAAGAAATTAAAAACAATCCCTTTTTCTAATAACCTTCCTTTCGATGAATGTTCCTTTCATTGCACGAATGTTTTATCGGAATAAATTATTTTTATCAATGTATTGGGATGCTGTAAGTTTATAACCGATTACACATAAGCACCACAAATACATATCTCAAACCGCTGTAAAAGTGTTACTTTTGTTACCTTTTAAGTAATGCTTTCTCAAGACGTTTTTATAGTATCGTATTTAGAATCGACCGTTGGAAAAAAATAATAATTATTATAGAGAGTTTTCTGAATTACTCAACGAAATATTTGATTATAAAGTTCAGAAAATATCCATTAATGCCGGTTTCACATGCCCTAATAGAGACGGACTCAAAGGAGTAGGAGGGTGTACCTATTGTAACAATCAGAGCTTTAGCCCCGGATACGGTAATGGTCAAAAGTCAGTGACAGATCAACTGACTGAAGGTATAGCCTTTTTCTCCCGTAAATATCCGGATATGAAATATCTTGCATATTTTCAGTCATACACAAATACCTATGATGGGTTGGAAAGCTTAAAAGCCAAATACGAAGAGGCTTTAGCATATCCCGGAGTAGTAGGATTAATAGTCGGCACACGTCCCGATTGTATGCCGGATGAGTTGCTCGACTATTTTGAGGAACTCAAATCAAGATGCTTTTTGCTCATAGAATATGGTTTAGAGACATCTTCTGACCGTACACTTGAGTTCATTAATCGTGGTCATAGCTTTGCCGAAGGAGTCGATGCCATTGAGCGCACAGCCAAACGAGGAATCCGCACGGGCGTGCATCTTATTTTGGGGTTGCCGGGCGAAGACAGATCGCAAATTCTGGATAATGCCCGCATGATCGCTAATTTGCCCATTTGTACAGTGAAACTTCATCAATTACAATTGATTAAGGGTACTGTTATGGCAAGTCAGTACCGCAAGAATCCCGAATGGTTTCACCTCTATGAAGTGGATGAATATATAGATTTGTGTATAGACTTTGCAGAACTATTGAATCCCGACTTTTATATTGAACGATTTGTGTCACAGTCTCCCAAGCAGTTGCTTATCGCACCCGACTGGGGGCTGAAAAATTATGAGTTCACGGCTAAAGTGCTGAAACGTTTTAAAGAAAGAAATACATTTCAAGGACGCTTATTTCGAGGTGTCTGAGTTGTTTCGTGAATTTGTAGATTCCACGTCCTTTTTGTCATTCTTCTTTTTCTTACCGAAGCTGAAAAAGGTTTTGACCTTACCGAAGAATTGAGAGAATCCACCGGCTAATTTCTGGCTTTGTGCCGATATGCCGACTGCTTCTACAGCTGCCGGTCTTAAAATCTGCCACATATAATTGAATGTAGAATGATAAGGATCTCGTTTCACATGTAATTGCCGAGAAACCCGAGGGCTTGACTTTTCGTTATTCGGATTGTTGTTCCTTATTATGATATTGGCTAAAGAGCTTACAAATTTGTTATACGTTCCTTCTTCCGTGTCTTTTAATATATTTATCTCGAGGTTGTTGTAAAGAAATTGCATATCAATATAAGCCTCTTTACTCGATGCCTGTATATCAAACTTCACATCATCGGCAACACCGCTTTTAACCTCAGCTCCCCCCAAAGGTATGATTATCTGATTGAGTTGATTGAGGTCGAACTTATTGATATGAGCATTGATGAAAAACTTATCGTTGAGACTATCTACGGGAATTGTCCATGTAGCAGTAAATAGAATATTATCCATGAATATACCATTCGCATCAATCTGTGTGTATTGCTCTTTTTGCTGAACAATATTGCTCAACCCTTTAATTCTACCATTAATCGGACGGAAAGTAATTAAACCCGGATAAGTGCCTTTTTTTGCAAGCTCTTCATATGTGACGTTAAAGTTGTTGATATTGATATTGTTGACATGAAATTTAATCGGTGATTTTTGTAATCCCTCATATATGAGCGGCATTCTATTATGCTCTATTTCGATCTGTTGATTTTTAAAATTTTCTAAAACAGGGTCTGATATTTTAATATCGCTTATCCATAACTCATGGTCTTTGAAATAGCGTCTGAAGTCGATGCCCGAAATACTGATGTCTCGAACGCTTGCATCAAACCAGTCTTTGTGCTTAGGGTGTTGATGAGCAAACTCCATTTTCGAATATGCGGGAATCAGATTAAAACCTTTAATCGTTAGAATAGAATCGTTTTGGTTGAGATATAATTTATTAATATCTATTGTATAAAATTCGTTGGGCAATGGTAAACGTAAGTTATTGGTCTCAAAAAGGAGGTTGTCGAATTTTATGTTTTTTCGTTTGTTATCAATATTGAGATTAGCAAACTCAAGTTGGGTTTTATTAATCTTTTGTATTTTTAGACTGTCTTTATTCGTTTCGTTCAGATAATTTATATTGGCATCTGTTACAGCAACCTTAGATAAAGTGATTTTATCAGCAATCTTCTTAGATAGTGTAGAATAAAAATCTTCAGTAAGCTGATTTTGCTTACGTTCAGCTGTTTCATTATTCGATAAAGTATTGCGATATAATATAGAAGGAGAAGATAAAATGATGCTATTGAGTTTTAGTTCAGAATCTTTTCCCTGATACCATTCAAGAGCCGTAAGATTTAACCCTTCGGCTTGTATATTAGCTCGTAAGGTTGGAGACTGAGTTTGTATTTTAGGTCTTAATAAAGTTAAGTCTGCCATTTTCAAACTTGCAGGCTGCAGATTTAGCCCTTTCATCGATAATTTATCTAAATGTATGTTTGCGCTGTCATCAGCATCTTTAGAGAATCTCATATAAGGATATGAAATATCGAGAGACATTATTGTTATCAGTTTGAATAACGGAGACTGTTTTTTTACAACGGAATTATCATTACTATGGAGTCCGTTCTGCGATTTAGGAGACGTATAATAAATTTGCGGATTTTCCAATCTTATATCTCCAAGATTGAGAATTTTATCTCGTCCCGGTGTATTGAAATCGTAAGTAATGTCACTAATGTTAATCAGGGGAGTTTTAAAGTATAAAGAGGGTTGGTTTGAGGAAATATAGGTTGTTTGCGGGATAAGCTCGACACCTTCTAAATGAAGTCGACCATGGATGCCTGAAAGATAACCCTTCTTTATTTTCAGCCTGTAATTTTTGTCCGGCGAGAGATTATTGAAATCGGTGAATTTAAGGGCAAAAGAATCACACGAAAAGAAATAGTTTTTAGTAAGTCTGGTGGTGTCGTTTATTTTAAAATTTGTGGCATAAAAATCAAAAGAATGCAAGCTGTATTTATCATTGGTTATTTGATTGCTGAACACAGCATCGGCATTATTCAACCTGATTTTTTTTACAGTAAGATGATTTAAAAAAGGAGATAAAAGTTCGGCTACATCACTTTGCAGCGAATCGTTGTCGTATTTGTCGGCATTAGGCTGTGTTTTTTTGAACGTTTTTTGTGAGTATCTGAATATAGGATAATTTATCTCAAGGAGATCAGCATCAATGCCTTTTTGAAATTTAAGTCCTTCAAAATTTATACTTCTAACAGTACTGTAAAGATAATCCGAATTAGTAGTTGCGCTAATGGATTTTAAATTTATATCTTCTATTCTGAAGTATTGCTTAATAGTATTTAATTTTATGCTTTTTATCTTAAACTGATGGTTTTTGCTTGGTACACATCCTTCAATACCTGTGGCGTTGAGGATAAAACTGTCAGCATGCTTAAATCTGTTCACCGCATTTGTGACTGAGTCAATTTTGAATTTGTTTATTTCAAAATCGAAATTGTCTAATTTATAAGTGTCAGAGTCATTTTGGTTTCGGACTGTATATCTGAAACTTGCATCGCCTATTGTTATTTTGTCAATAATTATGCTGTGTAGTAAAGGTGAAGTTATGTCGTATAATGACCAATGTCGCAGTAAGGAGTCGGCTTCTAATATTTTGACATAATTGATGTTGTGATTGTTTTTATCGCTATAATCATACCTATCAGCTAATTGCGAATAATAGATATCAGTGGTCAGAATATTAAATGATTTTGTTTGCAGATATGTGAGAGCGTTAATCCTTTTAAAGTCGATCCCATTTATAGCAATTGTTTTGATCTGAGCATTTATAAAATCCTCTGTCTGTCGGTAAGCCTGATTAGAGAAAAGTTTAACATTGTCAATTAGAATTATAGAGTCTTTGGTGTCAAGAATTATTTTGTTTGTTGTCAGCTTTAATTGTTCGTTCGATAAGAGTGTTTGTGGCTTAATGGCGGAGAAATCGAAGTTGTCACAATATAGTAATTTCCCGGATTTTGAAGAATTCTTGTCCAATATGAATCCGTAAGCGTGAAAACTCGCATCATCAAGTTTATAAACTGTTGATGATATTGAATCCTCTACCGTATATGATATGCACGCATTCTCAAGGTTCATCTTTTTTACAGTCACAATGTCAATATAAGGCGAGACAAGTTCATATAAATCTTTGTCTTGGAATTTACTGGTTTTGTAACTGTATTGTCTTGAATTGTAAATATCATAGACCTTTATTTCCGGCGACATGATTTCAAAAACATCGAAATGTAATTTACTGTAATTTAAACGCCATTTGAAATTTAGACCTTTGAAGTCAATAGAGGCAATTTTAAGATCAAGATATGTGCCGGGTAGACTGTCTTTTGCGCTCCAACGGGCAAATACAGCAGAGTCTGGTTTTAATCTTAAACCTTTTATAGATAATTCTCCATTGAAGAAACCAACAGAAAAATCATCGAATGAGAAGGTGTAAAAACCATCCGTAGCTTCTGAAACATGCTCTTGTAAAGTCTTGTTCAAAAAACTGTTCAGACGGCGCGACAGATACCAGTTCAGACCAATCCCGAGACAAACGATTATTGATAGAACAATGACGATTCGGCTTGCTATCTTCTTTACTTTATTGCGATCCATATTGTGTGCATTGTTTTATCATAATAAAGTAAACATACACGAAAGTTGGTTTGTTTCGTTTATTAGTCTAATGATTTTACAATCATTATATATTTTCGATGACTTTAAATCAAAAGGGTTGAGTTTATGATATCTGCGGCAACCTCTTTTTTAGATTTAAGCGGAAAGTCAATCCGGTGACCTGATTGTGCAAGGATTGAGATTTTATTCGTATCGTATTTGAACCCGGCTCCTTTGTCATTAAGCGAGTTAAGTATAATAAAGTCTAAATTTTTGTTCTCAATTTTTTTTAGAGCATTGGCTGTCTCATCATGTGTTTCGAGAGCGAAACCTATCAGTCTCTGATTCTTATTTTTGATCTTGCCAAGTTCTGCGGCAATATCTTTATTTGCCGTTAACTCTAAAATCATAGTTTCGCTTTTGCGTTTCAGCTTTTCCTGAGCCTGCACTGTAGGACGATAATCCGCAACAGCAGCGCACAATATAGCCGCATCAGTATTTGGGAAAGATTTTACAGCAGCGTTATACATTTCTTCAGCCGATTCTACATCTATGCGCTTTATATTTGGGTGTGATGTTTTTAAAGATACCGGACCTGCAACCAAGATCACTTCTGCCCCTCTCGCCGCGCATTCTTCAGCTAAGGCAAATCCCATTTTGCCCGATGAATAGTTCCCGATAAAACGTACAGGATCTAACTTTTCATAGGTTGGACCAGCTGTAATAAGTATCTTTTTATTTGCTAACGATTGATGTTGCCTAAAGAAATCTTTAGCTTGGGCTACTATTTTTTCCGGCTCTTCCATGCGCCCTTTACCGGTCAGATGGCTGGCAAGCTCACCTTCAGCAGGTTCAATGATTATATTGCCATATGATCGTAAAATTTCGAGATTCCGAATTGTTGATGGATGCGCAAACATATCTAAATCCATCGCAGGAGCCACCATTACTGGTGCTTTCATCGATAGATAGGTTGTTATTAGCATATTGTCGGCTATTCCGTTAGCCATTTTCCCGATAGTTGAAGCAGTGGCAGGTGCTATAATCATCAGATCAGTCCATAACCCTAAATCCACATGACTGTGCCATGTTCCATCGTTGGCCGTGAAAAATTCGCTTACAACAGGTTTGCCGGTCAGCGCCGATAAAGTTACAGGTGTGATAAACTCTTTACCTGCAGGTGTAATGACGATCTGAACTTCTGCTCCTTCTTTGATGAGCAGACGTGCTAACATAGCAGACTTGTAAGCCGCTATACTGCCGGTTATACCTAATATGATATGTTTGCCTTTTAGTTCCATAATTTTAATTCTGTTGATGATTCATTAAATATCCAAGATGATTTATCTAAACATCTTATCGATGGTATTGTCATCGAGTAACGAAACAATGGTTTTGCCATCGGGTGTGTGCTTATGTATGGGCGAAGCGAAAAGCTGATCTACTATCTTTATCATTTCTTCTTCAGATAATTTTTGACCATAAGGTATAGCAGCGGCATTTGCCAGTGATAATGCCAGCTCTTCCTGTAAATCGTCTTTTACATCACAACCTTTTTCGATACTGTTATTTATTATACTATGAATTAATTGTACTGCATCCGTATTACCTATTTCAGAGGGAATGCCATTAATGGCAAATGCATTATTGCCAAGATTACCAAGATCAAATCCTACAGCTTCAAGGTCATCCATCAAATATGGAATCATGCTCGCTTCTGAAGGTGTCAATTCAATTATATCCGGAAATAAAGTGCGCTGTGATACTCCCTTTTTATTTTGTATCTGTTTTAAATATTGATCATACAAAATGCGTACATGCGCCCGATGTTGGTCAATAAACATTAACCCTGATTTAACAGACGTAAGTATATATTTGTTTTTGAATTGATAATGAACTATTAGTTCCTTCGCATTGGGTGTATCAAGCGAAGTGTTATTTACAAACAAATCGGTAGAGATATGATTCTGAGGTTCGGTTGAAAAATCGTTATCTGTCTTTTCAAAACCTTGATACAGTTGTTCCCAATCAAACTTCGGACGTTGATAAGTTCTTCCTGATGAAGTGGATTTGAACGGATTATAAGTCGGGTCAACCTCAATGGTTGGTTGGCGTACTGTTCTGCTCGGATCATAGATGGGTATATCCACAGCGTCTTTCGTATCGAAATCAATAGTAGGAACCACATTGAATTTGCCGAGAGCTTCTTTCACAGTCGCTGAAAGAATTTGCCAGATAGGACGCTCATTCTCAAACTTGATTTCGGTCTTGGTTGGATGGATGTTGACATCTATACTTTCGGGATCAACTTCGAGATAGATAAAATAGTTTGGAGCGACACCATCAGGTAATAAAGATTCGTAAGCTGATGTTACTGCCTTATTGAAGAACGGGTGACGCATGTAGCGACCATTTACAAAGAAAAACTGCAACGCCCTTGTTTTACGTGCAAATTCCGGTTTGCCGATGAAACCGGTTATTTTGGCTAAAGTGGTTTCAACGTCGATGGAGATAAGTTGTTGGTTAAACCCTTTTCCTTCAACCGATACAATTCTCTGCCGAAGACTTCCTGCAGGATAAGATAGCGCTTCGACATCGTTGTCAATGAATGAAAATTCTATTTCGGGATAAACTAATACAATTCGTTCAAACTCGTTGAGGATGTGCCTGCGCTCTGTATCGTTCGATTTTAGAAATTTGCGTCGTGCAGGGACGTTGAAAAATATATTCTTCACCGAAAAGATACTTCCCGTCAGACAAGAAATACATTCCTGTTTTTCGACTTTCGAGCCTGAAATCTCGATTAAGGTTCCTATTTCGTCACTATCTCTTTTGGTTCGCAACTCCACCTGGGCAATAGCGGCTATTGAAGCCAATGCTTCGCCTCTAAAACCCATTGTGTGAAGATTGAACAAGTCTTCGGCTGATTTTATTTTAGAAGTAGCATGACGTTCAAAGGCTAATCGCGCATCTGTCGCGGACATACCTTTTCCGTTATCAATGACTTGTATCAGTGTACGTCCTGCATCTTTAATGATAAGTTGTATTTTGGTGGCTCCGGCATCAATAGCATTTTCAAGTAACTCTTTCACAATCGAAGCAGGACGCTGTATAACTTCGCCTGCAGCAATCTGGTTTGCTATCGAATCGGGTAATAAATGTATTATATCAGTCATTTAATATTTATTATAATGCAGTTTTCTGTTTCTAAAAAATCCAGACTTCAGGTTCAAGCATGATCCCGAATTTGTTATTAACCGCGTCTTTTATTTCTTTCATAAAATCCACAATTTCCGTACCATCATCAGTTCCGTAATTGACTATAATGAGAGGTTGATTCGGATAGGTTCCGATATTTCCATTGCGTTTTCCTTTATATCCCGCTTTGTCAATCAGAAAAGCAGCCGATGTTTTAATTAAGCCTTCTTGAAATGGAAACGACGGTAAATCGGGGTAATTTTGCTTTATTTTATCGGCATGTTCAATGGTTATGTATGGATTTTTGAAGAAACTACCACAATTGGGTAAAACTTTTTCATCAGGCAATTTTCTTTTTCTGACATTGATCACGGCATTTCTGACATCCATAATTGTCGGATTAGAAATGTCTTCAAGCTCTTTGTTCAGATCGAAATATTTTGGAATATAGTTAAATGTGCGTTTAAGATGAAATATAACCGATAGGATAATATATTTGTTTGTTTGCTTAAAAATACTATCTCTATAACCGAATTTGCATTCTTGATTAGATAATGATATAATCTCGCAACTATCTATGTCGATAGCCACGACCTCACGAATGCAATCTTTCACTTCAGCTCCGTAAGCTCCGATATTTTGTACAGGCGAAGCTCCTACCGTTCCCGGTATCAGGGATAGGTTTTCAAGGCCCGAGAATCCTTTTTCGACAGTATATTTTACAAAATCGTCCCAATCTTCGGAAGCCATGACCTCAATAAAGACATCATCATCTTCTTTGCTTGATGCTTCACGCATTCCTTTTAATTGTGGGTGGATTACCAACCCGTTAAAGTCTTTCGTGAAAAACATATTACACCCCCCACCGATTACTAATTTCTTCTCTTTGCTGTAATCGTTGAGGCATTGTATTAATTCTTCTGCGTTTTTGGGTTCTGCAAATAGTTTGGCACTCGCTTCGGTCTTGAATGAATTGTATTCTTTAAGAGATTTACCTGTAATGTATTCCATTTGGATTTTTATTACTCATATATAACAACAAAATTAAGAAAAATATATTATCGGAGCGTATTATGATTAAGCTGCGTTATTTATAAAACTTAATAAACTCTGTTTAGTAAATGATAATGATCGCAATATCTTATTTTTGATGTGCAATATACTTATCAACTGACCGTTTTTAGGTACTTTTTATAGCCATTATTTTGAATATTCATTAAATAGAGATACTTTTGCGATTGTTCAACTAAATTTATTATTAATCGGATAGCTTATGAAGATACATCACGAAGGGCGTGGCGTTTTAGTTGTATATTTCTTAATTCTGGCTTTACTCAACGGAGCTTTATTTTACCTATTTAATGTAACTATATTTCAATATATTATATTAGTTGCAAGTATAGTTGTCTATTTGTGCGTAGTTAATTTTTACAGATGCCCTCACCGTCGGTTTAAAGGTGATGGAAATAATGCTATTGTGGCTTCTGCCGATGGGAAAATTGTTGCCATAGAAGAGGTGTACGAAAAGGAATATTTTAAAGATAAACGATTATTGATCTCAATATTTATGTCGCCATTTAATGTGCATGCTAATTGGTTTCCTATAAATGGTAAAGTGCTATTCAACAAGCATCATAACGGACGTTTTAAAGCAGCTTATTTGCCAAAATCAAGTACTGAAAACGAACGTTCTACTGTTGTTATGGAAACGACTGACGGTAAGAACCAAGTGTTGTTGCGTCAGATTGCGGGTGCGATGGCTCGGCGAATTGTAACTTATGCTGAAGTTGGAGATGAAGCTAATATTGATGAACATTTAGGCTTCATAAAATTAGGTTCAAGGGTAGATGTCTATTTACCTTTAGATGTTGAAGTATTGGTTGAAATGGATCAGAAGGTTACCGGTAATCAAACTGAAATCGCTCGTTTTAAAACTGACAAATGAAAAAGCATATACCTAATATATTAACCTCGCTCAATCTCTTTTCGGGATGTATAGCAGTAGTAATGGCATTTCAAGGTGCTTATTTATGGGTTGTATTTTGGGTAGTAATAGCGGCTTTGTTCGATTTTACAGATGGTTTTGCCGCACGTTTGCTTAAGGCATATTCTCCGATGGGTAAAGAGTTAGACTCTTTGGCAGATATGGTCAGTTTTGGTGTGTCTCCAAGTGTAGCAGTCTACAGTTTATTATCCGCTAATATTGGGGCAATATTCGATAATGATATTATTATTAATTATTTACCTTTCATCGCTTTTTTATTGGCTATTTTTTCAGCTCTTCGTTTAGCGAAATTTAATATTGACGAGCGTCAGTCGGAAGCTTTCATCGGGTTGAATACGCCTGCTAACGCTATGTTTTGGACAAGTTTGTGTTATAGCTTAAGTTGCTGTAAACCTATACTTGGAGCTGGATTAGTTTACACTATAATTGTTGGTGTAATTGTATTTTCTCTATTGATGGTTTCAGAATTTCCAATGTTCTCTTTCAAAATAAAGAGTTTGAAGTTCAAAGGAAACGAATACCGATATATCCTGTTTTTATTTGCGATAGTAGCACTTATTATTTTCAAAATGACAGGTATATCAATCATCATATTATTTTATATTGCTTTGTCGATAATCCAGAATTGTATAAAGAAGTCATAATATAAAATCTTATATTGGTTGTATTCCATTTATCGAAATTAATATATCTTTGTTCAAGAAAAGGAAATCATAAATAGATATTAACGAAATATTTATAGACATGCTGGTTATTAATAATTACGAAGAATTTGAAAAATTTGTCGGGCAGGAAGTCGGAGTATCGGACTATCTGAGAATAACTCAGGAGATGATTAATCAGTTTGCTGATGCTACACTTGATCACCAGTGGATACATGTTGATGTAGAGCGTGCCAAGACTGAAAGTCCATTCAAAAATACAATTGCGCACGGATACCTTACACTATCTGTTCTACCATATTTATGGCAACAGATTGTTGAAGTGAAAAACGTTAAGTCAATGATAAATTACGGTATTGAAAAACTTAAATTCAACCAACCTGTAACTGTTGACAGTGAAGTGCGTGTGCGAGTTAAATTATTAAGTTTAACTAACCTTAGAGGCATTGCCAAGGCTGTACTAAAAGCTACTTTAGAAATTAAAGACTGTCCTAAAAATGCGTACGAAGCGGAAATAATATTCCTTTATCATTTTAATAATTGATACTTTTTGTGCCTAAAGTTTGCAGGATTCGTTAAAAAGCAGTAATATTGCACTCGATTTCTGCATATAGCCAGAAGTGCCGGTCCTATAGCTCAGTTGGTTAGAGCACCTGACTCATAATCAGGGGGTCCTTGGTTCAAGCCCAAGTGGGACCACGAAATAAGAA
>CALYPL010000005.1 GCA_945273835.1 uncultured Dysgonomonas sp. | reverse complement strand
TTATCGGATATAAAGAATATATCCGATAGGTAATTTATTTCTTTCCATAGCATAGTTTAATTATCAATTATCCCTACAAAAGAAGCGGATATAGTAAATTAAGATTTACTATATCCGCTTTTCATATAACAATAAATCTTTTTATTTACCTATCGCATATCGGAGACCGACGTAAAATTTACGCCCCATGGTTGGCCCCCAAACCATTGTTGCGTCAAAATCCTTACTATAAGGGTTAGAAGCTGATATTATGGGCGATTTCTGCGTGAAATCCGTCAAATTTTCAGAGCCTGCATAAATACTCCATGTTTTGAAATTTTTAGTTATCTGAGCATTTAAGATTGTATAATATCTGAATTTGTTATCCCACAACGGATTTGTAGCATCCGGCACCGGATTTCGTCCGCTGCCATTGAACTGAGCTGTAATATCGAATTGCCATTTTCTCAAAGGTGTTTCATAGCTTGCCGTAACCAAACCTTTATATCTACCCGTAAGTGGTTTAATTCGCATCATTCCGTTATAGTTTGTTTTAGCTTCCATCCATCTATATGCTCCGAGTATGGTAAAACCCCGAAATGGCATATATGAAGCCTGAAGCTGTATACTGTTGGCATAAGATCGTCCTGAAAGGTTATAGAAACGGACAGCATGAGGATCACTGTCAACATCAACAACTACCTGATTCACAAAACGTGTCTGATACCATTCTGCTGACAGTTCAAGCTCTCTGTTTCCGATAGGAATATAGAAGTTTGCACTTGCTCCATAGTTCCATGCCTTTTCCTGATTCAGATCAGAGGCAATCTCAATCTTTCGACTGCTGGCGAGAAAATAACTATTCTCAGGCATAACAAAAACTGAACGGTAACCCATGCCGGCTGATGCTCTAAGATTGAACCATTTATTAGGCATAAATTTCATATGAAGCCGAGGTGTTACGAAAAATTTATGTAAGGTACTGTAATCGCCTCTTACTCCTGCTAAGACGACAAACTTATCATCTTTGTTGTAGGTGTACTGCACGTATCCGCCTGTTGTAGTTTCATGATCGGGCTGATCTGATAGATGCTCTATTTTGAGGTTATATGCTGACGCGTATTTATCCCAATTCATGCTAAGTCCGACACTAAGATGATGTTTTTTAGCAAACATTTTTTCATACATCAGCGATGCATAGATATTTGATGCATATACATTATATTTTTGGATATCGTAGTCGGATTTCTGATCATGATATGATCCTGTAAAGATCAGAGCAATGTTTTCAGCGGTTTCATTATCCAACACATAAGCATTTTTGGTAAAGAACTCTCCCCTATTTGTATTGACATGTATTTCGTAAGGAGACAAAGCATCGTTTTTTAAAGTATGATGCGTCTGCCCGCTTGTCCGATAGTCTTGCAGAAACTTTATTCCATATTGCGATATGTATTTTCCTGATTGATAATGCCACCTGTTCATCATGTTGAACTGATGTTTTTTTGGTGAGTCAAGAAATCCGTCATGATTATCGTCATGCTCACTGGTTTCGTTAGAATAATGCATAAATACGCCTGTTGACAACTTATCGTTTAGTTTAAAAGCCGCATCGGCATTTCCTTCGTAACGTCCGGCATCACTCGCAAAAATATTCAGACTTAGCGGATCGGCTGTCATGGGCTTTTTATATTCAACATTCATTTGCCCTGTCAACGATTCGTAACCGTTTTTTATCGAAGCCGCACCTTTCGATATCTGAATGCTCTCCATCCAAGGTCCGGGAACATAATCAAGACCGTAAATAGAAGCCGGTCCTCTGAAGTTGGGATAGTTTTCGGTCAGCATTTGTACATATGTGCCGGACAGACCAAGAAGTTGTATTTGCTTAGCTCCTGTTACAGCGTCACTGAATGATACGTCGACTGATGGATTTGTTTCAAAGCTTTCTGACAAATTGCAACAAGCGGCACGTGTCAGTTCTTTTGCTGTGACTTTTTCTTCATTTAAAAGACTTATTCGTGATTTAATAGTCCCCGGCACAGTACGTTCAACTACGACCTCGCCTAATTCGTTATCCTCATCAAGAATAACATTCATGGCCTGTTTGAAACTGCTTATGTGGACTACTTTTTCTTTGAATCCTATGTAAGAGAATACTAACATGTGCTGTTTACCGGGTTCTCCTCCGATTTTAAACTGACCTTGCTCGTCACTGACAACGCCGGATGCTTCTCCCTGCCAGTGGATATTGACACCTATTAAGGGTTCCTTATGGTTATCTTTTACAATACCGACAATATATTCTTTTGCCGTGAGCATGAACGGCAGAAAATAGAAAAGAATTAATATTTTGATAGCTTTCATGTGCTTGCATTTTTTTAATTAAAGTAAATTGATAAAAATATTTATTGGACATATATAAATATATATATATGCAACTCAATATAATTATACTTACTTAATCAAATTATGAAGACCTGAATGAGAGCGAGATAAGAATTTATATCACAGACGGGAGGAGCTTTTGAGGAAGCTGAATGAATATACAATATACTCTGATGTGCAAATGTATTTACCCGAGAGTAGGCTGTATAGATAATTACCCACGCTAAGGGAACGTTAATATGTGATTTAACCTGCTGAAAGTTTATATCGGCAGAAATTCGTGCGATGGAACATTTCTGTGAATCGGATTTCTTACATGGATCTTCTTTTACTGACTTGGTATGCGAAACACAGCCTGAACAATTATGATCGGCATCTTTCTGATCAGTCTCTGAATAATCAGTGTTACTACATCCATGTTTTTGGGCAAGTATACTATAAGAAATTTTGCAATTTGAACAGCAGTATTTATATACAGTTATACCTGTCCCGGTGAAGAAAACCGATACAGCCAGAATAACAGCTATAATTATGTGTACAAAATTTCTCATATCTTTCAGACAAAGATAATAAAAGATTCAAATTAGTATACATTAACTGAATTATCGGCATCTTTATATTCTAAGGAGCCTATCTTGTTGATTGATTTGAGGTTTATATGATAGACATTATTACGCACTACGCCATATGCCCCCCAAAATTGAGCACTGCCGACAAAGCCGCCCTCGCCTTCTTCTGAACCACCCGGTCCTCCTTCCGAATCATTATCGCCAACAACATCCTGAACTTCTGTTTTCAGAAAATGGCGTATCGGAATACGGTAATACATATATTTATCGTAAGTTGTTGACGGTGATATGGCATAAGGGACACGAAGAACGATCTGAGTGCTTGCATTCATTTTAAAGTTGTCCTTAGCCATTGTGTTTTCAGGCACATATGTAAAGTTATCGCCACCCTGATTATAGGCTTTCCATTGTACAGTTGATGCATTAATATACATGAAATTATCTTTCAGAGCATCATCTGCCTCAATTTTATTGAAGTTTGGGTCTTGAGCATAAAGATTCATTCGCTCACTTCCATTATTCAAGATGTAATCATTATGTTGTTCCAAATTTTTAAAAGGTAAATTGGAATCTTCACCTCCACGTTTAAAAGTGAGGTGACGCAACCAATAAAATTTCCGATTTGTTACATCAACAGTCCATTCTATTTTTGACAGATCAAGATTATAAGTTGTTCCCTTATCAGTCAGATCTTGTTTAGCCTGCAAATCGGTAGTAAAAAACACTTTGGCTACTCCTCTTTCAATCATGAATTTGAGTCTTTTTCCACGAGGATCGTTAACGGCATCCTGATAGTTATTATAAAAATCGTCTGATGAACATACTATTGGTCCTGACACATTTGCCATATAAAAGTTGTTGTTTTCGCCGGATTGTTTACCATCTGCAGTTATAAGATCGTAAACTGAATTAAGATTGGCTATACCATCGGTTAATAATGACAAATGCATGCCTTCGGTAGTTATATCTTTTACTGCCTGAGGTGGATTTGCTAACGCCACTACTTGATAATCTTGCATGAGAAGATACAAAGGTTTGAAAGCGAATAATACTATCTGATCAGCATTGGGGCTGATCGAACCGGGATTTAAAACGTCATTACCTGATATAACGCCTCCCTTTATTTTAATATCTAAATCAAAATATTTATAAACTTTTTCTTGATTGTAGAATATCAAACGTAAGGAATTTATTTGCCAATCTTCACTATTTCCGGAATTTACAGATAGTCTTTTAATTTTTGTGTTACCTGAAGGATATGACAATGAAAGTGACATATATCCAGCTTTAAAAGCTGAAGATGATGTGTTGATGCCATTATCTTCAGACGAATTATCACTACATGATTGAAAAAACACTCCTGAAATTATCAAAAAGAGTATTAACAGCTCATTTATTTTCAGATTCATCATTAATATTTTCTGTATAATTTGAACACTTATTAAATATAAATGTTCATTTATAAAAGGCAGACGCTCAGGAATTAATTTTTAGCTCCGAAATTTGGTTGTCTTAATGAAAAACAGATTTTTGAATATAACTTATTTCAAAAACAATCCCTCTTATACATTGTTATTTTAAAATTCAGTTTTATAGTTATTTGATTTCTTTTATAAAGATTTAAATCATTTACTGTAAGAAAGTTGTTTACAAGACACCTCAATACTTAACATTAAAAATGAAATATCGTAAAAATTAAATTTTTTATCCAATTTATACTAACACTTCTCACTTAAAAAGATTTAACGTAATCTTTTTTAAAAACTTAAACATTCTGATATCAATAACATAAACGTATGAAAGTTCGTATAATATGCACATGCTTTACAGGGCTGATAATGGTTTACAACCTTTCTGCTCAGGTAGGTATTAATACCGTAAAACCAAAGTCTACTTTAGACATACAAATAAAGAATGGTTCTTCATCAGGGGATCCGGAAGGTATTATTGCTCCACGCCTCAAATTATCGGAATTGAAAGATCGTGATAATGCTTATCAGAACGATCAAATTGGAGCTATTGTTTATGTCACGGAAACAAGCGGTGATACAACCCTAAAAACCTCAAAAATAACGAGTCCCGGTTATTATTATTTCAATGGGACACAATGGATACCCATGGCATCAACCGGTTCGGGTTCAGGGCAGGAAATTTGGTACGAAGTAAACACATCCAATCCTTCTTCAACTAACAAAACAAATTCGTACTTGAACGCAAAAGTGGTAATTGGCGACAAACCCAAAGTCAATTCTTTCAATCCATCAACCGAGCTTATTCCAGCGGATGTAAATGGTGAAAAAGCACAGCTAACTGTTATTGGAGAAGATGCTGTAATCAACGGCATAACTGTGGGAACAGGCAAAACTCAGGGATCAATGCCTTGGGCAACAAATACTGCAATCGGGCTTTCAGCATTGTCCCAAAACGAAGCAGATGACAATACTGCAATCGGGAAATGGGCTTTGGCGGCTAACAAAACCGGAGCTAACAATATAGCTTTAGGTTCAAATGCAAACAATGTACCTGATGCAGAATTCAATAACACAATTGCTATCGGTGTTAATGCTAATGCCATAAAAGACGGCGCAACCGCAATTGGTTATTCATCTCGCTCAACTGAAAATTCGGCCATATCTATCGGAAATAACTCTAATGCAACGGGTATTAAATCTGTAGCTCTCGGCGATGAATCCTATTCTACAGGTACATCTTCTACAGCTTTAGGCAATAAATCGGCAGCTTCGGGCGATTATTCTCTTGCAACCGGATTTAATTCAGCTGCTATTGGCAATAATTCTGTATCAATAGGCATTAATTCCAGAAATGAATTACCCAATTCAACTTTCATAAAAAATGCGGGAGTTATTATCGGTAATAATATGCCAACAAAAATTAATACAACCTTACAAGTAATAGGCAATCCGTCTGATCCGAATGCTGCTGATGGATTTATGGTACCGATGGTTACACGCAGCCAACTACAACAAAAAGAAAATAGCAATAATAATGTTTATGGAGAAAACCAAGAAGGCGCATTAGTTTATGTCACCGACGTCGATGGTTACACTCCGTCAGCTAACTCACAAACAGCTCAAATAACCGATGCCGGACATTATTATTATAACTCAAATATTTTTTCTAACGGAAGTGGGCAATGGGTTAAAATATCGCAAGGTATGAGACATGAATATGCTTATATAAACGCTTCTTGGACCAATGATCCCAAAAAGGGGCACTATAACAATTTACAAGACGCATACACTTTGGAAGCACAAAAAATGTATAATCCCATCAATGGAGGAGTCGTGAATTTTATTTGTTTAGGAAACGGCAATTTAGGTGATCTCATAGCCAATGGAGAGATACCTTATTTATATATAACAGTAGATAATAATGATCCTGTTACTTTAGGGGATCTTGAGTTTAACAACATGAGAGCTACATTTTTTGTACCTGCAAATACGACATACACAATTAATACTAAATCAATTAAAGCAAGTGGAGCAAATATTACACTGACTAAACAAGCAAAAATCAATGCAGTTGGTGGAATAGAGCTCTCTCAGTCCAAATTATTCACAATGGGAGAAGAAGCAAATTACAATTATATACGTACCGACTACATTGCCACATCAAACAGCCTTGCAATTTTTAAAAACTGCAAATTAGATATTGTAGCTAATGAAAATGTGAAAAAACCTGACGCATGTATATCTTGCGCGCAAGGCAGTTATATAGAATTTGGTGAGAATACTGAAGTAAATTTAAATCGTGAAGCAGTTATAGCCGGCATTTGGTCTAAAACAAATGGAGCAATACAAATGAATTCTTGTAAAATAAACATTCTCAATCAATACTCATCTGATTTTAGCGTAACTTCATGCGGTTCCATTGTAATAACCGATAATACCTTAATACATGGTTCAACTAACTCTGATACTTTTTTGCAAGTCAATACGCTCGGAAAAGCCTCAATTGAAAGTACAAATATCACACGAACTGGAATTAAAAATTCGGGTATAGAAAGCATCAACGGAGGCGAAGTAATAATCAATGCTTATGGAACGGTAGCTCAAATATCGCCAAGCACAACTTCAAATATAGGTTTTTATGCAAATGGTGGTACAATTTCCGTGGTCGGAGGGTTAAATAATAACAAACCAATTGATATTTCTCAATTTAGTTCATCCAATTGCCTGATGGCTGTAGGAGGAGGCGTTATCAAAACAAATAATCAAGTAAGACATTCATCAGTAGGATTAAATACGGGAAAATTTTCACTATCAGGTTCTGCAATTTTTGACAGTAATATTAATCTCTGATCTTACTAAACATTAATAGAGAAATAAATAAAATGTTTCATAATATCCGACATATAGCTATCATTATAGGTATTCTGCTTGTACAGATATCTATATATCGTATTATTGCTCAGACCAACGGGCTATATTGTGAAACCGGCATATCAGTTACTAATGGGTCAAAACTATATATCGGAGGCGATTTAATAACAGGCGGAAGCAGAATAGATAATACTTGCAATATTTTTATTGATGGAGACACTACTGAAACATTACTAAGCGGTAATTTTATACATAATGCGCTTTTTGGCAATGTTTTCATGCCAAAATCGTCAGGCATTTTCACTTTTAATGGAGCGAACCACCAATATATAAAAACAGATTTAACAGATCAGACAAGTTTAGCTAAGTTGAAGACTGATAATTACATATATTTTCCGTCTACACTAACAATCAATAATAACAATCATGTAACCCTACTGCCTGAAATGGCTGCAGAAAGCGATAACATCAACCTTGAACATGGCTGGCTTATACTTGATTCAAAAAACGATGATACAGCTAACCGAGCAATATTCGCACATCTGAAAGTAAATGGTAATGTCAATTACCTGAATCAAAATGAACCCGACCCAATCAACAGAGGTTTTATACAGGTAAATATGCCTTTTGACGGTGAACATATGTCAAGTCAGGCACCGGACTACAATAACGAATATTATCGGAGTCTTGTCGGCTTTGGAATACCTTTCAAAGAAATAAAGGCAGACTATTTTTTGTTTAATTTCCTGATGGCTCCTACACACAAAAGTTTTCTGGGAGATACTCGTCAAACAATTATAGACCCTTATACAACACTTACAGCCGGAAGAGGGTATGCTTTAGGTATTGATTTGAGAGGTACAAACCCAAATGACTATGATGATATAGGCGGTTGGGTTCCAGCAAGCAATTTTTCGCAAAGAGCAACCAATAACCATTATTTCAACAGATATAAGTTTGCCGACGATCCATCAAGGAAACTCAATCAGTTATTTGGTAAAAACAATACAACCAATGCCTATACAATGGAACGGCTAAATATCAATGATGTATCGGTAAACCTAAATAATGCTAATTCTTATTACTATCTGGCAAATCCATTCATGACACCTCTCAATATAAACGGACTTCTGGATGGTGCTTCAGTTGAAGATAAAGCTGGATGGAACTTAAATGATGAATCTTTATTGAAAAAGGTATGGATCATGACCGGAGACAATTCTAAAGCTGTTGCCAAGAAGCAAGGCGGACGCATAAAATTAGACTATACTTTTTATGTAGCTCAAAATCCCGGAGGCACTTATACTGGTGACTATGACGATAATGATGGTATGTCAGATAAGGTTACTATTCCACCCTTACAGATGTTTGTAGTTAAAACCCAAAATGCCATCAATACCAATCTGGTAATACCCAAAAGTAAACGCGTGATGAGTAACACTAAATTTATAAAATCGGGCTCTACACGCTATGATGATTTTGTATTTGAGGTTAAAGATAACAAAACAGGCATTGCTGACCGTGTTAATATAGTGCTTCGCCCCGCAAATGAGATAGCGATAAACAAAAGTTGGATTAACGTTAAGAAACTCAGCAGCGATGCTTCTAACGAATCCATAACAAAATCCGATCAGACCGAAGGAGTGGTAAGACCAACAATTTTTAATCAGTTATACACATTGGGGCAAAATAAAGAAGCTTACACTGTTTTATTTGCACCAATTGAAACCACACCTTCAATAACTCTATATATGACACCTTCGACCGAGGCTCAACAGATTGTCATACGTGGAATACGCCTCAGCTCAATGACACACGTACCGGTGATTTATCTGGAAGATAAGTTAGAGAAGAAGTTAATTAAAATGACTCCTGAAACAAGATATTTCACTTACTCAAATCCGAATGATCGTGCTGACCGTTTTATAATACACTTCAAACAAGTTGACGAAAATGCAATTATTGCAAGAAACTCAACAATCTGGGCAAATTATCAAAAGGGCAATCTCTTAGTCGGAGGCTTTGATCAGCAAGACATTGGATCAAAATTAAATGTATTTGATGCAGTGGGAACCCAATATATCAAAACAACTGTAACTGATTTTACAAATAATATTACTTGCGAACTTCCTACCGGAGTATACATAATACGTGTTTCCGGAAAACGAAACGAAGTAGTAAAAGTTGTAGCAGGAAAATAAAAGATAATGCAAGGATGAAGAAACTTATCATTCTAATATTCATAACAGGTCTATCACTTTTTAGCCTGTCGGCTCAAAAGTATGGGGTGAAACATAATTTAACAGGTGATGCTTTTTTATCTCCCAATATAGCCTTTGAAGCAGGATTGTCGCAAAAATATTCTCTGGAAGTATACGGGGCTTTCAGCCCATTCGGAAGCGACAAAAAACGCTTCAAACATTTATACATTCAACCTGAATTCAGATATTGGTTCTGCGAAAGCTTCAACGGTACATACATAGGAGTTCATGCTATTGGTGGACAATTCAGTGTTGCCGGAAAAAACTGGCCTCTATTATTCAATACATTCGATAACAACAGATACGAAGGTGAGATGTATGGAGGCGGGTTCAGCATAGGGCATCATTGGATTTTGAATAAAAGATGGAGTCTCGAAGCAAACTTCGGTATAGGTTATATCTACTTCAACTATGATAAATATAAGTGCGCTAACTGCAGTCCGAAAGAAAAATCTGACGGATGGAATTATGTCGGGCCTACCAAGGCTGCCGTATCGCTCATCTATATGATCAAATAAGTTAAGATGATGAAAAATATATTGTTTTTAATAATCTGCCTTTTTACATTATATCCTTCAAAAGCGCAAAACATCTATTCAGGGAATCTTGATTTTACTGATTACAGCATCAGAAAATTGGATAACATGATGGATATACGCTTTACAATTGTTTTGAATAACATTCACTTGTCGTCAGACAAGATGATAATGCTTATACCATCCTTAATCAATGAAGAAGGTGATAAGTTACTGAATATCGACACAATCATCATTGCGGGTAAAACCCGAGCTAAATATATTGAACGCTTTTTTACTTTAAATAACAAGATAGCAAATAAACCTGAACACATATATGTACGAAATAACGGACATGATCAAAAAATAGAGATATATAAATTAGTTGAATTTGATGATCGATATTATAATTCAAGTCTAATTGTAGATGAGAGCGTGTCAGGATGTGCAAAATGTGATTTGTTAGAAAATAGATATATGATTGAATCAGAAGTATTGACGCCTTCGCCTCTACCCAACTTTAATCTATCTTTTATTATTTCAGATATTCAATATGAAAAACGTATCAGCAAAGAGCTGGATGCAAAATTATCCTTCAAGCTAAATCAATCGGACATATCGAAAGATTTTGCAAATAATAGGCATGAATTGACCGTTGTAGACAGCCTTATTTCTGAAATAAATGCTGATAAAGAATACGCCATTGAGTTTATCAATATCACCGGCTATGCATCGCCTGAAGGCTATGTAACTAATAATCTACACCTATCGAAAAACCGAGCAAAGGCTTTCGCCAATTATTTAACTGAAAAATATAAACTGGACAGAAATAAAATATTAGCAAGAGGCAAGGGGGAAGATTGGACAGGTCTAAGAAATTTAATATTAAAATCTGACCTCAAATCAAAACACGAAATCATCAATATCATTGATAACACTCCCGATGCTGATGCACGCAAAAACAAAATAAAAGTGTTGGTCGGTAATAAAGTGTACGAAAAATTATTAAAACAATACTATCCATTGCTAAGGCGTAATACATACTGTTTTAGATATACAGAAAGTCCTACTTCAATAGAAGATATAAAAAACAAACTCAAAACAGATCCAGGATCGCTCTCTCTTAATAGTATATTGATCGCAGCTAAGAGCTATGATCAAGATAGTGCAGAGGCTCAAAAAGCCTACTCGATAGCTGCAAGTTTGTCTCCTAAGGATGAAATTCCTAACCTAAACATCAGTGCATATGAAATTGAAACAGGCAACACAGATCAAGCCATCAACAGACTTAAGGTTTTTAACACTGCCGAAACATTAAACAATTTGGGAGTAGCTTATTTATTAAAAGGCTTATATCAGGATGGAGAAGAATCCTTGACCAAATCGGCAGAAGCCGGCTCAATAAATGGTAAAACAAATTTGAATTTATATAAATCATGGAAGAAAAAAAATAGAATAAAAAGTGAAAATGATTAATGTTTGAATTTAATAAAATAATATTTTTTTTAAAATTATAATGTATGAAATGGACTAAATTTTTCTTATTGGCAGTGCTTGGCATTGGACTTGTTATGTTTTCTTGTAGCAACGACGATGATCCGGAAAAGAAACCTTCGGGTGCTAACAATGCTGTCGCAGAAGGAGATGCCTATCTGGCAATTAACATCCGACCTGAAACTAATACACCTAAACTTCTTAAGTATGGACAAGAAGAAGTAGGAAAACCAAGCGAAAGTTTAATTTCCAATGTTTTAATTGTTCTTTATAATATTGATACTGAAAATGTTGAATATAGTGGATTAACCACTATTTCTTCCACAGGAACTACTACTAAAGCAATTAAGGTTAAGCGTAATAGATATAAATTGTTGGTATTGGTCAACCCTAAAATGAGCTCTCCCAATACTACAATATTTGATAATGTAGTTAGTGTAGGTAAATCTTTTGGCGAACTCTATAATACGGTATATCATTTGTCATCAGACGGCGGCATATCAGATTTTATCGGCAATGACAAAAATTACTTTTTCATGATTAATCCATCAGGTTGGAATATTGTTGAACCTGAAAATTTTTATAATACGCCCGAAGAAGCTGAATCTCTATCAAATGCAATTAAGGTTTATGTTGAAAGAGCTGTCGGAAGAATTGAATTTTATAAAGAAAGTTCTACTACACTATCTTTACCAAATGGAACTATCAAATCTGTTAAATGGGGTATCAATAACCAAAACCAAGTTACATATATAAAAAGGCACTATGCTCTTATGGCTGGTTTCTACCCAAATGGTGATCCTGTAACTGGAGGTGCTGTTATGGAAAAAGATAATGATTATTTTGTTTTCAGAAACTCAACTGATACAGGCACCTCGGGGACATTCGCTCGAGTAATAACTTATGCCCAAGATCCAAATTTCAATCAGGCTGACAGTAGTAACTTTTTGGTTGTCAAACAAGACAATGCAGCCCAATATATTAAAAACGATTTGCAAGATGATCCAACAAACAAAATAGAATATGTGCTTGAAAATACAATGAGTGCAAATCAGCAACTTCATGATCGCACAACAGGTATTCTTGTTCAAGTTCAGTTCTCGCCTAATAATATCCAAGATGTAAACGAAGGATTTTACACTTTTAGAGGCAAAATTATCACTGCAACAGAAATGAAATCTTATGCTGACACTGCTAATGTACCAACAGATTTGAAAAAACTTGGTTTTATAAAAGCATATAATGAAGTAAAATTATCTCATGGCTTAAATGACAGTACTGCAGATACAGCTTTTGAGGTCATAACAAGTGATAAATTCTATTTCAGATTTTATCAAAATTCAATGATGTATTATTTCGTTCCCATTCGTCACTTTAACGATAAAATGGCTCCCCAAAACGGAAGTGAAGGACGCTTCGGCGTAGTACGTAACAATTTGTATAGATTGAAGTTAACTGGTATTTCAGGAATAGGATCACCAACAATTCCTAATGACAAACTCAATGATGAAACTAACTCATATCTATCTGTTAATATACAAGTTATGCCTTGGTTACTGCGGGATTCACAAGATGTGGATTTAAACTAATCTATCATTATATAATATGATTAAGTTTTAATAAAAACAATTACAATATGCCGGAAGCCGGGTATGGCTTGCCTATCAGGTTTCCGGTTCATTTTATCAATCCTGTAATGAGACAATTCTTTTTATCAATAGCATTTGTTTGTACTGTATTAGTTATGCAGACTTCGTGTATAAAAGATGGCGAAGACCTTGATGATTGCGCACAATACATACAATTCGTTTACGATTACAATATGGATTTTGTAGACTTATTTTACAAACAAGCATCGAAATTAAATGTATTTGTCTACGATTCTGAAGGTAACTATGTAACTACACTCCAGGACCAGCAGAACGAGTTTCCAGAAAGTTACAGGATGCAAATCCCTAAATCATTGAGTGACGGAGAATACCAATTCGTAGTATGGTCAGGATTATATGAAGATTCTTATAACGCAAGCGCAACAGAAGCAAAACGCTCAAATATAAACTCCTTACATGTTGAAGTAAAAAATTATGCCGACGGTACTATCAACTTCGAGATGAAACCGTTATTCTATGGATCACAAAATATAACAGTCAACCATCGCCTAAAAGGCAACTACCCCATTTATCTTAAAAAAGACACAAAAAAATTCCGTATAGTCATGCAGGATCTTTCCGACAGCAGCAAGATTGATGTCAATGATTATACATTTGAAATAAAATCAGCCAACGGTTTGTATGACCATCTGAACAACCCTTCAGGAAATACATTAACATATACCCCCTATTACACATACAACGATGCTAATGCGGGTGCAGTAGCCGAATTAAACACATTGCGTCTTATTAGCAAAGCTAATAACAGATTTAAAATTACAAACAAGAAAACAGGTGCAACTATCGTTGATTTTGATCTTGACAAATATCTTGCAGCTCTAAAATTGCAAGCTTATAATAAAATGTCTTATCAAGAATATCTGGATCGTGAAGATTCATTCTCTTTCATATTACTCTTCAATAACATCAATCAAGAAGGCAATAACATCGGTCTTTCCATAAAAATTAACGGATGGCTGATACGCGAGCAAAACGGTGATTTATAAAATAATGATAGAAATCGTTGTTTTAATCAAATCTGTAAACTAACTTTGCATAGCACAGAGTTATAACCTGCAAACAGACATTAGAGCAACACATCTTAAATCATAAGTATGTAAAAAAATGTTATTACAAGTAATAGTATTGTAAAACATAGCTTTATTATTGTTAAATAAACTTTTACGGTTAGGCTCTTAGAAATTAATAATATACATTTGTTCAGAATCACGTCCGCAAAAAGCAATTATAAAGCATCTATATGGAAAAAACTCTTGTAATTCTTAAACCATCCTGCGTACAAAGAGCATTGATTGGAGAAGTGATATCTCGCTTCGAGAAAAAAGGACTTCAGCTGATCGGGATGAAGATGATGCAATTGACAGATTCCATATTAGATGTACACTATGCCCATCTGAAAGACAAACCGTTTTTCCAACGTGTCAAAAATTCAATGTCAGCATCACCTGTCGTAGTTCAATGCTGGGCAGGCAACGACGCTGCCAAAGTGGTGCGAAATATCATCGGGATTACCAATGGGCGCAATGCTGCTGCTGGCACTATCCGCGGCGACTTTTCGATGAGTGCTCAGGAAAACGTAGTTCATGCTTCCGATTCAGCAGAATCAGCTGAAGTAGAGCTGAAACGTTTTTTTACGGATAATGAAATATTTGATTATAAGATTTCAACACAAAACTATTTATACGCTGATGATGAAATTTAGTTTGCAGAACAATAAGGCTTCTTGGAGCGCAAAAGCAGATAAGCTGAGGGTTCTATCACTCGCTGCTTTGATGACAGTCTCTTTAAGCAGTTTTTCTCAAAACAAAAGCAAAGGTATAAAACCGAGTAGTGAAAGAGTAGAATTAAACTATAAGCAAAGACATAGCAAAGTAGCCGGTAACAATCAATTGTATGCCGATGGAATAAAGATTAAGCGTGATCTTACCATATTGAAAGAAATACAGGAACAACGCATATTAAACTCTGACGAGATTCCTGCCGAAGAATTATATGGAGGCATATGGGTAAACAACCACGTCAACGCATATTCAAACGTTAAAGAAGCCCCTGATACATTCAAAGTAGACCTCACTAACTTTACTATCCCGACAACAGGATATATAACATCTAAATTCGGAAAACGTCAACGCAGAATGCACTACGGTATTGACTTAAAAGTGCAGGTAGGCGATACAATTTACGCTGCTTTTGATGGCAAAGTGCGTGTTAAACAATTTGAACGCAGAGGTTATGGTAATTATCTCGTAATTCGTCATCCCAATGGATTAGAAACCGTTTACGGTCACCTATCAGGATTTCTTGTTGACGTTGATGATGTAGTTAAATCCGGCGAACCTATTGCTTTAGGAGGAAATACAGGCAGATCAACCGGATCTCACCTGCATTTAGAGTTCAGATATATGGGTAAACCAATTGATCCGA
The DNA here is from genome assembly GCA_945273835.1 of uncultured Dysgonomonas sp. Lineage (GTDB taxonomy): Bacteria > Bacteroidota > Bacteroidia > Bacteroidales > Dysgonomonadaceae > Dysgonomonas. The sequence continues at coordinate 101,678 of CALYPL010000005.1, read as the reverse complement.
CCGAAATTGTTGATTTCGAGAATAAAGTTTGTCACAAAGACTCGTATTTAATCACTCCGGAAACATTTGCCGTTAGCGGTTCTCGATACGCTAATCCTTCTACCCTTGCAACAAGAAAATCAAACACGCCCAACAAATACGCAAAAGGAGAAGTTACATACCACCGAATCAAGAGTGGAGACACACTTTCTAACATAGCACGCAGATATAATGTATCCATAGCGCAACTATGTAAAATAAACAATATCTCAAAAACTACTGTTTTGAAAGCCGGAAAATCCATTCGTATTTCGTGATCTAAAAAAATACAACATAAAAAACCACGTAATCACCTTGCCTATATACAGCAAGGTGATTTTTGTTATAAACGAACACCAGTTATACGTTAAAAATTGCATATCTTTACAAGTCAGTACTTAAATTATCACATCATGAGAAAAATCCTTACGACAATTTTTTTTGTAATTTTCAGCCTAGCTCTGAATGCTCAAGATGCACAAACCATACTTGAAAATGCAGCCAAAGCTTATAACAACGCCGGCGGTATAAAGGCTTCATTTGTTCTCAACAGCAAACATTCAAGCTCAAATGACACATACAGTTATAATGGTACAGCATTCTTGAAAGCTAATAAATTCAAGATTGAAATACCTGATGCCATCACTTGGTTTGACGGTCGCACGCAATGGGTTTATATGAAAGAAAATGAAGAAGTTAACATATCAAATCCTGATAATAGCGAATTGCAGAATATTAGTCCTTCATATATTCTCAACACATATAAGAATGGATATAAATTAACATATAAAGGAGAAAAAGTTTCAGGTAACAAAACGTTGGTAGAAATAGAACTCACCCCATTCAAACAAAATTCAGATATCAGAAAAATAATTATAGGAATTGACAAATCAACGAATATATTTTCATCCATAATCATCACCGACAAATCAGGTATGACTAACAATCTGAAAATAACAAATCTGACTACAGGAGTAAATCTATCCGAAGAAATTTTCAAATTTAACAAAGCCAACTATCCAAACGCTGAAATCATTGATTTGAGATAAAATGATAGATATTCACTATTGAAGATAAAAAATAACAAATATTATTCTTTGGTCTTCAATATATTTACCTATATCTTTATGATTAATATAAATAAAAACTATAAATAAAAATGAAAGAAAAAGCACGCTGTCTTATAATAGGTTCAGGACCTGCGGGATATACCGCAGCCATTTACACTTCTCGAGCTAACTTAAATCCTATATTATATTCCGGCATGGAACCCGGAGGGCAATTGACAACAACTACCGAAGTTGAGAATTTTCCCGGTTATCCTGAAGGTATTTCCGGCCCTGAAATGATGGAACAACTAAAAACACAGGCGCAACGTTTCGGTGCTGATATACGTAATGGTATTATAACTTCGGCCGATTTAAAATCTAACCCGAAAAAAATTACAGTAGACGGTCAGACCGAAATTGAAGCAGAAACTGTGATTATTGCCACAGGCGCCACAGCTAAATACTTAGGTTTAGCCGACGAAGCTAAATACGCCGGTATGGGTGTATCGGCTTGCGCCACCTGCGATGGATTTTTCTACCGCAAAAAGCCGGTAGCAGTTGTTGGAGGGGGTGACACAGCTTGTGAAGAAGCCACTTACCTTGCAGGACTTGCAAGTAAAGTTTATCTTATTGTAAGAAAAGATTTCCTGCGTGCTTCAAAAGTAATGCAAGAGCGTGTATTGAACGATCCTAAAATTGAAGTTCTTTTCAATTGCAATACAGCAGGTTTGTTTGGAGAAAACGGCGTTGAAGGCGCACACATCGTAAGACATATGGGCGAAGCTAACGAAGAAAAATTCGATATAAATATTCAAGGTTTCTTCCTTGCCATAGGACATAAGCCGAATACCGACTTATTCAAAGGTCAACTCGATTTGAACGAAGTAGGCTACATCGTGACCAAACCGGGTACACCAAAAACCAATATAGAGGGGGTATTTGCAGCCGGTGACGTTGCAGACCCAATTTACAGACAAGCTATTACCGCTGCCGGAAGCGGATGTCAGGCTGCCATTGAAGCTGAACGCTATTTATCAGAAAAAGGATTATAACCAATTATAACCACAGAAAAGGAAGGCGAAATATTCGTCTTCCTTTTTTATTTTATATTTCTCGTAAATAAGAATAGCAGAAAATAAGGAAATAACCTATCCTTCAAAAAATAATAATGCAAAATAAAAATGTAATTAATTGGTTCATAAAGATTATCAAGTTCAATTCAAAAATTCTGACAATATAACTATCCTTTACAAATATTTTAAGACACATATTACACTTAACGAATAAAATTGTGTATATTTGCGTGCAATAAATTTCAAAACAGTAGTTTTCTATGTCGTTTATTGCAGATAAAATCCAAATGGATGGATTAACATTCGATGATGTATTGCTAATCCCCGCTTATTCAGAAGTTCTTCCCAGAGAAGTCGACCTTACGACAAGTTTTTCACGTAATATAAAAATGAACATACCGATAGTTTCGGCGGCAATGGATACCGTTACCGAAGCTAAACTTGCCATTGCCATCGCTCGTGAAGGAGGTATAGGCGTGATTCATAAAAACATGTCAATTGAAGAACAGGCTTTACAAGTGAAATTTGTGAAACGTGCCGAAAACGGTATGATTTCAAATCCTGTCAGCATTCTCCGCAATAAAACTGTTGGTCAGGCACTTGCTATGATGGCTGAATTTAAGATTGGCGGTATACCTGTAGTAGACGGTGAGAATCGGCTGGTTGGTATAGTAACCAATCGTGACTTACGTTTCCGCCGTGATTTAAATGAACTGATTGATGATGTGATGACAAAAGATAACATCATAACTACCCGACAATCTACAAACCTTGAAGCAGCTGCGGATATTCTTCAACAACATAAAATCGAAAAACTTCCTGTTGTTGATGCTGACAATAAATTAATCGGTCTGATTACATATAAAGATATTACCAAAGCTAAAGATAAACCATTTGCATGCAAAGACAAAGACGGACGTCTGAGAGTTGCAGCAGGTGTAGGAGTCACACACGATACATTGCAACGAGTAGAGGCTTTAGTCAATGCCGGAGTTGATGCCATTGTCATCGATACCGCTCACGGACACTCGAAAGGTGTTGCCGACAAATTGAAGGAAGTTAAAAAAGCATTTCCCGAAATAGATATTGTAGTAGGTAATATAGCTACCGGTGAAGCAGCTAAATACCTTGCCGATGCAGGAGCAGACGGTATTAAAGTGGGAATCGGTCCCGGTTCAATCTGTACCACACGCGTTGTTGCTGGTATAGGTGTACCTCAACTTTCAGCTATCTATGATGTAGCTAAGGCATTGAAAGGTTCAGGAATACCAGTTATCGCCGATGGAGGTCTTCGTTATTCAGGTGATATTGTGAAAGCCCTTGCCGCGGGAGGTAATTCGGTTATGATGGGTTCATTGCTTGCCGGAGTAGAAGAATCGCCGGGAGAAACAATAATATACAATGGTCGCCGCTTCAAATCATACAGAGGAATGGGGTCATTAGAAGCAATGGATAAAGGTTCGAAAGATCGTTATTTCCAAGATATGGAAGCCGACATAAAAAAACTCGTACCGGAAGGTATCGCCGCTCGTGTGCCTTACAAAGGTTCACTGTATGAAGTAGTTTACCAAATGCTTGGCGGTTTGCGTGCTGGTATGGGTTATTGTGGAGCAAAGAACATTATTACATTACACAATGCCAAGTTTACCCGCATAACTAACGCCGGTGTTGCCGAAAGTCATCCGCATGATGTAGCCATCACAAGCGAAGCGCCAAATTACAGCCGTGGCGAATAACATTTATTTTATTTAATATATTAGCCGTAACTCTGCATTCATTTGAATTTGTTTGCAGAGTTATTCTTTTACAGGATATTCGTGCTTATAAATTTCTTTTATCTTTGCAATTGATCATAATCAAAATATTCTAAATGAATTTAAAGATTTTACTCCTCTCATCAGGACTCATTGCAAGCATGTGTTTACGTGCACAGCAATCGGATACAATAGCATTCACAATCAATGATGTTCCGGTTTATAAAACAGACCTACAAAGAGCTTTTGATAAAAGCAATAAGAATTTAGAAGTTAAGGAGACTATAGATCAATTTTTACCAAAATATATTGATTTTAAACTTAACCTTGCTGAAGCCCAAACTGAAAAGATTGATACTACTGAATGGTTTTTAAGAGAATATCGTAATTTTTATGCCATGCTGGCTAACCAATTCCTTGAAGACACAGTTACCGAAAATATGTTTTTAAGGAATATATATAGTCACTTACTCGAGGATAGAGAAATTTTACATGTATTGTTACCTTACGATAAAAGTGAAATACTTCCGGAAGACACCCTCAATCTATATAATCAAGCATTAAAGTTAAGAGAAGAACTGATCAAAAATGATTTCAATGGCGAAGGTTATTATTCTAAACATAATATGCAATCCAAATCCTTAATAAATATTGAACAGACAAATGGTTACTTAGGCTGGGTTGCCCCTTTTATGTTCAACTATCCTGTTGAAAATGCCATTTATAAGTTAAAAAAAGGAGAGGTAAGTATGCCTGTTCGTTCAGGAAAAGGGTTTCATGTTATAAAAGTTTTGGATGTAAGGCCTACGCGTGGGCAGCTGACCATTGAACAAGTGCTTTTCAGATTTCCTAATCAGCAACCGACTACTCATCAAATAGATAGTGTAAGACAAATCGCTGAAAATGCTTATAAAGCGATAAAGACTTCCGAAGATTATGATATTTTATGTGAAGAATATGCTTCGATGTATAACCTGGGAAAGCGTGGATGTGAATTTGGTACTATATCGCTTGAAACAAAATTACCGGCAACATTTACTAGCGCCGCTTATGCTCTTACTAAACCGGGCGATATAAGCAAACCTGTTATGACAGAAACAGGTTATCATATTATACGGTTAAAAGAAGTTATACCCCCTTCATCTTATGATTTCCTTGAACCACAACTTAAAAATCAAGTAAGATTTAGTGACAGGCTACTTTATCTGAACCAACTAAAAAAGGACAGTCTTTTTGCGAAATATAATGTCAAACTAAACAATAGTGCATATAATTCTTTGAAAGAAATAGCTAACAAGATAAGTCATAATAATCTGGATTTTCATTTAAAAGCTGTGAAAAAAGATGAGTTGTTGTTTACTATCAATGATACAGTCTCATATTATGTGCAAGATTTCCTGGACTACATAGAATCCACGACAAATGTTGCTTACGATGAAACTGCCATAGATATAACGCCAATATATGACAATAGTGCAAATAGCAATTTGAGTACCGACATACTTGATTATTCTTTTCTTCTTTTTTCAACCGAAAAAGTCAAAAAATACGCTTACCAAGTTCTTGACTGGTATTATCCGGAACTAAAAAAAACTATGAGTAATCTGAAAATTGATTTACTGGTATATGGCGTGTATCACAAAAACATTTGGGAACGAGGTTCGTCTGATCAAACAGGTTTAGCAGAATACTTTGCCAAAAATAAATTTAAATATACGTGGAGATCTCCTCGTTACAGAGGTATTGTGGTTTATGCTAAAAATAATAAGGTCATTGAAGCTGTTCAATCATTGGCAAAAAACATGAAAATGAATGATATCGATGCTATGGAATCAGCTATCGATCGAAAATTGAAGTCTGCCAAAACGGCTGTACGAATGGAGAAAGGTGTTTGGGCTAAAGGCGATAATGAATATGTTGACAATCAAATATTCGGTACAGATAAACCTAAACCTCGCAAGATATACCCTTATTACACTGTAATCGGTCAACTTATTTCTTCGCCCGAAACATATAAAGACGAGAAAGCTCAAGTTGAAACCGATTATCGATCATTTCTAGAAAGTGAATGGATAAAAAACCTACACCAAAAATATAGTGTAAAAATTAACAATGACGTAATAAAAGATATTCAATGAAATACTACTTAGCGACTTTATCAATTTGTTTATCTCTAGGAGGCTATTCGTGTAAGCATAAAGAAACCGTTAGTGTAGATATTAACCGTCAACCTGTAGTAACTGTAAATAAACAAACATTATATGCTTTAGATGTAAGTAATGCTTTGCCGACAGGCTTATCCAATACAGATAGCTTGGCATATTCAAAAGCATTTATCAAATCATGGATTGAAGATGCTTTGCTATATAGTAAAGCTGAACAAAATATTTTGGACCCAAAGGAAATTGACGCCTTAGTAGACAATTATAGAAAATCATTAATAATTCACTCATACCAAGACAGATTATTAAAAGAACATATTTCAGAAAATGTTCCGAACAAAGAATTAGTTAACTTTTATGAAAAAAATAAAGAACAATTTAAACTTAAAGATAATATTATAAAAGGATTATATCTGAAAGTTCCCAAAAATTCACAGGAATTAAATAATTTCAGAAAATGGTATATCCGCAATAACGATGATGATATCAACAATATCGAAAAAAAACAATTGCAGCATGCTGTTGCATATGAGTTCTTTTATGACAAATGGGTCAATTTAGATATTATAATGGAAAATATACCTTACACGATTACTGATGAAACTCAATTTTTGAAAAGCAAGAAAAATCTTGAGGTCGAAGACTCATCGTTTATCTATTTATTAAAAATCAAAGAGTTTAAACTCATAGGAGATCAAGCTCCATTTGAATATGAAGTAAACAAACTGACCGAATCATATATAAAGAAACGTGAATCGGATCTTTTGCATAGGATACGTGAAGATCTATATAATAAGGCTCTATCAGAGAAAGAAATAATATTTTATAACAAATAGGATCAGAAATCTTTATTTAGGCTTCGCATCAATCTAAAGCAGAATCATTATATTTACAATATTTTTTTAACTTGAAACAATCATAATGGCAAACAAAATCAGGAGAATCTTCTTATTAATCCTCTTATTTGCTCCAACTTACAACATTAAAGCTCAAGATAATATCATTGACCAAATAATATGGGTAGTAGGCGATGAAGCCATACTGAAATCTGACGTTGAGCATGCACGATTAATGATGATCGCCAGTGGGCAACGTATAAATGGCGACCCTTATTGCTTTATTCCCGAACAACTTGCATTACAAAAATTATATTTGGATCAGGCAAAAATCGATAGTATAGACGTGCCGCCGGGCGATATTAACAGAGCCGTTGCCCAATACGAAGCACGCAGCATTGCTAATGCCGGATCGAGAGAAAAACTGGAAGAATATCTCGAAAGATCAATCGCTGACTTACGAGAAGATTGGCGTGAACAAACTCGCAACGAGTATTTGATGGGAGAAGTACAAAAAAACATTATGAGCAAAATGAAAACTCTTACCCCATCAGAAGTTCGCCGTTATTACAGTCAATTACCACCCGACAGTTTGCCATACATCCCAACTACGGTAGAAGTACAGATTCTGACTAACGAGCCTCCTATTTCGGTCAAAGAAGTAGACCGTATCAAAGGTTTGTTACGTGATTATACTGAACGGGTAAATAAAGGAGAAAACTTTGCCACACTTGCGATACTTTATTCAGAAGATGGTTCAGCTATCAATGGTGGAGAATTAGGCTTTCATGGCAGAGCTGAATGGGTTCCTGAATTTGCAAATGCAGCATTTTCACTTACCGATCCGAAAAAAGTATCGAACGTTATAGAGACAGAATATGGTTACCATATACTACAACTCATTGAGCGGCGCGGCGACAGAGTAAATGTTCGACACATCCTATTGAAGCCAAAAGTTTCAGAAGAAGATCTGAAAACAGCCACTTTGAAAATGGATACAATAGTAAATGGCATCAAGAATAACTATCCTCCTAAAGACTTGCTTGACTTCCTATCAAAAACAGGGCAACAACTCGGTTCATTTACTTTCGAAGACGCAGTTAATATTTATTCATCGGACAAGAAGTCACGCTTCAACAGTGGGTTGATGGTAAATCGCAATCGTGAAGGAAACAACTACGGCACATCACGTTTTACACTCGAAGAGCTTCCTCCAGAAGTCGCTAAAGCCATAAATACAATGAAAGTCGGTGATGTTTCAGAACCGTTCCGTATGAAAATGGATAATGGACGTGACGGAGTAGCAGTAGTTAAACTAAAATCTAAGGTCGAAGGGCATTTGGCTAATATCTCAGATGACTACGTCGCACTTAAGAATATCGTTGAAAATAAGAAGAGACAAGAATTGCTTGATAAGTGGGTAAAAAAGAAGATTGCAGATACATACATTTACATTGATGATAACTGGAAAAACTGTGACTTCAAATATCCTGAATGGGTCAAACAATAAATAATTTTAAGTAAAAGTAAGAACTATTTGGATAATAGCTCCCTATAACCCATAGCCGATTGACAATGAAGAGTATACTATTATATAAGAACAGGTTCAAACAGAAACTATCTTTATTAATTGTATTGCTGTCAGTTGCGGTATATTTATCTGCTCAAACCTATTTTTCAACTCGTGTATCTCATAATCCTGATGAAAATCAAACACCTTTAAACACACAGGATTCCACAAAACAAACTAAATCAACTAAAGGACAATCACGAGTAATTGAAGTCAAACAAGCTGACGAATATAACCGTAGACCCGGTGTAGATTATGAAATACTTATCGGAAATGTTTGGTTCTATCATGACGGGATAAACCTTTACTGCGACAGCTCGCATTTCAGTCGAGAAAACAACTCATTCCAAGCATTTGGCAACGTAAAGATGGAGCAGGGAGATACTATATTTCTTTACGGTAAGTATATGGAGTACGATGGTAACCAAAAGCTTGTTCGTGTCAGACAGAACGTGAGGATGGAAAAAGATACCAGCGTAACTCTTTTTACTGACAGCCTTGATTACGATCGGATACGCAATATAGGATATTACTTCAATGGAGGAATGTTAGTGGACTCCCTCAATCAATTGACCTCGTATTGGGGACAATATGAGCCAGGAAAAAACCAGTCGCTTTTCATAGACAGTGTAAAACTCGTTAACCCCAAATTCACGCTCACTTCCGATACGTTGTGGTACAACACAAAAAGCAAAATATCTCACTTTACAAGCCCGACAAAAATTACTTCGGACAGTGGGACTATCTACACGACAAATGGGTGGTATAATACCTCAACAGAGCAATCTCTATTGCTCGATCAGTCAACGATATACAATCTTCAAGGTAACCGTATACTCCGTGGCGATTCAATGCTTTACAATAGACGTGAAGGTATTGGGCAAATCTTCGGAAACATGTTCCTCCAAGACACAACGAAAAAGGTAATACTTAAAGGCAATTATGGCTTTTATAATGAAAAAAATAATTATGCTTATGCCACAGATTCAGCCCATGTAATTGAATATAACCAAAAAGATTCACTATTTCTGCACGCCGATACCATCAAATTAATTCCCGATTCTACCTTCAAAATAATTCGGGCATACTATAACGTCCGTTTTTATCGTTCAGACATACAAGGCATCTGTGATTCAATGCAATTTAATTCACGCGATTCGGTGTTACACTTATACAATAACCCTGTATTATGGAATGAAAATAATCAGCTATCGGGCGATACGATTGATGTATTTATGAATGATAGCACTATAAACTATATACATGTCAAACGATCGAGTTATTCAATCGAACAAAAAGACTCTATACACTTTAATCAACTAAAAAGCAGATCATTAAAAATATTTTTTGACAATAAAAATGTAAAAAACATTTTAGCAGAAGGCAGCGTTGAAAATATAGTCTATCCCGATGAAAAAGACAAATCACTCAAAGGTGTGCAAAACTATTTGATAAGCAGCTATTTGTTAATATCACTTAATGATGGCAAATTAGAAAGATTTGTTGCTTGGCCAAAGCCGGAAGGACATGCTACGCCTTTCCACCTTTTAGCTGATGACAAACTTAACCTTGAAGGTTTTTATTGGTATGATTATTTACGTCCTATGAATAAAAATGATATATTCAGAAATACAAAACGTAAACCATCTGATATAAGACCTGTACACTCCAGTATATTTGACAGAATTCAAAAATAGGATAGATAAGCACTTTCTTTTCACGTTTGTTCCCAATAAAACAACTTAAAAAAGAATTACTCTTTTATGGCTATTCCAATTTTGAAAGTCAAAAAGTAACAAAAGAAACAGTTTTACATTAATTTTTAGCTACATCTATCGCTTCTTATTTTATCCTACATATAGATAAAAATGAAGAAAAGAAATAGCAATCAGTTAATCAACTGATAAAATTTAAAATCATTGCTTTATTGTCAATTAAAGATAAAGTTCTTGACCACAAAGAACAGATAGAATATAATACTTACATAAAACAAGAAGTGTATTCCTTTACGATCGCTTAGAACAAAAAGATGAGCATACAGAATAGAGGCTGTGATTAGTATAAGGCTTATATTTTCAGCCGGATTTATATTAATTAGAAGCATCAGCAAAATAGAATAGATACAGAACATCGACAGATATTGCAAAAATTCTCTGATTTTGATTTTATCCTTGAAGCTATTCATGTAGCTGTTGATTATAAAAACCATCATTACAAAAAATCCGAAGCCAAATTGAATCCAATCCGTTAGGGAATAAGAAAATAGAGGCAGAAAATTAATCGTAGTTTTAACGCAACTTATAAATGGGTGTGCAAATGCACCAAGGTTGCCGCTGAAAAAGTAGCAGGTAAATGCAATTATATAAGTTAAGGCAAATCCCAGAAAGAAGGCAAGCAAGGATTTAAAGCTTAGTATACGCACATACAACATTCCGATGATGAAAATCAGCACATAAAGAAATATATTGAAAAAAAACAAACTGCAAATAGCCAGTAAAAAGCCTATTTTTACGGAAGCAATCTGCCCTTTAGTTTCGTGATAAGAAGTAAATAGAATAGAAAATGCGAGGAGAACAAAAATCACTCCAATATAGTGCGCTCCCATGAGCATAAACGAAGGGTGTATACTAAAAAGCAACAGGGAAATGGCAGCAGGCAAAAAAGATTTTTGCCTGATAATCATGTGTTTGGCATTGATATAAGACAGCAAAAAAGCAATAATAATTATTGATAGAAAACTGCTTGCAACTGAGATATACTTATTGGCAAATATAGGGGCTACGATATACCATAAACATCCTTCGGAAAACCCTGATAGAGGAATATGGATTTGAGTTGAAAAACAAGCCTGCAACCGAGTCAGAACAGCAACGAGAGCAGAAAAAAAGAGTAAACCCTTTCCTTCAATAACTGTTCTTTTATAAAATAATGAAGCCACCTGATCAGATTAATTTAAATCAAAACCTATATCTTTTCTGTAATATTTACCGTCAAATTCTATGACCGAAGCATTTTTGTACGACAAGTGCAAAGCTTCACTTTTTGTTTCACCGTATGAGCTTACAGCAATAACACGCCCGCCATTAGTCGTTACGGAATTACCATCAGTTTTAGTTCCGGCATGGAATAATAAACTTCCGTTTACATTATCTAAACCTGTTATTGTTTTACCTTTTTGATAATTTCCGGGATACCCTCCTGAAACAAGCATTACCGTAGTGCAATAACGAGAGTCTATTTCCAAGTTTATTGTAGCAAGTGTGCCTTTGGCAACCCCATTGAGTAAATCCACTAAATCAGACTTGATACGAGGAATCACGACCTCGGTTTCAGGGTCACCCATCCGTACGTTATATTCAATTACCATTGGCTCACCGCCAACATTTATAAGACCAAGGAAAATAAAACCTTTATAATCAATATTATCTTTTTTCAGACCTTCTACGGTAGGAATAACAATGCGTTTCTCTACTTTATCCATAAAAACCCCGTCCGCAAAAGAAACGGGTGAAACCGCTCCCATACCTCCTGTATTTAATCCTGTATCGCCTTCTCCAATGCGTTTATAATCTTTTGCCACAGGTAGAATTTTGTAAGAATTGCCGTCGGTAAGCACAAAAACGGAACACTCAATACCTGAAAGAAATTCCTCGATCACAACTGTTCTGCTCGCTTCTCCGAACATTCCATCAAGCATACCCTTCAGTTCCTTTTTAGCTTCTTCAATATCATGAATAATAAGCACACCCTTACCCGCAGCAAGTCCGTCTGCTTTTAGTACGTAAGGTGCGTTCAATTGTTCTAAGAATTTGTAAGCATCATTAAGTTCGTCCAAAGTAAAACTTTGATAACGTGCAGTGGGAATATTGTGACGCTGCATAAAACGTTTGGCAAAATCTTTACTCCCTTCAAGCCTCGCACCTTCTTTTGAAGGACCGATTACAGGTATACTTTTCAGTTTTTCGTCATCTCTGAAAAAATCATATATACCTCTCACCAATGGCTCTTCAGGACCAACGACCACCATATCCACATCGTTTTTTAGGACAAACTCCTTAATAGCGATAAAGTCTACTGCCGATATATTTACATTTTCACCAATTAGATCTGTTCCGGCATTTCCGGGAGCTATGTAAAGTTTTTTTACAGATTTGCTTTGCGCAATTTTCCAACCAAGTGCATTTTCACGCCCTCCGTTTCCCAATAGTAATATATTCATATATGCTTTTAAGTCAGGTAATCTATAAGAAAAAACAAAAATACAATTTTTTCGTTACCAACATAAATTTAAAAGACAAGTATAGTAACAAAGTACCGAACATAAAGTATAATCTTTAAAATATATAAAATGAAGCTAAACATTGTATATTTGTCCGTTGTTTCAATATATATGAAAAATAAGCATTATATAGCATTATTTTCCTTAGCTCTGATGGTAGCTTGCAGCACCACAAAAAATATTCCGGATGGGCAGTATCTTCTAAACGACATAGAGGTTAAAACTGATAATAAAGTTAGCACGCCTAACGAGTTGGAAACTTTTGCTCGGCAGCAACCTAATGCAAGTCTGCCGCTTTTGGGTAAAGTGCGCCTTAAAATATATAACTTGGCGGGCGACACCGGCAAATGGATAAACCGCAACATTCGGAAAATCGGAGAAAAACCTGTTTTATATAGTCCTTCTCTGACTGTTGTTTCAGCTTCACAGATCAAAAAAGAAATGCTAAATCTCGGTTATCTTGAGGCTGAAGTAGACACTTTGCTGAAAATAAACAACAAGAAAATTAATGTTACTTACAGCGTAAAAACCGGCACGCCTTACAAGATACGTAACATCGATAATTCGATAACCGACACTACTATATCCAAACTTGTGGACAATACGCCTTTCAGAAGCCAACTGAAATCGGGTGGATTGTTCAACATGGCTGATCTTGAAAATGAACGCATACGCGTCAATAATATTCTTCGTAACAATGGTTATTATACTTTCTCGAAAGAATATGTGTACTTCAAAGCCGATACGACACTCAATTCGCATCAGGTAGATTTGTATCTTGATGTATACCCTTCGCACGATAGCCTACCCTACTCTCAGTATAAAATAAATAAAGTCACAGTTGTTTCAGGCTACGATTTTAACAAATCTGAAGCAGCATTCTTCAAAAATTCCGACACAACAAATTATAAAGGAATAACTATAATCCGAGGACGTAACAATTTTCTTAAATCGTCGACCATAGAACGCAATAACTTTATGAAGCCGGGCAGACGATATATGGATTTGACATATAATAATACTTATCAGGCATACAATAACATCGGTGCTATTAAACAAACTAATATTGTATTAACCCCCTCAACAACTGATTCAACGCATCTGCTGGATGCACGCATCACTTTATCGCCGGCAAACGCGCACTGGCTTCAGGCAAGCATAGACGGAACTAACTCGGCAGGTGATATTGGTGTGGCTCCTACCGTGGCATATCAACATCAGAATATATTTAATGGAGGAGAGCAATTCAGTATCAAACTAAAAGGGGCATACGAGTTTGTGACAGGCGATAAAAATACCGATATGCTGAACGAAAACTATTATGAATATGGTTTTGATATAGGTCTTACGTATCCTAAAGTTTTATTTCCGTTCCTGCGTAAAAAATGGCGCGATCAACCATCTGCCAATACACGTTTCAATATAGGGTTGATGAATCAGCACCGAAGCGAATACACCCGTCAATTCTTTAACACTACGGTCAATTACGGATGGTCTACGGCATACGGCAGATACCGTTACAGCCTTGATTTTCTGGACATCAACTATGTGCGCATGCCAAGCGTGTCTAAAGACTTTGAAGAAAGATATTTGACCGGTCCAAACAGTAACCCTTTATTACGTGAAAGCTATAAAGATCAATTTGTTGTCAGAACAGCTTTGTCAGCAACCCTGTCTGGCAATAATATCTTCAAACGTTCACCTCACACTTACACAATCCGTTCCTCATTCGAAGTGGCCGGATGGCTTCCACGGTTGGTAACATCCATCAACGGACAAAGTCCGAATAATGAAGGTTTCAGAAAAATATTAGGTGTACAATATGCTGAATATGTAAAAGGAAGCATAGATTATGCACGTACTTTTAATTTTACTAAGAAACGCTCTTTAGCCTATCATTTAGGATTAGGAGTAGCTTATCCTTACGGCAACTCGAATGTATTACCTTTTGAGCGAAGATTCTTCGCAGGAGGAGCAAACAGCATCAGGGGATGGAGCACGCGTTCGTTAGGTCCCGGATCACACAAAAGTTCAAGCGGTTCGAGCAATTTCGTTAACCAAACGGGCGATATTAAATTTGAAGCCAGTATAGAAAGCCGTCATAAATTAGGTGACATGTTTGAAGTGGCCGGATTCTTCGATATGGGAAATATCTGGACGATACACAATTATCAGGGACAGGAAAACGGACAATTCAAACTCAGTGAGTTTTACAAAGAAATAGCGATGGCATACGGATTGGGTATACGCATCGATCTTAGTTTCTTGCTATTGAGATTTGATACAGGTATGCGGCTTTACGATCCTGCCAGAAAGCAATCTGAACGCCTTGTATTGCCTGCATGGAGCCGTATGGCATTCCATTTCGGTATCGGATATCCTTTCTGATGGGTACAAATTATCTATCAAATCCGAGGCGCATTCCTCTTACTTCTTTTACATTTCCGTTTTCGTAAGCCACATCGCCGTTCAGGAAAGTCTTTTCTATACTGTTAGACATCGTTTCTCCCTCAAGCGGAGACCATCCGCATTTGTAAAGAATATTTTCTTTAGTGATAGTGTAAGATTTATTGGGGTTGACAAGTACCATATCTGCATAATATCCTTCGCGGATATAACCACGTTTATGCACTTTATACAGAATAGCGGGAGCATGGCTCATCTTGGTCACAACATCTTCTTTTGTCAGTTTACCCTGCTTGACAAGCTCAAGCATCATTAGTAAAGAATGTTGCACCAATGGACCTCCTGATGCTGCTTTCAGGCATCCTCCTTGTTTTTCTGACCATAAATGAGGTGCATGATCTGTTGCCACCACATCAAGATGTCCGTCAAGCAAGCCTCTTAATAAGCCGTCACGATCTGCTTTGGTTTTTACTGCGGGATTCCATTTGATGCGTGAACCGTATTTTTCATAATCCTCGTCAGTGAACCATAGATGATGCACGCATACTTCGCCTGTTATTTTTTTTTCGGCAAGGGGTTTTACATCAAACAAACCGACCTCACGGGCTGTGGATAAATGCAGGATATGCAGTTGTGTGCCATATTTGTCAGCCAATTCAACGGCTTCGGCCGACGATCGGTAGCAGGCTTCTGCACTGCGTATCAACGGATGATATTTTAAGGGTATGTCTTCGTCTCCGAATTCAGCTTTATAACGTGCCAGATTTTCTCTGATGATTTCTTCTTTCTCGCAATGGGTTGTAATAAGCATATCAATTTCAGCAAAAATACTTTGAAGCGTTTTACGGCTATCGACAAGCATATTTCCTGTTGACGATCCCATGAAGACTTTTACTCCGCAAACTTCTTTTGCATCAACTTTTTTCAGCTCATGCAGGTTATCATTTGTGGCACCCATGTAAAATGAATAATTTGCGTACGATTTTTCGGCACCCAGCTCATATTTTCTGTCCAGCTCTTCGATTGTAACTGTCTGCGGTTTGGTATTCGGCATGTCCATAAACGAGGTGACACCGCCGGCTAATGCCGCACGACTTTCGGTGCTGATATCAGCTTTGTGTGTCAGACCGGGTTCACGGAAATGTACCTGATCGTCAATCGCTCCGGGCAGCAACCATAATCCTGTGGCATCAATCACTTCTGAATTATTGAGTACTTCGTGTGGAGGTGTTGTGTCAAAAACAGACTTGATAACTTGTCCATCTATTAGTACTGATCCGACAAATGATTTGCCTTCGTTGACTATTGTTGCATTGTATATTAATTTCATAATACTTGAGCTAATAAAATAAATGTATGGTTTTATTGAAAAGCTATACAAGTAACGATTTTTTATCTAAATTAAGCTGTATTTTGAATAACTTTTTGGTAAAACAATCTTAAATGGTTTTATGATTCTCTATTGTTTTTTAGCCCGTCAGGAATTTCGACTCCTGATTTGGTGAGAAAATTTACCAATCTTTCCATAACGGAACTGTTTCTGTCAACAGTTTTAGCCATGATCTCCAAACTACGACTGTTGCGCTCATTGGTCTCTGTCAGCATTTCAATGGTTGTCAGCAATCTATCCTGTCTATCTACGACATGATATTTTCCGTAAACTGCCTCTGGTTCAGCAACTATCCCGACTGCATTGGATTCTCTGAGCATGTGTCCTTCGCCAGTCTTAATCCAATTTATATTGAGTGAAGGGTAATATTTAGAAATTTTATCTAAACTTGTTTTCCTTACATTTTCTCCGATATTATTGATCATGCCGTTGGATAATCCACAATTTGTTTCAAATTGTCGTACGCTGATACCTAAGTATTGTATAAATTGCAAGATTCGATATTTAATCATTTCATTTTCATAAAATTAAAAAACTGAATAAAATTTTATTTAAATTTTGTAGATTTATTAGAATTATTTTCTATATATTTGTAATCGTTAAGCATGATTTTGGCTTAAAGTCTATGAAAAATAACATTAAAACAAATAGACAAATATAGATAAAAAATATACAAAGAAAGTATTTATGTATATAGAAGACAACTTTTATATTGAATAAATATGTGAATTAATCAATAAACAAGGATCTTAACACTGATAAAAATAAATCTCCCTCTCTCTGAAATAAAAAATGTAGATCTCAAAAAGATTAATTGTAATGTTATGTTAGAATTGATGCCGGATTATTACTTACAAAATAGGAGAATCCGGCTTCATTATAAATTTCATCAAGAGATATTTCTTAAAAAAACGCTGAAACATCATTTTAATCTCTTTCAGGCTCATTTTGTAGCCCGAACAATCTTCTTCACATAAATAATAAAAAAAACGCAAGAAACTAAATTAAAATACAAAATCAATTATAAAAAAAATCGGCTAAGAAATTATTCTTAGCCGATTTATATTTTAAAGTGATCGGTTTAAGATTAGCCGATTGTTACAAGAGTTACGCCTTCAAGTACTGAATCGCCTTGATTTACATGTATTTCCTGTACTGTACCATCAATCGGAGCTTGTAAAACATTCTCCATTTTCATAGCTTCAAGCACTACAACGGCATCGCCTTTTTTTACTACATCTCCGACATTTACTTTTATGCCTACCACGATACCGGGTAGTGGAGATTTGAGCGCACCTGCTCCTCCGCCTACCGATGGTTTAGCGGGAGCTGTTGCTTTTGGTGTAGTGGATGCGGGTTTAGAGGCAGCAGCGGGTTTTGCTGCTGGACGGGTGCTAAGTGTAACTTCTTCTTCGCCATCAACCAATTCTACGTTATAGTTAGAACCGTTGACAGCCACTTCTGCTACATTGCCTTCCATTTTATTAACCGCAACTATATATTCTTGACCGTTGATTCTATAAATAAATTGTTTCATGATTAATATTCCTGTTTTTATTTTCTTACTGGCATCACAAGCATGCCTTCCTTCTTGTCAGACCATGGCAAATAATCTTTCGATACATGTTTGATTGTCAGCACGTTGCTTTCTACATCGTGTTGGTGCTGAAAATCATATATCCCCATGGCAATTGCTGCCAATACTTCTTTAGATATATTCTGATCGCTCATAGATTTCAAATCTTTAATAGATTACAACGGCAGGTTGTCGTGCTTTTTAGCAGGATTTGTCTGACGTTTTGTTCTCAATTGTTCAAGAGCGCGAATCACACGGAAACGTGTGTTACGTGGCTCAATAACATCGTCTATATAACCATAGCGGGCAGCGTTGAAAGGATTGCAGAATAATTTGTTATATTCTTCTTTCTTAGCCGCAAGTGCTTCAGCCGGATTAGCGGCTTCTTTGATTTCTTTTGAATACAATACTTCGGCTGCACCGTCGGCACCCATAACTGCAATTTCAGCTGATGGCCATGCGTAATTGATGTCGCCACGAAGTTGTTTACAGCTCATCACGATGTGTGAACCTCCATATGATTTACGTAGTGTAACGGTTACTTTAGGCACTGTTGCTTCGCCGTAGGCATAAAGCAATTTTGCTCCGTGAGTGATTACAGCTCCGTATTCCTGACCTGTACCCGGAAGGAAGCCCGGTACATCGACAAGTGTTACCAACGGAATATTAAACGCATCGCAGAAACGCACAAAACGTGCTGCTTTACGTGAAGCATTGATATCTAATACGCCGGCAAGATATTTAGGTTGGTTGGCTACTACTCCTACTGACTGACCGTTCATACGGGCAAAACCGATAATGATGTTTTTAGCGTAATTGCCGTGTACTTCAAGAAATTCTCCGTTGTCTACCACCGCTCCAATAACATTGAACATGTCATAAGGCTTGTTAGGATTGTCGGGAATAATTTCGTTCAAGCTGTCTTCCATACGTCCAACAGGGTCGTTGCACTCTTTACGAGGTGCTTCTTCCATGTTATTTGAAGGCAGGAAGCTATAAAGTTTCTTAATCAGGTCAATACCTTCGTCTTCGTTTGGTACTGAGAAATGTGCTACTCCTGATTTTGTTGTATGTACTGACGCTCCTCCAAGTTCTTCTTGTGTCACATCTTCGCCTGTTACAGTCTTAACTACTTTAGGACCTGTAAGGAACATATATGATGTGCCTTCTGTCATAATGGTAAAGTCTGTCAGAGCCGGTGAATAAACTGCTCCACCTGCGCAAGGTCCGAATATTCCTGAGATCTGAGGTACAACTCCTGATGCTAAAATATTACGTTGGAATATTTCTGCGTATCCTGCAAGGGCATTAACTCCTTCTTGGATACGTGCACCGCCTGAATCGTTAATACCGATTACCGGAGCTCCTACTTTAACAGCCATATCCATAACTTTACAAATCTTCATTGCCATAGTTTCCGACAATGAACCTCCGATAACGGTAAAGTCTTGAGCAAATACATAAACAAGACGACCGTCCATTGTTCCGCAACCGGTTACAACGCCATCGCCTAAGAATTTGGTTTTTTCCATACCGAAGTTTGTACAACGGTGCTCTACAAACATATCAAACTCTTCGAAACTGCCTTCATCAAGCAGAAGTGCAATACGTTCACGTGCAGTATATTTACCTTTAGCGTGCTGAGATTCTATTCTCTTCTCACCACCACCAAGACGAGCTTTAGCACGAAGCTCAAGAAGCTCTCTCACTTTTTCAAGTTGGCTCATGTTTTCTATTCTATTTTAATTCTGAAATATTACTTAATATGCGTTCTAAGCAAAAAAGCTCCGCATGTGTTAAATCAATGCAAAGCTTTTGTTCTAATTATTATTTTTTGGGTGTTTCGCAAAGCTCTGTAAGCACTCCTCCTGTAGATTTTGGGTGTAGGAACGCGATATCTAATCCTTCTGCTCCACGACGAGGGGCATGGTCGATAAGTTTCACGCCTTTGGCTTCAACTTCTTTCAAAGCATTTGCTACTCCATCTTCTATACAAAAAGCCATATGATGAATACCCTCGCCACGCTTTTCGATAAACTTGGCAATTGTACTGTCTTCACTTGTCGGTTCAAGCAATTCAATCTTAGTCTGTCCGATTTTAAAGAAAGCTGTTTTCACTTTCTGGTCTTCAACCACTTCGATGTTGTAACATTTAACGCCTAATATACCTTCGTAATAAGGCAATTGTTCTTCGATGCTTTTAACAGCAATACCCAAATGTTCGATGTGCGAAATATTCATGACTATACTAATAAAAAGTTATTATTTGTTTTCAAGACAAAAGTACGACTTAATTACAAGACCAAGAAATTTATAGGTTAAAAAAACATTTTCAGCGCAAAACATCCGAATGCCCTGAGAGGCACATCTGGTAATGATATAATGGCTCAGCTGAGACCATAATCGGCTATATAGGAAATATGAAGTTAAAACACCTCATCTACCGAAATCTCATAACAGCGAGCTAATCTATTTTTGTTATTTTTGACAAATTATAATAACTTAAACTTCGTAAAAAATGAACATCAGACCATTTCTTGTACTTACAGGTCTTTTGGTGCTAAATTCTGTGACTGCGCAAAAAAAGCAGGCATTGAAAGAAATTTTCACCACCTCGCCGATACATGTCAAAACGCCTTTGATGACTGATACGGTAGATATTAAAGGCAATAAGTTAACTGATACCAACATTCTGAAAATGAGGGTTGCTTTTCCTGATCAGGATAAATTTAAGGAGACGATCAAAGCTGACAGCATGGGGTATTTTTGTTCAGAAAAACCGATTAAGGATGCGTCATTTCATCTGTTTTCATTCTACACCAATTCAAACAGATATGCTAAAGGTACTTTAAAAGTAACCTCTCCTAATTTGTTTGAATTATATGTAGATGATCAGTTGGTAAAATCAAAAACTACTAAGGAAAATAATCTTAAATCAGCTAAAAATATCACAAGTCAAATTATAGCATATCCAAAAGCGAGCCGTGTAACTATCAAATTATTGAGCTCTGCTACTGATTCAGTAGTTCCGTCTCTGAAAGTTGCTATTGAAACGCAGGATAAAGACAGTTTAACTGTTTTCAATATTGTTAACAGCGATCACAGACGTTTAGATTTCACTGACATTATGTTAGGCAAACGTCTGACTAATGTAAAAATATCGCCAAACGGACTGTTTGCTCTTTTATCTTTTCGGGAGAACTTCGGCGAAAAATCTATCTCAACAACCGAACTTCAGAACCTTAAAACGGGTAAAAGTATCGCGATAGGCGAAGATAAGAATCAATTGGGATGGATGCCGAGTACTTCAAAAATGTATTATGTGCAAACTCTTAACGAAACATCGAATCTGGTAACAATTGATCCTGAAACGCTTCAAGAAACTATTATAGCGCGTAATATACCTAAAGAAAATATTAATATATCTCCTGACGAAAAATCGTTTTATTATTATTTACAGGAGAAAATAAGTCAACCGAAAGGTGATCTTAAATTATTGCTGTCGCCAAATGACAGACAACCTAATTACAGAAATAAAAGTTTTATCTATCGTTACGATATTTCAACAGGATTGAGCCAGCAAATAACTTTCGGATCGGGTTCTACTACTTTAAATGACATCAGCCACGATTCTAAAAAGATACTTTTTTCAATATCTCAGGAGAAACTGACCGAACGTCCTTTTCATGCTTACTCAATGTATATGCTAAACCTTGAAACTATGAAAGTTGATACTCTTTGGACTAATGAAGGTTTTGCTTATTCAGCAAATTTCTCGCCCGACGATACAAAAATTCTTATAGCCGGAGCACCCGAAGCATTCAACGGCATAGGATTGAATATCAATCAAGGACAAATTGCCAACAGCTACGATACGCAAGCGTTTGTAATGGATATTGAAACTAAAAAAATTGACCCTATAACTAAAAACTTCGATCCGTCGATAAGTAATCTTATCTGGAACAAATATGACAATCTTATCTATATGCGTGTAGCTGATAAGGATTATGTCAGGGTATATTGCTACAATCCTAAAAACAAACAATATACCTTGTTACCAGTTGAAGAAGAAGTGCTACGCCAATTTACCTTAGCAAACAATGCCCCGATGGGATTGTATATCGGAGCAAGCACATCAAACACAACTAAAGCATATGCTTTTGATCTTAGAAATTTTAAATCAAAATTAATTTCTGATCCTGACAAGGAGCATCAAGACAAACTTTTGTACGGTAAAGCTTCTGATTGGAATTTTATAAATACCGATGGAACAACTATTTACGGACGTTGTTTCCTTCCTACTGATTTTGATAGCACAAAAAAATATCCGCTGATTGTTTATTATTACGGAGGAACTACACCGACCTCACGTAGTTACGAACACAACTATTCGCCTAATGTATATACCGCTTTAGGCTATGTGGTTTATGTAATCCAACCGAGCGGAGCAACAGGATTCGGACAGAAATTTTCAGCGTTGCATGTAAATGCTTGGGGAAAGCGCACCGCCGAAGATATAATTGAAGGTACACGCAAATTCGTATCGGAACATTCTTATATTAATTCTAATAAAATTGGTTGTATCGGAGCGTCTTACGGCGGATTTATGACTATGTATCTCCAAACTCAAACCGATCTTTTTGCGGCTGCGGTATCTCATGCGGGAATCAGTTCAATCAGCAGTTATTGGGGCGAAGGATATTGGGGATTTACCTATAGCTCAGGGGCTAGCGCACATAGTTACCCGTGGAACAACTGGGATATGTACGTAAAACAGAGCCCACTATTCAATGCCGATAAGGTAAAAACTCCGATTTTATTACTTCATGGTACTGCCGATACAAATGTTCCTCCGGGCGAAAGCATCCAATTTTACACAGCCCTCAAGTTATTAGGTAAACCTGTTGAACTTATAGAAGTGAAAGGGGAAAATCATGTTATAGCCAATTATAGACATCGTGTGGAGTGGATGAACTCAATTTTAGCATGGTTCGATCGCTGGTTAAAAGACGACAGTGGTTGGTGGAAGGAACAATATCCTGATAGTCCTACATTGAAGAACTAATTATCTGATAATAAATTATATGAATATGCCGGATGGAGTAAGATACACTATCCGGCATATTTATTTTAAGTATAAAATATATTCAAAAAAAATTATCTCTGAATATTCAAAATACTGATTCAATCATTTTTAAAGGGTATATTCTTAAATTCACAAATTTCCGAAGCCTTACTCTTAACTTCCTTCAAATCTTTGTATTTCAGTTCTGAAAGATCAAGACTTTGCTGCTTCTGACCATTGAGTATGAATAAAAGGTAGCTAACGCCTACATTCATTTCCGAAACATTAGCCCATTCAATAGTAAATGACTGTCCCGGCATATTAGCTTCTATAACTGTATTATCTATTACGAGCAAAGGTTTAGAAATAAAAACTGTATTGGCCAAAACAAGAACCAATCCTAAAACAAGACCGATTATAGCAAAAATAAATAATGGTCCATAAATCTTTGCCAACAGTTGTGTTATGAAAAAATAAAAAGAAAATCCGAAAAAAAATGCGCCTACGATAACCTTTAAGATTCTTTTACTTTTAGCTTCATCATAATTTATAATCAAATCGTTCATTGTCTTAGCCTCCTATTCGTTTTAAATGATTTTATTATTATATAATGCCTTAATCAATCATTTTGTTCACAAATATCTTTAATAACAAGACCTGCCAAAGTAAATCCAAAAATAGCCGTAATATGCGATAAAGTACCATTAATCTGTGCTTTACGACTATCCCATAAACTTGACGGGGAATTAGGATTAGCCAATTTCATGGCTTTGAATGCTTCAGCTCCCTTATTGGGTAAAACCTCATCGCTATATACACACAGAAACTTTTTAGCGGGCATTTCTCCTTTACGCAATCGACGGCGAATGGCTGCCGCAAGCGGACATCCTCTTACTTTCCAGAAGTCTGCTACCTGAATACGTGTAGTATCCATTTTGAGTGCTGCACCCATAGATGAGAAAAACTTATTCTGGAGTTTTGATGCTGTAACAATTAAATTGATTTTATTCTCAAGACTGTCAATAGCATCAATGATATAATCGTATTCTTCTAAATTAAATGAATCTGAATTTTCAGCATTATAAATATTTTGAATGGCATTGACTTCGCAATAGGGATTGATTTCGAGTAAACGATTTCTTAATACCTCGACTTTAGGTAAATCCACCGTTTTTGTTGTTGCCGGCAATTGTCGATTGATATTACTAACATTCACTACATCAGAGTCTACAATGGTTAAATGACCTAAACCCGAACGTATAAGGCTTTCGGCACACCAACTACCAACTCCACCAACTCCAAATAATATAGCTTTGCTGTTCCTTATACGTCTTAAAGCATCTTCGCCTATAAGCAATTCTGCACGCTGAAATATATCTTTTTCTGAATACATTTATATTAAATTTTATGTGTAAAATTAGTACATTTACCGGAAATAAAGTTGAAACAGCATGTTTAAGGATATAAATAAGCATGAAGCGGAAATAATTTTACAAAATCCGAATGCTATATTATTCGATATAAGAGATATAGAAAATTTTAAGGAAGACCATCTGCCACAGGCTGTACACCTGTCATCTGCCAACATTGATCAGACAGTAAATAACATACAACCTGACACGCCAATACTTATAATGTGCTATCACGGCATAAGCAGCCAATTGGTTGCTCAGATGCTTGTAGATAATGGTTTTACTCAGGTTTATAGTATCGAAGGTGGTTATTGTGGTTGGATGGGTGTCGACTAAACCATTATAACCTTAATTTTGTTATAATTAAAAAAATATGGAACCTTCTAAGAAAAATCCTATCACAGGTAAGGAACTTGCACAACTTAAAGATTTGAAACGCAAAAACAGGCGTAGAAATGCTTTTGTGACTCTTGCTCTATTGCAGGCTGGTGCAGTGTTATTGGCTTATTATTTGGGCAGATCGCATGAATAAACGTTTATTTCCAAATACCGAAAAATACACGTCCGATTTCATCCTTTTTAATTCCCAGCTTGAATAGTACGGTTACACCAAAACGTACAATCTTAGCCATTACCAAACTTTTAAATTTAATGTACTTAAGTTTCATAGAAACTGGTTTTTGCATTATGTTATAACCTTTTTCTACTGAACTGTTTACAATTGATTTGAGGAATTTTTGGTATTTAGAAAGCCGTTTGCTATTCAAAGTTACTTTTGGAGTACTTTTCATAGCCATCACATCTTCATATGAATATATTTTCATGTACTTCTTGACGGTATCTAATCTATAATCTGATGGATCAGGATGTATGAGCAAAACATTTGCACCCATACCTAAGCATGGTAAGGCACAGTGAATTTTTGTGGTTATAATGAGTGCTGCTTCACAATAACGCTTCAAAAGGGCATTCATTCGCTCTTCAGTGGAATGAGCGTATTCTTGGAGAGGCATATCTGATTCGAGGGGATCGTGCGAAATACGGGTAAATTTATGCCCATACAGCTCTTCTAACTTGGCTTGTACTTCATTTGGAACGATATGATCTACATTGTCTACCAAAAGGTACTCTCCTACCCCACTATGATTGACTTCGGCACGTGGCTGAGTTGTTATTGTCAAACAGCTTGAATAATATGCGGGAATACCCCATCCGAGGAAGTATATTTGAGTTTTTCTATCACGGCAACCAATGGGCGCATTTTTCTTGAAATGCTCAAAAATAGGCTTTTCTGCAAGAATCTGCGTCCTGGCCACATGTACTGATATATAAACAGGTTTTACGTTAGCAGGAGGCGGAAACTTATCCCAACGATGCATATACCATCCGTTGGCTAAGAGTAAAGCAGGTGATTTGTCATCTATTTCTGACAAAGCTTCACGGTCAACTGCTTCAGCTTCATTCGGTAGAAATGCTTTCGCAGCAAGACCTTGTAATGTATCACCGATATTATTTCTTACATAACCTTCAATCTGGTAATAATATTTCATCCTGCTATTTATAGTTTATATTTTTTTACAAATTTAAATAAAAATATTGGTTTAATGTAAATTAAAATAATATTGATAATCAATATATTAGTTTATAATCTAATTTATTATAGCTTATATAAATAACATGTATTTTCAAAGACTATCAAAAAAAGGGTTGCAATTATGCAACCCTTTAATATAGTAAGCTATTAATTATCAGAATTATTTGCTTTCTCCTGAAAGTTTTTCTTTCAAAGCAGCTAACTCTTCAATATCTCCTAATGTAGTTTTTTCTACATTGCTTGATGATTGAGCAATCTCATCGTTTTTCTTAGATGATTTGCGTGATTTCTTTTCGCTTGTTTCACGAGCTTCAGGTTTTTCATCTTCGAAAGTACGGCTGTGAGAAACAATGATACGTTTAGAGTCTTTATTAAACTCTATAACTTTGAATTCAAGTTTTTCGTCAACCTTAGCGTGGCTTCCGTCTTCTTTAACCAAATGTTTTGGAGTAGCAAAGCCTTCAACACCATAAGGTAAAGAGATGATTGCACCTTTATCAGTCATTTCAACTACTGTACCTTCATGAACTGAACCTACAGTGAAGATTGTTTCGAATACATCCCAAGGATTTTCTTCAAGTTGTTTATGACCTAAACTCAAACGACGGTTTTCTTTATCTATTTCAAGTACTTGAACATCAATATCTGCACCTATCTGAGTTACTTCGCTCGGATGTTTGATTTTCTTAGTCCAAGAAAGGTCTGAGATATGGATCAAACCATCTACGCCTTCTTCTATTTCGGCAAATACACCAAAGTTAGTGAAGTTACGTACTTTAGCTGTATGTTTGCTTCCAACAGGATATTTATCTTCGATGTTTTCCCATGGATCCGGTTTCAGTTGTTTGATACCAAGAGACATTTTACGTTCGTCACGATCGAGTGTAAGAACAACAGCTTCGATTTCGTCACCAACTTTCATAAAGTCTTGAGCGCTACGTAAGTGTTGTGCCCAGCTCATTTCTGATACGTGGATAAGACCTTCAACTCCCGGAGCTATTTCAATGAATGCACCGTAATCAGCCATAACAACTACTTTACCTTTCACTTTGTCACCAACTTTAAGGTCAGCATCAAGTGCATCCCAAGGATGTGGAGTCAATTGTTTCAAGCCGAGTGCAATACGTTTTTTATCATCATCAAAGTCAAGGATAACAACGTTGATCTTCTGATCTAATTGTACCACTTCTTCAGGATGCTGAACGCGTCCCCAAGAAAGGTCTGTAATGTGGATCAAACCGTCTACGCCGCCAAGGTCGATAAATACACCGTAAGATGTGATGTTTTTAACGGTACCTTCAAGAACCTGACCTTTTTCAAGTTTAGAAATAATGTCTTTTTTCTGTTGTTCAAGTTCAGCTTCGATAAGAGCTTTGTGTGAAACAACAACATTTTTGAATTCGTGGTTGATTTTAACAACTTTGAATTCCATTGTTTTACCAACGAATACATCGTAGTCGCGGATAGGTTTCACGTCGATCTGAGATCCCGGTAAGAATGCTTCTATACCGAATACATCAACGATCATACCACCCTTAGTGCGGCATTTAATGTAACCTTTAATGATTTCATCATTGTCAAGGGCAGCGTTAACACGTTCCCAAGAGCGTGATGCACGTGCTTTTTTGTGCGAAAGGATTAATTGACCTTTTTTGTCTTCCTGGCTTTCAATGTAAACTTCTACTTCGTCACCAACTTTAAGATCAGGATTATAGCGGAATTCGTTAAGCGATACCACACCATCCGATTTGTAACCGATATTAACCACAACTTCACGTTTGTTCATTGCAGTAACTTTACCCATTACAACTTCTTTGTCATTAACCTTATTTAATGACTGGTCATAAGTTTCTACCAGTTTTTCACGACTTTCATTTGTGTAAAGGTCGCCTTTTTCGTAAGCATCCCAGTCAAAATCAGCAACCGGTTGCACGTTTTTCAATTTGTCTGTTTCAATCATTCAATAACGATCTGAGACCTGCTCTGATCAGTAACTTTAAAGGGTTAAACATTCTTTTTCGAAAAAAAGTGGTGCAAATATATTGTTTTTCAGCATATAAAACAATAAAACCGATAAAAATATAGATTATCGGATCTTTATAAAAAAAGGTTTATGTTTCCTCTTAACTGCTGAAATATACTGATATAAAAACTATACAAATTATAACAAAAACAGTTAAATGAGAATTGCATCCGATAAACTAATTATACCTTTGAGTTAAACAACTCATTTTTAAACCTAAAATCAAACCAAAAAAATGAAACCTAAATTTGGAGCGACCATGCTGTCTTGGATAGCACCGATGTGGAACGATGAAGCCGGATTATATGCCATAAAAAAGGCAGGTGAAGGCGGTTTTGACTTAATTGAATTACTCTTGCCTCATACAATGGATGTGGATGCGAAATCTGTTAAAGATCAGCTGAAAAAATACAACTTAAATGCTTTATGCGGACTAAATTTATCGCCTGACACTCATATACCCTCGCATCCGAAAGAAGCTACTGCATTAATAAAAAAAGCATTGGATAAAGTTGCTGAACTCGGATTAACCCATCTTGGTGGTGTATTACATTCAGGTATAGGTGCTTTTACCGGGAAAACCTGTACTGAAAATGAAAAGAATATAATTTGCGAAGTGTGGTCTGATGTTGCTGAATATGCTTCGAAATTAGAAATAACCATCGGTGTTGAACCTGTTAACAGATATGAATCTTATGTTTGCAACACAGCCGATAACGTCCTTGAGCTTTTGGATAAAGTTAATACTCCTAATATGTATCTTCATCTTGATACATTTCACATGAATATTGAAGAAGATAACTTTTACGAACCTATTATTAAGGCTGGAAAACGTTTAAAACATCTTCATATGACTGAAAGTAACCGTGGAATGTTGGGCGAAGGCAATGTTAATTGGAATGACCTGTTTCGCGCGCTTAAAGAAATTGATTTTGAAGGTAATTTGGTGCTCGAAAATTTTTCTTCATCCGTAAAAGGAATGTCAGAAGCTGTATCACTTTGGCAAAAATCTAAATATGATGCCGATGACCTTGCGAAGGGCAGTCTCGGATTCATGAAAAAAATGTCGGTGTAAGCCGACATTTTTTATTATGCTATACTTTGATATAAAAGTACTATTTTCAGAAATTAATTGAAAATGAGTAGCCTACATTATAAAAAATGCTGTTACCATAAGGACTGTTTTTATTTTGAACAACATCATACATTAGCCTGAAGTTAGCACCATTGAAATGTATCCCTCCACCAATAAGGAAACTTGGTATAAAATCACTTTCTTTATATTTTCCATTCGGGTGATCTATTGAATGCCACATCCTGCTGATTTGGGGCTGAGCACTCAACACGATAAATTTAACGGGATAAAAATCCGCATAAAGATTGAAACTCGCATAACTTGATTTTTCGTTATATCTATAGATACCTTCGTAATATTTATCCTTAAAATAACTATACCCTACTCCTACCCCAGCAGTCATATATTTTGAAAAAGCATATCCGACTTGTGGCGAAATATTAATGGCGGTATAATCGCTGAACTGAAAACCTAAATCTCCTCCAAAAACAAGTTTCGACATATCGAACTTATTATTTTTTACGGACGATAATTTATTATTTTTCTGAACAGTATAACTTTTATCATCTTTTTTTAGTGTACGGGTGCTATCAGTAATTTTACCTGAATTATAGATATAAATTTGTGCGGATACAAAACCTGTAAATAAAAACATAAACAAAGCTGATGCTAATATTCTTTTCATGTCGTTGAATTTTCTTTTTAAATAATTAATAAACAAAACATACTGTATTATAGTACATTAAAGGTATATTTTATTTAAATACGCTTACAAACATTAAATTATAATCTTCTTTATGAACAGTAAAGGATTAAGCCCCCTACTCTTACGATACATAAAAATATAAATCGTTTCGAGGCTTATCACAAATTTTTGTTCAATAAGATTTACACATAAACATATTATATTATTTATTTTTCTTTAAAAAACTTATAATGGTTTTAATAGGCTGTTAATTCTGTTTATAGATAAACGGATAATTATTTTGAAAATTCGATATTAAAACTTTATTGTATATCATTTCGGGTTTATTAACAGCTTTAATTCATATTAAATTTATGATTAAAAGAGTATTATATACTTTATTAAATCATTGTTGAAAACAGTATTGATAAAAACTTATTTTTCTAAATTGTACAAAAACTATGTTGATATGAGGCTAAAATAAGTAGTAATATTTTTGTGTAAAATATGATTGTATAATGAACTTAAATTTTCATATATACTTTTCTTTGGAAAAACAATTACTTTTTTTTGAATAAAATATCAACAATAATCAACATATTATTCACAATACCTCTTAAAATAGTGTGTTTTGGTAAATAAGAGAGCATAAATATCACATTTTCATAAAAATATACGTATTTTTGTTAGTATTTTATTCATTAATATAAAATAATCTCATATATGAAGGATTTTTTTAAAAGTTTATTAGCTTCCATTATAGGTTGCTCCATTGTTTTAGGAATATTTGCTCTGATAATTTTTGTTGTGGTAGCAGCCATATCCTTTGATTCATCAGGTGGATATTCTCTTAAAGAAAATACCGTGTTAACCATTAAACTTAATGGTATTTTGAAAGACAAAGTGTTGCAAACAAATCCATTGATGGATTTGCTTGGAGAACAGGATAACGAAACAGGTCTTGATGACATACTTTCGTCAATAAAGAAGGCGAAAGAAAACGATAAAATAAAAGGTATCTATATAAAAGCGGAAATTTTTTCAGCATCATACGCTTCTCTTAAAGAAATAAGAGACGCTCTGTTGGATTTTAAAGAAAGTGGGAAATTTATAGTAGCTTATGGTGACACTTATTTGCAAGGATGTTATTACTTGGCTTCAGTTGCTGATAAAATTATTATAAATCCCGAAGGAAATCTTGATTTACACGGTATCTCTTCTTCACATATGTTTCTGAAGGGATTGCTTGACAAATTAGGAATTGAAATACAGGTATTTAAAGTAGGTACTTTCAAATCAGCTGTTGAACCTTTTATGCTTGATCATATGAGTGATGCTAACCGTCAGCAAGTTACATCTTACATAAATGATATATGGGGAACACTTACAAGCGAAATATCTTCATCTCGTAATATTTCAGTCGAAGAATTAAATCGTATTACCGATTCAATGCCTCTATTGAGCAAAACCGATACATACATTAGTAATCGACTTGTAGACACTTTGATGTACGAATCGGATGTAAAAAAATATCTTACGCAATTATCAGGATTAGACGATGTGAAGAAGTTAAATACAGCGGATATTGACGATATTACATCCGTTGCTTTTTTGAATCCTGATAAATCTAACAATGTAGTTGCAGTTCTCTATGCACAGGGAGATATCCAATCAGGTACTGAGAAAACCGATATTAACGACGTACGCTATGTGAAAGAAATTGAAAAACTGAAAGATAACGATAAAGTTAAAGCAGTTGTGTTCCGTGTCAATTCGAGTGGAGGTAGCGCATATGCATCAGAACAAATATGGAAAGCTATATCAGATCTCAAAGAAAAGAAACCTGTTGTGGTTTCAATGGGCGACATGGCGGCTTCGGGTGGATATTATATATCATGTAATGCCACTAAAATATTCGCAGAACCAAATACACTGACAGGTTCAATAGGTATATTCGGTATGTTTCCAAACTTTGGAAATCTTACAAATAAAGTGGGTTTGACATATGATAATGTGAAAACCAATAAATTTGCAGACTTCGGCCAAGTAACTCGTCCGATGCGAGAAGACGAAAAAGCAATCATGCAAGGATATATTGAAAAAGGTTACGATTTGTTCCTCACACGCTGTTCAGAAGGGCGGGGTATACCAAAAGATTCGCTTGATAAAATTGCTCAAGGACGGGTATGGACCGGTAATCAAGCCTTGAAATTGGGTCTTGTCGATTCATTAGGCGGAATTAAAGATGCTGTGGCTGAAGCTGCTAAACTTGCCGATCTGAAAGATTATAAAGTAAATAGTTTTCCTCAAAAAAGTAATTTCTTTGAAACTTTGTTGCTTAATCAAAAAGAAGAATTAGCAACACGCGCTCTCAAAGAATATCTTGGAAAGGATTATGAATTATTTACTAAACTGAAACAAATACGTGAGCAGGATTTTGTACAAGCTCGCTTACCTTTCGATTTTGAGATTAGATAATAAATACTTAATCATATTTAACTGAACCCGAAGGAAGCATTCATTTCTTCGGGTTTTTTATGCCTATATAAGCCACACCTAATTAGAGGCTGATAATAAACAGGTTGATACAATATATGAGTTTTTATGCTATCTTTGCAGCCTGAAACAAGTAAAATCGAAATATAATAATGGCATTACAATGTGGTATAGTAGGATTACCAAATGTAGGTAAATCTACTCTTTTCAATTGTCTTTCTAATGCGAAAGCTCAATCTGCTAACTTTCCCTTTTGTACCATAGAACCCAATGTGGGTGTTATAACTGTTCCTGATGACAGGCTTAATAAATTGGCAGAATTGATAAAGCCGAATAGGATAGTGCCTACTACTGTTGAAATAGTAGATATAGCCGGACTGGTTAAAGGAGCAAGCAAAGGCGAAGGCTTAGGCAATAAATTTCTCGCCAACATCCGTGAAACCGACGCTATTATTCATGTACTTCGTTGCTTTGATGATGATAATATAACACATGTAGATGGCACAGTCGATCCGGTACGTGATAAAGAAATCATAGATACCGAGTTGCAGCTAAAAGATTTGGAAACAGTTAACTCTCGTATTCAAAAAGTTGAAAAACAAGCTAAAAGCGGTGGTGATAAAGATGCTAAACGCACTTACGAAGTTTTGTTGCAATTCAAAGATGTATTAGAGCAAGGTAAATCAGCCCGTACGGTTGTTTTCGATAATAAAGAAGATCAACGCATCGCCAAAGAATTATATCTCCTTACTTATAAACCCGTGTTATATGTTTGTAACGTGGACGAAGGAAGTGCAGTGAAAGGTAATAAATATGTGGAAAAAGTGCGCGAATGTGTATCTGACGAAAATGCAGATATACTAATCGTAGCTGCTAAAATAGAATCAGAAATAGCTGAATTTGAGACTTTTGAAGAAAGACAAATGTTCTTATCCGAAATTGGTCTTAAAGAATCAGGCGTGTCACGGTTGATACAGGCAGCATATAAGCTGCTGAATCTTCAAACATATTTTACTGCCGGAGTGCAAGAAGTACGTGCATGGACATTCGGAGCAGGGTGGAAAGCTCCTCAATGTGCAGGTGTGATACATACCGATTTTGAAAAAGGTTTTATCAGGGCTGAAGTGATTAAATATGAAGATTTCATTGCATTAGGCTCTGAGTTAGCTGTAAAAGAGGCCGGTAAAATGAATGTTGAAGGTAAAGAATATATCGTGCAAGATGGTGATATAATGCATTTTCGATTCAATGTCTGATAATAGTTTTATAAATAGATTATCATTTAGTTATAAAGACTGATGGGGTAGGGGACATAGAACTTTTCTACCCGAAAACATTATATAAAATATCTTTATTTATTCATATTTTGAAATAAAAATATCTTACTTTGTACTAATTCTTAAATTTGTAGCAAATTATAAACAATATAAGATGGCAAAGAAAAGCAATATAACTACTGTATTTTTCGGACTCGACGGAGTTATTGTAGATACAGACGCTTATTACGACAATTTTTGGAATGCAGTAGCCGAAAAAGCAGAATTGAAAATAGATAACTTTGCATCCGTTGTTAAAGGTATGACTATTAATGCGGTTATTGAATTATATTTTACTATTCTCAGTCGCGAAGAAAAACAACTAATACGTGATGCTTGTTCAGAAATGGAACAATCCATTAATTATAGCGAAATTATTGTACCCGGCGTTATTGATTACATCAAATATCTTAAAGAACAAAATTATAAACTTGGTTTGGTAACCAGCTCTTCCACATCAAAAGTAGGAACAGCGTTGAATCAGCTACATATATCTCGCATGTTTGATACAATAATCACAGCCGATAGTATAAAGAAAGGTAAACCTGACCCTATGGGTTATGTATTAGCTCAGACTAATTTAGGGGTAGATAATACTGAATGTGCTGTTTTTGAAGATGCTTTCACTGGAATTAAGGCTGCAACTTACGCATTTATGCGTGTTATAGGTGTTTCAACTTCTTTGCCTTCAGATTTTCTGAAAGATTATACATATGGAGTAATAAAAGACTTTAGTGATTTAGATACATTAAAAGAACTATTGTCTTAATCCATAACAGTATACCTAAAAATCACAGGTGTATCAAAAGTAAGTCCTTAAAATATTCTTTCATACTCATTATAATTTACTTTCGATACACCTTTGTACTTATTAGATTTCCTTATCAACCTTTTCCAGAAATGCTTTGCGATGCTTATCGCCAGAGTTTGTCACACTATCACAATTAAGCCAAAGCGTATTATTAATCCCCACGCTCATAAGCATATTTGGGATAACAGTATCTTCAATAGATAATTTAAAATTAGACGTTTCGCTCTCAGATGTTGAAATAATGGTCGATTTATTGATTTTCAGAAGGGGAGTCCAACCATTATTATAATTATAAGCTAAATCTTTAAGAAGAACTTTATCAAAAAATCCTTTTAATATAGCCGGCATGGTACCCCACCATATCGGGAATATGAAAACTATTTCAGTTGTTTCTTTAAGTACTTCCTGATACATAGTTACCAAAGGATCAATGGCTTTTCCTTCACTGTAAAGAGCCAATTCTGGTTCAGTCATCACCGGATTGAAATTATCTTTATTTAAATCAATCACTTTATATGGTTTATTAATTTTATCACATTTGGTAGTGACGGTATCAAGAATAGCTTTATTAAAGCTGCCATGCCATGGATGGGCTAAAATAATTGTTAACATCGGATATAATTTTAATTAGATTTTAATATTTAAAAGAGTCTGAATTTAAAATATTTGATAAATATTACAATCAGGCTGATATTTGATTAATTTCTCTATGATGAGAGATAATTTTCATTAGCCTGCTATATTTACTTTAATGCCTAAATCTTTAACACGATCTCCTATTTTCTTTAGAACGTCGATTGAAACCTTTTCAAGGCTTTTTTCAGGAGTTTCACGATCAATGGTGTATATCATTACTTCTTTTGGTTTAGTCGCTTTAACAGCCTCTAACCATGCTGAAATTTCATCTTCTGTAGTATTATCAATTATATGACCGTTATGCATACCCTTTGTAAACAAAGTTTGTAATGTGAAATTGCCTTCAAAATTTTTAAATAACTCAATCTGATGATCTACACTATATGACAAACTATTTGGTTTGTCTAATAAACGAACTGTCTCATCAAAGGCAGAATCCAGTTTTAAAATATTATTATCTACTTTTTTGAGTGCATCAAAGACTTTACCACGTCCGACAAACATTCCGTTCGACAATACGCTTATTTTAGCTAAAGGAAAATATTTGTTTTTCACTTCAATAGTATCATCGATAATTTCAGCAAACTGAGGATGCATTGTTGGTTCTCCATTCCCTGCGAAAGTTATTACATCAGGAGTTATTTTAGCTGCTTGCAAGCTAATTAATTTATCTTCCAAAGCTGCTTTTACGTTATCTCGGTCAGGAAGTTTGGTTTTAGTCTTGTGATCTTTATTATACCCGCATTCGCAATAAATACAGTCAAAAGAACATAATTTACCATCATATGGTAATAAATTTATTCCTAACGACAGACCCAGTCTTCTACTTTTTAGCGGTCCGAAAACTATTTCGTTAAACAATATAGAAGTCATTAGTATGATAAAATAAGTTGATCACTATATACTTTATAACAATAAAATTAGACATTATATTTCTAAAAATACAAATTAGTTTATTTTAAAATGTTTTTTAATTATAGGCTGTTTAAATTGGCTTGTTTTGTCTAATTTAAATTTTAAGGTTGCTTATCCAAATTGCACTCTTAAAAAAAATTGTTTCAGATCTCATTCAAATCATCTTGCAATTGAGTAATCAATATTTCAATAATTCGTTTTAATGTTTAATAATATAGAAAGCTATTGAATAAATTTTAATAAATACTTTTTCTTAATTAAACGCTTTATCAATATAAAAATAAAGCGAATGATATATTATTTAATAAATAAACTAATAATTAGCATTAAAATATGTATCATTATGTTATATATTGTATATAATAATTAATTTTAATATACCTTATAATTTTATTATATACTATTCTATTGATTGTCAGTTACATCTACATTTAGCTTTTAAAATATAATTAAAAAATGTAAAGCTAAAAATTTCCTTCTTGGAGTTCTTTAAAATGTTTATCACAATATTTATTTGGGAATACATTAAATATTCTTTAATTAAGAGTATTAAAATGATTAATAACTTTTTTAATTTTAGATATTTACGTACATATTCAGCATTGAAAGAAGAAATATATATCATAACAATATATTCTAATTAGAGGCCTGTTTAGATTCCTAAATACAAATGGCGATAATTTTTACCCGATGAAAATAATTTAAGTAATACTTGTATTATGCCAGATTGTAGAAATCCATATTTCTTTTGGCAGTAT
This sequence comes from uncultured Dysgonomonas sp., assembly GCA_945273835.1. Taxonomy (GTDB): domain Bacteria; phylum Bacteroidota; class Bacteroidia; order Bacteroidales; family Dysgonomonadaceae; genus Dysgonomonas. The sequence goes on along the minus strand of CALYPL010000005.1, from coordinate 64,779 downwards.
TATTAGATAGAAATTAATTTTTAGCTTATTATGATGTTTATATGCTAATATAATCGCAATCGTTATAATCAATGAGCTTCGAGCCAATTATCACCGATTCCGCAATCTGCTTTTAAGCAAACAATTAATTTATAAGCATTTTCCATCTCTTCGGATACAATTTCTTTAACTTTTTCTATTTCATTTTCATTCACATTGAAATTAAGTTCGTCATGAACTTGCAATATCATTTTTGATTGAAGGCCAGCTTTGTTTAGATGATCAAATATATTATTCATAGCGACTTTAATGATATCTGCTGCACTACCTTGTATAGGTGCATTGATAGCATTACGTTCAGCATAACCTCTAACAGTAGCGTTTCGGGAATTTATATCCGGTAAATACCGTTTTCGTCCAAATAAAGTTTCTACATAACCCTTTTCTCGAGCCATTTCAATACTTTTATCCATATATTCTTTAACTTGAGGATAGGTTTCGAAATAGCCGTCAATGAGCTGTTTAGCTTCAGAACGAGGTATATTCAACCTTTCAGCAAGTCCGAATACCGAAATTCCATAGATAATTCCAAAATTTGCAGTCTTGGCTTTTCGTCGCATATCGCTTGTGACTAATTCAATCGGAACTTTGAATATCTTGGAGGCTGTGGCAGCATGAATGTCTTCACCACTATTAAAAGCATCAATCATGTTGCTGTCGTTGCTAAGATGCGCCATTATGCGTAATTCTACTTGCGAATAATCTGATGATAAAAATTTACATCCATCGTTCGCGATAAATGCTTTTCTTATTTCTTTACCTTGATCTTCTCTTATAGGAATATTCTGAAGGTTTGGATTACTGGAACTTAGCCTACCTGTTGAAGTTACAGTTTGGTTGTATGAAGTATGTAGTTTACCATCTTTGGGGTCAACGAGTTGGGGTAGGGCGTCAACATAAGTGCTCAGCAACTTTTTTAATCCTCGATAATCTAAGATTTTGCCTACAATTGGATGTGCATTTTTAAGATTTTGTAATGTTTCTTCGCTTGTTACATACTGCCCGGTTTTAGTCTTTTTCGGTTTCTCAACTATCTTTAGCTTATCAAACAGTACTTCACCCACCTGTTTCGCAGAGTTGATATTGAATTCAATTTTCGCCTCTTTGTAAATTTCAGATTCTATGCTTATTAATTCATTGGTCAATTTCTTAGAATACTCCGCTAAAGCACTTTTATCAAGTTTAACTCCTGTATATTCCATGTCAGCAAGCACATAAATTAAAGGTAACTCTATGTCATACAATAATCTATTTAATTCTTGCTCTTCAATTTTCTTTTCAAGAATGGTATATAGTTGGAGTGTAATATCAGCATCTTCGCAGGCATAATTACATATTTTTTCAGGATTTATATGCCGCATATTCAACTGATTTTTGCCTTTAGGACCAATTAATTCTTCGATATGAATAGTTTGATAGCCAAGATAAGTTTCTGCTAAATAATCCATATTATGACGTAATTCAGGATTCAGCAGATAATGTGCAATCATAGTGTCAAAAAGTTTTCCTTTAACGTGCACATCATATTTTTTGAGTACTAAAATATCATATTTTATATTTTGCCCGATCTTTAAAATATTTTCGTTTTCAAAGAAACATTTAAATTTTTCAACTGTTTTTTTTGCAATAGTATATTCTGAACTTATAGGAACATAATAAGCCTCATGTTCAGCAAAAGAGAACGACATTCCTACCAATTCACTCTTTAAAGGATCTAATCCTGTTGTTTCAGTATCAAATGAGCAAAATTCCTGAACACATATTTTACTGATTAATTCATTTATTTTTTCTTCATTATCAATCAAATAGTACTTATGATCAACATCTTTTAACTCTTGGAGATTTGAGTATTTGATTTCTTCCGTATCATTTGTCGGATAATCCGAAAAGAGAGTGGCTTGAATTGGTTGTTTGTTGAAACTATTTTTTGATTCTTTTTTTATTACTCGATTTATTAATGTTCGGAATTCTAACTCCTCAAAAATTGCTTCCAATTTTTCGGCATCTATATCTTTCCTTAAAAAATCATTTTCATTAAAATCGATAGGCACATCAGTTTTGATGGTTGCTAAAAATTTGGAAAAGATAATTTGTTCTTTATTCTCTTCGATGCGTGATTTTAAAGCACCTTTAAGTTGAAATGTATTTTCTAAAATATTTTCGATAGATCCAAAATCTTTTAATAGCTGATGAGCAGTTTTCGGCCCCACACCAGGGCAACCGGGAATATTGTCGGATGCATCACCTACAAGCCCTAAAAAGTCTATCATTTGAATAGGGGATGATAAATCATATTTATCGATTACTGCGTTTGCATCGAGTATGTCGAATCCCGAACCTGCAAATTTAGGTTTATAAATAAATATGTGTTCACTCGCCAATTGCGCATAATCTTTGTCAGGAGTCATCATGAATACATCTATTGACTCTTTCTCTGCCATTTTAGCAATTGTTCCAATTACATCATCTGCTTCAAAACCTGCGACTTCAAGCATTTTTATATTATAAGCTTCAATAATATTTTTTATTATTGGAACAGAATTCTTAATATCTTCCGGTGTCTCTTGTCGGTGCGCTTTATATGCTTCATATGCTTCATGACGGAAAGTTCCACCAGGAGGATCGAATACAACAGCTACATGTGAAGGGTCTTCTTTGCGTAGAAGCTCCTCTAACGTATTGACAAAGCCGAATATAGCAGATGTATTTTGACCTTTCGAGTTTATTCTCGGGCTTTTGATGAAGGCATAGTATGAGCGATAAATCAACGCATATGCATCTAAAAGAAACAATTTCATGTCAGGATGTTTTTTTGAATTTGAAAATGGAATATAAGAAATATTATAGTCACAATATTGAACATTTGACTTTTATTAGCAATAATCCTTATATTTATACATCAAAGTTATTAATAATTAATACCCATAATACGAATTATTTGTAAATTTGTCCCTCAACAAAAAAAATTATGGATCAGAAGATCTTGATAGCCGAACCAATTGCTGCAGAATTAGAAAAATTCAAATCTTATTATAAACAGTCAATTAGCTGTGATAATATTCGAATTCAATCTATTATTGATTATATAATGAAGTCCGACGGAAAGCATATCCGTCCCATACTTTTATTTTTAGCGGCTAAATCATGTGGAAATATAAATGAAGTTACATACAATTCTGCTATAACAATTGAGTTGTTGCATACAGCTTCCCTTATCCATGATGATGTTGTAGATGAATCTAAAATGCGTCGTGGAAGAGTCTCATTAAATGCTATTTATGATAATAAAATGGCTGTTTTAGCAGGAGATTATTTTCTGTCCACAGCATTGATTAAAAGCGTTTTAACCGGCAATATTGATATTATATCTGAAATTTCTGACTTGGGTCGTAATCTTGCAGAAGGAGAACTTAATCAGTTATCGTTGGTTAAAGAGATAATTATTGATGAAAGAGAGTATTTCGAGGTAATAAAGAAGAAAACAGCTTCTTTGATGTCTGTTTGTATGAAGGTTGGTGCCATATCTGTTAATGCCACAGAGGAAGAAATAGAAACATTTGAAAGTCTTGGTGAATACATCGGAATTTGTTTTCAAATGCGCGATGATATTTTCGATTATTTTGACCATAACGTTGGCAAACCTACCGGAAATGATATACATGAGGGTAAAATAACATTACCTTTGCTGCACGCTCTCACAAACAAGAATGCGAAAAATAGAGATAAGATGTTGGCAATTGTAAATTCAAAGGCTTTCACCGATGAAAACATTCAATTACTTATTTCTTTTGCAAAAGAAAACGGAGGTATTGAATATACTTATAAAAAGATGGAAGAATATAAAAATAAGGCTTTGAACCTTATTAGTTCTATCAAAGATGATTCAATGAGAAAAGGTTTAGAAGATGTGATCTATTATATTGTAAACAGATCTTACTAAATACCAATTATATATCTAAATGAAGAGGAATAAAATTAATTTATTCCTCTTTTTTTTAATATAAATAAGATAGAATAGTGGCTATTTAGAAATAGAAATTGTTTAGTATATAATAAATTTATAAGTTGATATTCAATCATCTTTTCACTAATTCTATTCTTCTATAATGTCATTTAATAAATCAGCTGCTAATTTACTCGTTCCGATTCTAAAATGGTCTTTATTCATCCTTTCATCGCCTAAAATTGATTTTGCTATAGTATAATACTTTACAGCATCTTCGGTGGTAGAAATCCCTCCTGAAGCTTTAAATCCTGCATTAACACCAGTTTTCATCGTGTATTCTTTTATAGCGTTGCACATTATATAAGCAGCTTCAAGTGTTGCCCCCTCGTACCCCTTTCCTGTCGAAGTTTTTAAAAAGTCTGCTCCTGAATATAAAGCTAAAATAGATGCTTTCATTATATTAGATGCTGATTTGATAGCCCCGGTTTCAAGAATAACTTTCATTTTGCTATCCTTGCAGGAATATTTTATTTCCTGGATTTCATCGCACATTTCTTCATAATTGCCATCCATAAATTTGCTTAAACTAATGACTATATCTATTTCGTCAGCTCCTGATGCAACAGCAAGTGCTGTTTCAGCTATTTTGACTTCAGTAAATGTTTGTGAAGTGGGGAAGCCTCCAGCTACACTTGCTATCTTTACATTGGCTGTCAGAGCTTCTTTTACAGTTTCCACCATATTAGGATAAACGCATATTGCCGCCACATTATCCATATCCGAATATTTGCCTTCAAAATCATTGACAGTTTCAGTAAATTTCCAGATTTCTTCGGTCGTATCAGTTGCACCTAATGATGTTAAGTCAAGACAAGAATAAATCTTTTTATATACCTCTTTGTTGTTGTTTTCAGCGAAATTTTTGTCAATTAAATCTTTTACTTTCGCTTTGATATCATCATCTTTAAGATTAGTGTTATATTTTGATAGCACTTCTTGATATTTGTCTCTTTCCATCGTTTTTATTTTAATTTGGGATTGTTTAAATGCCTTATATTATCTCTATTGGTTTTCTTATCCATATTTTTTCGGAATGCTTTGGTTAAATCTACACCGGTCTGATTAGCCAGACAAATCAATACCCAAAGAACGTCAGCCATTTCATCAGCTAAATCTTTATTAAGATCACTTTCTTTAGATGATTGTTCTCCGTATTTCCGGGCTATAATACGTGCTAATTCCCCAACTTCTTCGGTGAGAATTGCTAGATTTGTTAATTCATTGAAATAACGAACTCCGTATTTTTTTATCCATTCGTCAACTTCCTTTTGAGCTTCTGCTAATTTCATCATTCTTTATTTTTAGAGTCTATCCATATAGTAACAGGTCCATTATTTATAAGTTCTATATTCATATCTGCACCAAATTCGCCCGTTTGTACTGATTTGCCTAATTTATCACTCAAGTGGGAACAGAATTTTTCATACATAGGCTTAGATATATCCGATTTGGCCGCATTTATATATGAAGGACGGTTACCTTTCTTAGTAGAAGCAAATAAGGTAAATTGTGAGACAACTAATATTTCGTAATTACATTCTGTAACAGATCTATTCATTATGCCATTTTCATCGTTGAATATACGTAAGTTTATTATTTTTTGGCATAGCCATTCAATATCTATATTACTATCAGCATCTTCAATGCCGACCAATATAAGCAAGCCTTCGTTTATTTGCGATTTTATCGTTTTATTGATGGCTACTGATGCTTTTATGACCCGTTGAATCAATACTCTCATTAATTTATTGTTTAAATTTATCAGTAAATAAATGTAGTTATTTTATTGTATTTTAAAAGCACATTAATCATCAGATTTATGTGCTAAAGCATCGGTGTTTATAGAAAAATATTCTTTTATTAAACGCGTTTTATGCTTGCCTACAACTTGTTCTAACTCCTCGACTGAAGCTGACCTAACTCTCTTTACACTTCTGAAATGTTTTAATAATGCTTTCTTAGTTTCTTCGCCTATTCCTTTTATATTATCAAGTTCGGATTTGGTCTGCTCAATACTTCTTTTTTTCCGATGAAAAGTAATTCCGAATCTATGAGCTTCATCCCTGAGGTGTTGAATAATTTTTAGTGTTTCAGAGTTTTTGTCTAAATATAAAGGTATAGAATCTTCAGGGTAATATATCTCTTCTAAACGTTTAGCAATGCCCACAATAGCGATTTTACCATATAATCCCAGCTCTTTCAAAGATTCACTGGCTGCTCTTAATTGCCCTTTACCACCATCAATTATGATAAGTTGGGGGAGGGGAGCGTCTTCCATCAAGAGCCTGCTATACCTTCTGTGTATAACTTCCCTCATTGTTGAAAAGTCATCAGGACCTATTACCGTTTTTACGTTGAAATGACGATAATCCTTCTTTGATGGTTTACCCATCTTGAAAACTACGCAGGACGAAACGGGATTAGTACCTTGTATATTTGAGTTATCAAAACATTCTACATGTATAGGTAGTTCTTTAAGGTGCAAATCATTCTGCATATCTTTTAATATGCGTGTGTTACGTTGTTCAGGATTAAGAGATTCTGCCTTTTTCAGCTTGTCTATCTTAAATTGTTTGACATTTTTAATGGATAAAAGTAATAATTTCTTTTTATCACCCCGCTGTGGGATAGTATAGGTGATGCCATCGAGCAGAGATTGCGGATAAAACGGAACTACTATTTCTCTTGATTCAGACTTGAACCGTTTTCTCATTTCAAATATGCCTAATTCTAACAGTTCTTCCTTTGTTTCATCCAATTTTTTCTTATACTCAAAAGTATATGCTTGAATAATAGCTCCATTATGTACGCTTAGATAGTTTATATAGCCTGAATTTGCATCTTCTTCATAACTATATATATCTATATTATATTTAATGCTGCTGACTACTGTTGACCTGTTTTTGAAGTTTTCTATGATAAGATATTTTTCTTTTAATTTTTCTGCATCTTCAAAGTTTTGGACTTCTGCAAACTCCATCATCTTATTATATATCTTTTCACTTACTTCTGTTGTATTACCTTTTAAAATCTCTTTAACGACTTCTACATTCTGTATATAATCTTCATGCGATTGCAATCCAATGCAAGGACCTTTGCACCTTTTCAGGTGGTATTCGAGACATACATTGTATTTACCTTCTTTAATTTTTTCAGGTGTAAGATTAAGCGAGCATGTTCTGATAGGATAAATTTTATGTACTGTCTCTAATAGTGTTTTAATGCTATTCCCGCTGGGGTATGGACCATAATAAAGCGATCCGTTATTTACAATGTTTCTTGTTTGTTCTACTCTTGGGAAATATTCATTTCTGACAACAATAGAAGCATATGTTTTGTCATCTTTTAGCAGTACATTATACCTTGGTTGCAGCTCCTTAATCAGATTGTTTTCTAAAAGCAATGTATCAGCTTCAGAATCCACTATAATGTATTTTATGTCTCTTATTTTACTTACAAGAATACGGGTTTTGGGGCTGTGGTCATGGCTCTTTGTAAAATATGATGACACTCTTTTCTTTAGATTTTTAGCTTTACCAACATATATGATTACATTATTTTCGTCATAATATTGATAACATCCCGGTTTTTCAGGGATATTCTTAATTATATTATTTAAATAATCAATGTCTTGCTTTTTTGCCATATGCTTTATAAAAAACTTCTCTATTTAAAGAAAACAGTTGTAATACGGATATGTTTACTCTTAAGAAAGATGATTCTAAGATAAATCTCTTTAAATACCAAACTTAATTAAAGATACAACTTCAATTTCTTCAGGAAATAGCACTCTGCCTTTCAAATCTTCAAGCTCGATTATAAAATTTACATAAATCTTCTTTACTCCTGCTTTTCTTACAAGATTTACTGCGGCAAGCATTGTACCACCCGTTGCCAACAGATCATCGTGTAGTAATACTACGTCATTTTCCGACAAAGAGTCCTTATGTATTTGTATTTTGTCAATACCATATTCCTTTTCGTATGCTTCTTCAAAAACGTCTGCAGGCAGTTTTCCTTCTTTTCTGATTGGTATAAATCCGGCATTCAATTCAAGTGCCACGATTGGACCCATGATAAAGCCTCTTGATTCAATTCCAACGACCTTCGTTATGCCTTTATTCTTATATTCTTCAACTAAGACATCACTAAGGTCTCGTAAAGACTCTTTAGTCTTAAATAGGGGAGTAACGTCTTTAAATTGTATTCCGGGAATAGGGAAATCCGGAATATTTCTGACGGTATCCTTCAATGCTTTTAGCTTTTGCTTTTTTTCTTTTTCAGTCATTTGGTTTATTTTGTACTGGTTTATTGTGGTTGTTTCACGTGAAACATGTATTGTTTTTACATTCTGTTCCACGTGGAACAGAATGTTTATCGACCCAATAATACTAGAAGTATTGAAATGTCATTTGGTGATACTCCTGGTATTCGACTCGCTTGAGCAATTGTCTGTGGGTTTATTTTTTCGAGTTTTTGCCTTGCTTCAATTGAGAGCGACGTGATTTGTTTGTAGTCAAATTTGTCTTTGATCTGAATGTTTTCAAGTCTGTTTATTTTATCTGCGATCAACTGTTCTCTCTTTATATACCCTTCATATTTAATTCTGATCTCTGTTGCTTCAATTATTTCTTCTTTACGATTGGGGACTTTGTCCAATTCTGCTTTAAGTGTGGGAATAAATTCTGAAATTTGTTCTATTGTAATCTGAGGTCTTGAAATCACATCTTTTAATTTTACCCCTTGTTTTAAAGGAGACGAGCCTAATTTTTCTAAACCCGGGTTTATGTATTCAGGTTTTAAAGAATAATTTGAAGCAAAATTGATAAGTCTGTTAATCTCCATTTCTTTTTCCTTATACAATTCTATGCGCTCTTTAGTTGCTAAATTTAAGTCATAACCTTTTTGCGTCAAACGAGCATCCGCATCATCTTGTCTCAGTAATATACGATATTCAGCTCTTGATGTAAACATGCGATATGGTTCATCGACACCTTTTGTAACAAGATCGTCAATCAATACACCGATATAAGCTTCGTCACGATTCAATACAAACTCATCGTTGCCATGTGCTTTTAAATGGGCGTTAATTCCTGCTATCAATCCTTGCCCAGCAGCTTCTTCATAGCCGGTAGTTCCATTTATCTGCCCGGCGAAAAATAAGTTTTTCACCAGTTTGGTTTCTAAAGTGTGAGTTAATTGAGTCGGGTCAAAAAAATCGTATTCGATAGCGTAACCCGGTCTGAATATATGTATGTTCTTAAATGCCGGAATTTTTTGTAACGCTTTAATCTGTATGTCAAGTGGAAGAGAAGATGAAAATCCATTCAGATAATATTCTTGTGTGTTTTCGCCCTCTGGTTCTAAAAATAATTGATGCGCAGCTTTATCGGCAAACGTTACTATTTTTGTTTCAATACTTGGACAGTATCTCGGACCAATACTTTTTATTTGTCCGTTATAAAGGGGAGATTCGTCTAAGCCATTCCGGAGTGTGTCATGTACTTCCTCATTCGTATAACAAATCCAACAACTCAACTGGTGTAATTGCCTTGGTTTAAAATCAAGGTAAGAAAATTTATGAAAATCGTTTTCTCCTTTTTGTTCAGTCATCAAACTGAAGTCTACACTTCTGCCGTCTATTCTGACAGGAGTTCCTGTTTTCATTCTGTCAGTTGTAAAACCTATTTCCTTTAATTGTTCAGTTATTCCATAAGATGCAGGTTCAGATATGCGACCTCCCTGAAGTTGTGTTCTGCCGATATGCATTAATCCATTTAAAAATGTACCGTTTGTCAATACCACTGTATTAGCGTGAAATTCTACCCCCATAGCAGTTACAACACCCGTTGCTATATTATTTTTAATCAAGAGAGAAGTAACGGTATCTTGCCACATGTAAAGATTATCAGTATTCTCGATTATTTCACGCCATTTTAAAATGAATTTAGACCTGTCGCTTTGAGCTCTTGGGCTCCACATGGCGGGTCCTTTAGATCGGTTTAGCATGCGGAACTGAATAGCTGTAATGTCTGTTACGATTCCCATTTGACCACCTAAAGCGTCTATTTCACGAACTATCTGTCCTTTCGCTATTCCTCCGACGGCAGGGTTGCAACTCATTTGCGCGATCTTATTCATGTCCATTGTTATGAGTAGTGTTTTTGAACCCATATTTGCTGCTGCAACAGCTGCTTCACAGCCTGCATGTCCTGCCCCTACTACTATTACATCGTATTTAAAATCCATCTGTTTTATTATCAATTTATTTTAATCGCAAAATTAGTCAAATTTCTTTTTTGACGCTTGTTAAAATGTGTTCAGTGCAACATCTTTGTTTTATGAACCTTATTTATTCGATTTATTTTAATCTTTAAAAGGTATTTGCTATTTTAATTGCAATCAAATTCAGATTATTGGCTTAATAGTATTTAATCAGATAATTATTTGATTTTTAAGTAGCTATATAGGTGTCTTGTTGTATTAAAATGTTAAAATTGAAAAATAATTGCCTGATAATTTGGAAGTAAAATCAATTCTTTGTCTTTTTTAAATCCTAATAAATATAAGTTTTACGTATATTTGCAATATTTGTCAATAAATAATTTAGAATTACATGAGAATAGCTTTGATTGGCTATGGTAAAATGGGCCATCAAATTGAGCAGGTTGTAATTGAAAGAGGGCATGAAATTGTTTCTATAATTGATGTGAACAATACTATTGATTTCGACTCTCCTGCCTTCAAGAGTGCAGATGTGGCGATTGAGTTTTCCACACCTGCAAGTGCAATTGAGAATTACCGCAAATGTTTTGCTGCACACATACCGGTTGTAGCAGGAACAACAGGTTGGTTGGAGCATCTTGACGAAGTTAAAACAGCGTGTATTGACGGTAAACAAACCTTCTTTTATGCTTCAAATTATAGTTTGGGGGTCAATATCTTTTTTGCGTTAAATGAATATTTAGCACGTATAATGAATAAGTATCCAGATTATAATGTGAAGATGGAAGAAATCCATCATATACATAAACTTGATGCGCCAAGCGGCACAGCCATAACTTTGGCAGAAGACATTGTTAAGAATCTTGATCGTAAAAAAAACTGGAGTCTTGAAAAGGAAAACAAAGCATCTGATATTGCAATTCATTGTATTCGTGAAGGAGAAGTACCCGGTATTCATGAAATTGTATACGAATCAGAGGTAGACACTATCAGCATTAAGCATGACGCCATAAGCCGTAAAGGGTTTGCGTTGGGAGCCGTTGTTGCTGCCGAATTTATAAAAGACAAGAGAGGCTTTTTGGGTATGAGTGATTTATTAAAATTTTAATAATGTAAAGATGAAACTGGATAAAGTAAGTGATACTGTTAATCATGCTAATGCCGACAAGCAAGATGAACGTAATAAAAAAAAGAATAAAGCGGGACTTCGCCAATGGTTGAGTTGTATCTTGGCATGTATAGCATGTTTAGTTTTCGTAATATGGACAGGATATTGGTTAACACTAATACTTATTCCTTTCATTATTGATATTTACATCACTAAATTTATTCCTTGGGGTGCTTGGCGTAATTTAGAAAACAAATACTTACGTACACTTTTCGAATGGATCGATGCTATTGTTTTTGCACTTGTAGGTGTTTGGTTTATAACCACTTTCTTTTTCCAAAATTATCAAATACCTACATCTTCACTTGAAAAATCTCTATTAGTTGGAGATTTCCTTTGTGTAAGTAAAATGAGTTATGGAACCCGTTCCCCTATGACGCCTCTATCAGTTCCCTTGACTTTGCATACAATTCCTTTTCTAAATTGTAAATCTTATCTTGACAAACCTCAGTTAAAATATCAACGCTTCAAGAGCGGAGGACAGGTTGAACGTTACGATATAGTAGTATTTAACTATCCTGCCGGAGATACAGTTCCACTGAAGGTATCTAATCCTGACTATTATATCCTGTGCGAAGAATATAAAAGAGCAGGATATGGTGGTCGTGATTATATTCTGAACAATAAAGATAAGTTTGGAGAAATTGTATATCGTCCGGTTGACAGACGTGAGAATTATGTAAAACGATGTGTCGGTTTACCCGGTGAAACTATTTCAATGGTAGACGATACTACTTATATTGACGGAAAACCATTACTTAATCCCGAAAATATGCAGCTGAAATATGTTGTTCAAACTACAAATATGATTTCACATAAAGTCTGGGACGATTTGGGCATTAGTTTTGAAGATCGTGTATTTGAAACCCAGAATGTAGATTACGACAGCCTGCAATGCAAAAACCTTGGTTTAAAATATACAGGCAATGCACCTAAGACCTATTTGTACAAAAATGTGTTTATGGATAGCACTATGCTTGCTAAGCTCTCGAAGAAACCTTTTATTGTGACCATTATAAAACAAAATTTATTCAACAAACGCTTAAGAACTTTCGATAATGTAGCTGCTTCGGATTATTATACATATGCAGTACCATATGTTTACCCATCCGATTACAGAAGTTATTGTGAAGCAGGAGATTTCCCACCTACTTGGATACCACAGCGTGGAGCGACTATTAAATTTGATCAAGACGTAGATTATAAAGTAGCTGCTTATAGACGCTGTATAGTAAACTATGAGGGCAATAAGCTTGATTATAAAAATGGAGTTGTTTATATAAATGGAGAGAAAGCCGATTCTTATACATTCAAATTCGATTATTACTTTATGATGGGTGATAATCGTGATAATTCAATGGATTCACGTGCTTGGGGATTCGTCCCCGAAGACCATATAGTTGGTAAGCCGATGTTTATTTGGTTGTCGCTTGATAAAGATAAAGGTTGGTTTAGCGGTAAAATACGTTGGAACCGCATTTTCACTAACGGTAATAAGAATAAATAAGTTTTAAGCACTTCGATGAGTATGTTGTGGCAACGCAAAAAGCGTAACATCTTTATACTTTTGACCAAGGCGATAGTAATTGCTTTGGCAGTAGTATTGCTTATCCGATGCTTTTTAATTCAATCTTATTCCGTCACAACATCACAGATGGAAGGAGCTATAATGAAAGGCGATGAGGTTTTTGTCAACAAAACAGCCTTTGGCATACGCATGCCTATTACCTTATTAAGCATTCCATTTACATTCGATAGTTTTTTGGGACGTAAATCCTATTCGCAGGCAATTGAATTACCTTACGCTCGTATATTTGAACGTTTACCCGACCGTAATGAAGTTGTTTTATATAATAATCCGTTCGAGATAGAAAAACCGTTAGATAAAAGATCACTACTGATGGGGCGATGCATAGGCTTGCCCGGCGACAGTATAAATGTTTATGGTAATGAGTGTACTATCAACAATGTGACTTATCCATCCTCGCCAGATGCAATTTTACTTTATAAATACCCATCCGGTTATGTAGAAGCAATCAATAGCCTCTCTCAAAAATTTAATATTCGTATTACCAATGCAGGAAAGTTAAACGAATCATTTTTATTGCTTCTTATCAGTAAATACGATGCATACATTCTCAATCGCAATTTGTCCGATTCATTCGATGTGCTGAATGAAGTAAGTCAAGATATATATTACAGTTTTGTCGTACCATATAAAGGTATGACCGTAGAATTAACCAAAGAAAACTTGGTTAAATACAGTCAGGCAATAATTGCTGAAATGGAAAATAGAGCAGGTATTGTGAATAGTCGTTTGATGATTGATTACAAAGAACAGCGCTCATACACATTTACAGATAATTATTATTGGATCTTGTGCGATAACGTCGTCAATCCGGTAGATTCACGCAAAATAGGTTTTATACCCCAGAAAAGTGTTATCGGAAAAGCTTCATTCGTTTGGTTTAGTAAAAACGATAAAGGAGACATTCGTAAAAATCGCTGCTTGATGAGCGTTAAATAATTTTGATGATGAATATCAACCTATCCTCAGCATATCTTCCGCCAATACAATACATAGCCCGTTTTCAGAACCAAAACCATATCATAATAGAACAATACGATAACTATATCAAGCAATCGTATCGCAATCGTTGTCTCATAATGGCAGCAAATGGAGTTATGCCTCTTTCCATCCCTGTCGAACATGCATCAGGCGAAAAAACACTGATGAAGGATATTCGTATAGCACAACATGGCAATTGGCAGCATTTACATTGGAATGCCATTGTTTCAGCCTACAACTCAAGTCCCTTTTTTGAATATTATGCGGATGATTTCGCTCCCTTCTATCACAAGCACTATAATTTTCTACAAGATTTAAATAACGATATACTTACCCTAATACTATCTTTGATAGGTTTAGACAATTACTCCTTATCATTTACCGACGAATATAAAATAGAACTGAATTCAGAACATCAAGACCTTCGAGATCTAATACACCCCAAAAAAAAATATCAGCAAGTTGATCCGGATTTTACGCCCGTTACTTACTATCAAGTATTCGATCAAAAATTTGGTTTCACGGGGAACATGAGTGTTATTGATCTGCTATTCAATATGGGTAACGAAAGTATACTAACTTTACGTGATTCATACAAGCCTTAAAAATCCTAAATAAGAAATTTAAATTTTATTAATCATTAAATAGAAATTCCCAAAGGAATTAAAGCTTTCATTCATAAAAACTGTTTAAAACTAAATAACAACAGATCAAGAATACCAATTTTTATGGCGAATATAATTAATACAATCGATATCAATAAGTAGCTATTAAATAAAAATCCTAAAAAATATAATCAGATATTCGCATACAAAAAAAATATGTATCTTTGTGTGCATTAAAAATAATAGCTGTAACACCCATATATTATTTTCTATGCACGAAAAAATTATCATCCTCGATTTTGGTTCACAAACCACACAACTTATTGGGCGCAGGGTAAGAGACTTAAACACATACTGCGAAATCGTACCTTACAACAAATTTCCTTTTGGCGATAAAACAGTCAAAGCCGTTATCCTTTCAGGTAGTCCATTTTCAGTAAATGATGACGATGCATTTAAACCTGACCTTAGTAAAATTCGTGGGCAATACCCTGTATTAGGCATTTGTTACGGAGCACAGTATTTAGCATATTCGTCAGGAGGTAAAGTTGAAAAAGGCGATTCGCGTGAATATGGACGGGCTCATCTCAATTATGTTGATAAAGATGAACTTTTATTCGATGGCATAGTACAAGGCTCGCAGGTTTGGATGTCGCACGGCGATACAATAACCAAGATGCCCGAATCATTTAAAATTATAGCCAGCACAGCTGATGTACCTATTGCTGCATATAAAATTAACGGCGAGCAGACATGGGCCGTTCAATTTCATCCAGAGGTTTTCCATTCAACAGACGGAACACGTCTATTAAGCAATTTTCTGAATATTTGCGGAATGAAGCGAGATTGGAGTCCAGCTTCATTTATTGAAACCACCGTAGCTGAGTTGAAAAAACAACTTGGTAATGATAAAGTAATCCTTGCCTTATCGGGTGGGGTAGACTCGTCAGTTACTGCTGTATTGTTAAATAAAGCAATCGGTAAAAATCTGACTTGTGTATTTGTAGATCATGGGTTGTTGCGTAAGAACGAATTTAAGAACGTTCTTGACGATTACGAACATCTTGGTCTGAATGTAATCGGAGTAGATGCAAGTAAGAAATTTTATGATGCCTTAGCAGGCGTATCAGACCCTGAGCAGAAGCGAAAGATTATCGGTAAAGGTTTCATTGATGTGTTCGACGAAGAAGCCCACAAGCTGAAAGACATTAAATGGCTTGGTCAAGGAACAATATACCCTGATATAATCGAATCATTATCCATTACAGGCACAGTGATCAAATCACATCACAATGTGGGAGGATTACCTGAAAAAATGAATCTGAAACTTGTAGAACCACTACGTCTACTATTTAAAGATGAAGTTCGCAGAGTGGGGCTTGAGTTAGGAATGAAAGAACATTTAATCAAACGCCATCCATTTCCCGGACCGGGTTTAGGAATACGTATACTTGGTGATATTACACCTGAGAAGGTAAGAATATTACAAGATGCGGACGAAATTTATATCCGTATGCTCCGTGAATGGGGATTATACGATCAAGTATGGCAAGCCGGAGTTATCCTTCTTCCTATCAAATCAGTCGGAGTGATGGGCGACGAACGCACATATGAAAATACAGTTGCTTTGAGAGCGGTGACTTCAACTGACGCCATGACTGCCGATTGGGCACATCTCCCTTATGAATTCTTGGCAAAAGTATCGAACGAAATTATAAACAAAGTACGTGGCGTTAACAGAGTTGTTTATGACATATCTTCCAAACCACCTGCAACCATAGAGTGGGAATAAACACTTTTACAAACAGAAGAAGTTTAGTCTGCCTGAATTAACTTGGCAGGCATATATTTGCTAAATATATTCAGATATGCGTACTCTAACCGAATTAATAATAACAGATGACCCCGGTTGGACTGTTGTAAAAGACTGGATTGGCAAAGCCAATAATCAGGTAGAAATTTTGCCTTGCGAACGTCATGATGCAAATAAGGCGCTTCTGCAATTACAGGTAACCACACGCTCCCTGATGGGAGCTGTTATCTATGAGACCGGCGGATTACTCATTGATGGCGGATGGATTCGTATATTAGGATCAGGTAGTAAAAGATTGAAACGGTCATTACCGGCTTGGAATAAGGGAAAAACTTTTCAGGAATATGGCGAACAACCACCTTATTTGCTTGTGGCAGATGACGTGATCGGTGGATTTTATGCCATCAATGGGGGGTACTTCGGCGACGATTTCGGAAATATATACTACTTCTCACCCGATCTATTAGAATGGTTGCCCATGAAAATAAGCTATCCGAACTTCTTACTGTTTTGTTTCGAAACAAATATGGATGAGTTCTATGAAGGACTTCGGTGGAAAGGATGGCTCAATGATATAACTGCTTTGAGCGGTGATTATGCATATCGATTTGATCCCTTTCTATGGTCAGAAGAAGGCAAAGAAATAAATAATCTCAATCGTCAAGCAATTCCGGTAGAGCAGATATACGATTTTAATATGGATATGGTATCAACAAGTAAAGAATAATCAAATGGAAGTTACGGAAAAAGAAGCGGATGAATTGATTCAGCCTATTCAAAAGACTGATCTCATTTATCAAATAGAGGACAGACCTCCTTTCAAAGAAGCCATGTTTGCCGCTATACAACACTTGCTGTCGATATTTGTGGCAATAGTGACTCCTCCCCTGATTATCGGAGGCAGTCTCGGTCTCGATACTGAAACAACAGGTTTCCTTGTCTCAATGTCATTACTTGCGTCAGGTATTTCAACCTTTGTACAATGCAAGCGTCTTGGACCCGTCGGTTGCGGATTGCTCTGTATTCAGGGAACAAGCTATTCATTTATCGGCGCTCTCACATCAAGTTTCGCCGGAATGGGTTTAGCAGCTTTACCGGCCATGTTCGGAGTATGTATAGCAGGTGCTCCCGTTGAAATGATCGTTAGCCGCATCTTGAAATATACCAAAAAAGTGATAACACCGCTTGTTTCAGGCATAGTAGTAACAATGATCGGTTTAAGTCTTATAAAAGTTGCTATCATATCATGTGGAGGTGGATATAGCGCATACGATAACGGAACGATGGGTAGCGGTCGCAATATAGGTTTGGCAGCATTGGTTTTAGTCTCAATTCTCATTTTTAACAGCATTAATAATAAATATATCCGCATGTGTTCCATTATCTTAGGACTTGTCATCGGATATATCGCATCATCATTCATGGGGATGATTGATTTCTCGGAGCTTGGCTCATTAGGCGCTGTAAATATACCTGTACCGTTTAAATACGGATTAAGCTTTGATTGGTCAGCATTCATTGCGATTGCCATTATCTTTTTCATAACATCAATCGAAGCATACGGAGATATTACCGCAAATTCGATGATCGGAGGCGAACCAGTTGAAGGACCTAAATTCATGAAACGTGTACAGGGCGGAGTACTTGCCGATGGAGTCAACTCCGTTATCGCAGGAGTTTTCAACTCTTTTCCCAATTCTATTTTTGCCCAAAACAACGGTCTTATACAACTTACAGGAGTAGCCAGCCGATATGTAGGATATTATATCGCTGCACTTTTGGTTATATTAAGCGCATTCCCTTTTGTAGGTGGTATATTTTCCATTATGCCCGAACCAGTATTGGGTGGAGCTACTTTACTGATGTTCGGTACCGTTGCAGCATCGGGTGTACGCATTATAGCATCACAAAATATCAATCGTAAGGCTATACTGGTGCTTGCCGTCAGTTTTGCCTGCGGACTTGGCGTTGAACTTGCCCCCGATATCTTCTTACAAGCACCTCAATGGGTAAAAGGCATTTTTTCATCGGGAATCACCACCGGTGGATTAGCAGCTATTATATCTAATATCGTTATACGCATTAAAGAATAAATAATTATGAAGAAACTGAAAGAACGCATTTTAAAAGACGGTAAAAGTTTTGATGGCGGCATTCTTAAAGTGGATAGTTTTATCAATCATCAGATGGATCCAATCCTGATGAAATCAATCGGAGTAGAGTTTGTTCGCCGATTCGGTAATTTACCGATAAATAAAATAATCACGATTGAAGCAAGCGGTATTGCACCAGCAATCATGATGGGATATTTGCTTGAGTTGCCGGTTGTTTTTGTCAAGAAGGCTGAACCTTCAACGATGCGTAATGTTGTATCAACGACCGCTCATTCCTTTACAAAAGGACGTGATTATACAATCTGTATCAGCCGGGATTTTTTGAATGAAAACGATAAAGTTGTTTTTATTGACGATTTTCTCGCCAACGGTAATGCAGCAATCGCAGTCAATAATCTGGTAAAAGAGGCGGGTGCTGAATTATTTGGTATGGGTTTCATTATTGAAAAATCGTTTCAGGAGGGCGGTAGCCGCTTACGTGAAATGGGAATACGTGTCGAATCGCTGGCACGAATAAAAGAGCTTGGCGAAGATAAAATTATTTTTGAAGATTGAGTTTAACATTGATGGATAGGACGATTTTCTTTGCCCCCGATGTACTTAAAAGCAATGAATTGCCCCCCGATGAGGCACAGCATTGCGTACGTGTACTTAGAAAAAAAGCAGGCGATGAGATTTTAATCACCGACGGTAAGGGGCTCTTTTTTGATGCCCGGTTGGTGCAGGCTGACGCTCGCCATTGCTTCGTTTCAATCGAGAAACAGACTGCTTATCCAAAATCATGGACGTTCAATTTGCAAATAGCTTTTGCCCCTACAAAAAACATAGATCGCATTGAATGGTTTGCTGAGAAAGCGACCGAAATAGGTATTGACCGTTTTTCGCCACTTTTATGTCGTCATTCCGAACGTAAAGAAATCAAGGCTCAACGAATAGAGAAGATCCTTGTTTCGGCTATGAAACAATCCCAGAAAGCCATTTTACCACAATGGGATGATATGATGTCGTTCAAGGATTTTATAAAACAGCCTTTTTCGGGACGAAAATTTATAGCGCATTGTTACAATGGCGAAAAAATGTTATTGAAAAATACTTATCGTAAAGGAGAAAATGCGCTGATTCTGATTGGTCCGGAAGGCGATTTTTCTGAAGATGAGGTGAGCGAAGCAATAAAAAACGGCTTTCAACCCGTTTCGTTAGGTGAAAGCCGCTTACGTACTGAAACGGCGGCTTTAGTAGCCTGCCATACAATTCACGTTTTGAATTAATCATTCCACTTGAAGATTTTCTTCAGCGATATCTTCTTTCTTATCAGTATCAACATTTGCTATTTTGAAAGTCTCTTCAATAAGTTTGAATCTGCTGTCCAATTTTCTTTCGTCATCAGACGTCTGTTTTACAATAAGAATTGTGCGGTCTCCGGCTTTAAAAGAATAAACCATTCCGAAAATTTTTTTAGTATATAAAGTTCCGGAATAAGACCTTGCATGACAATTAAAATTTGCGAACTTGGCGCTGTCCAACTCATTTATAGATAAATCGTGGATTAATTTGTCAAATTTCTTGAAATATGAAAAATACGAATTCATCAAATTATCATAATCATTTTCGTTTTCATAAGCAAAAGAACTTACTGTAAACAACTCCCCACTTAAAATTTCTGTACAAGAAATGTAATGAACATCGTCCTTCAATTCAGAAGTCTCTTTCGATAATCTTGTCGGATATTCAAATGAAATGCCTGCATAATCAATTTTGTCCGTGCCATTCGGATTATTGTTGCATGCAGAAAATGCAAAGCAGATAGCAACGAAAGTTGCAATAATGTGTAAGGTTTTCATTTTTTATTTTTTTATGTAATGCTGCAAATCTATTAAAATTTACTTATGCTAACAAACCGTCAGATAAGCAGATTTGTACTTTTAGTATAGCGTACACATATTTTCATTTTTTTTCCATATTTTTGTAGCCACGACTAAATTGATATAAGTATGAGTGCTAATAAAGTAAGAGTACGTTTTGCTCCCAGCCCAACCGGACCGCTCCATATTGGAGGTGTCAGAACTGCATTATATAATTACCTTTTCACAAAGAAACATGGTGGAGATTTTATATTGCGTATTGAGGATACTGATTCTAATCGTTTTGTTCCCGGTGCAGAAGATTATATCATAGAGTCTTTCAGTTGGTTAGGACTGACCTTTGATGAAGGTCCGCACATTGGCGGAAATTATGGTCCTTACAGACAGTCGGAACGTAAAGACATCTATAAAAAATATGTTGATATTTTATTAGAAAAAAACGCTGCTTATATTGCCTTCGATACACCCGAAGAATTAGAAGCCAAACGCAATGAAATTCCAAATTACCAATACGATGCGTCTACCCGTGGTCAGATGCGTAATTCATTGACCCTATCGAAAGAAGAAGTAAAATCTTTGATTGAGCAAGGACATCAATATGTGGTTCGTTTCAAAATAGAGCCGGACAAAGATATCGTTGTAAACGATCTTATTCGTGGCGAAGTCGTTATTAACTCATCAGTGCTTGATGACAAGGTTATTTATAAATCTGCAGATCAATTGCCTACCTATCATCTTGCCAATATAGTGGATGACCATCTTATGGAGATCACACATGTGATCCGTGGCGAAGAATGGCTTCCTTCAGCACCTTTGCATGTATCAATTTACAAAGCTTTTGGTTGGGAAGACACAATGCCTCGTTTCGCACATCTTCCATTGCTTCTCAAACCCGAAGGAAACGGTAAATTGAGTAAGCGTGACGGAGATCGTCTCGGTTTCCCGGTTTTTCCGCTTGAATGGAAAGATCCTAAAACAGGCGACGTATCTACAGGATACAGAGAAAGCGGCTATTTGCCTGATGCAGTGTTGAATTTTTTGGCTTTGTTGGGTTGGAATCCGGGAAATGACCATGAAATTATGCCGATGAGCGAAATGATTGAAAGTTTCTCATTAGAACGTTGTAGTAAAAGCGGAGCTAAGTTTGATTATGAAAAAGGCAAATGGTTCAATCATCAATATATACAGATGAAACCAAATAGCGAAATAGCCGAATTATTTAAGCCCTACCTTTTAGAAAAAGGCATAAAGGCAGAAAACTCTTTGGTTGAAAAAGTTGTAGGACTTGTCAAAGAACGAGTGTCTTTTGTTCGGGAACTTTGGGAACAGGCATCATTTTTCTTTGTAGCTCCAGATAACTACGATGAGAAATCGGTTAAAAAGCGTTGGAAAGACGATTCACCTCAGCAAATGGTCGAATTAATTGAAGTGCTGAACGGCATTAAAGACTTTTCGGCTCACAATCAAGAACAAATTGTTATGGGTTGGATCCAATCCAAAGGATATAGTGTCGGCGTTGTGATGAACGCTTTCCGACTTGCAATAGTCGGTGAATCAAAAGGTCCACATATGTTTGATATTACGGAGATTATAGGTAAAGAAGAAACTATCCGACGCCTCAACCGTGCTATCGCAGACATAAAAAAGTAGTATTATGTTCATTTACAATATCGGCATATTTCTATATGCGCTTGTAGTCCGTATTATTTCTCCTTTCCATCGCAAGGCTCGGAAAATGATCAAAGGACATAAGGAAACTTATCGGATTTTAAGAGAATGTGTAGAGCGCGATTCAAAATATATTTGGTTTCATGCGGCTTCGTTAGGAGAGTTTGAGCAAGGTCGCCCTCTGATTGAGAAAATTAAACGTACACATCCCGAGTACAAAATATTACTTACTTTTTTTTCACCATCCGGTTACGAAATCCGTAAAGATTACCCTTTAGCCGATATTGTATGCTATCTTCCGTTTGATAAAAAACGTAATGTACGGAAGTTTCTTGATCTGATTCAGCCGTCAATGGCAATTTTTATCAAATACGAGTTTTGGTATAATTTCATCAGCCGTTTACATAAGAAGAATATCCCGGTCTATATGGTCTCAGCAATTTTCAGACCTAATCAGGTATTTTTTAAATGGTATGGAAAGAAAATGCAGCGCATATTTAAATCATATACCTGTATATGTGTGCAAGATGAAAACTCCAAAGGATTGCTTACGGGTATCGGTATCCAAAATGTAAAAGTATGCGGTGATACACGTTTCGATCGTGTAATTGAGATCAAAAATCAGGCTAAACAATTGCCTATTGTGGAGGCTTTTGCTGCAAAAGCCAAGCAAGAATCTGAGAAAATTCTTGTCGCAGGTAGTTCATGGCCTAAAGACGAAGATATTTTTATGCCGTATTTCAATATGACTGCCGACCTTAAATTGATCATTGCCCCGCATGAAACTGATGAAGCTCATCTTAAATACATAGAGGATAATTTGGCACGTCCGCATATCCGCTATTCAAAGGCGATTCCCGAAAATGTTGGCGATTATGATTGTCTCATAATTGATACCATAGGGTTATTATCTTCCATTTACAATTACGGTCAGATTGCTTATGTTGGCGGTGGATTTGGTGTCGGAATACATAATGTGCTCGAAGCGGCGGTTTACGATATACCTGTTATTTTTGGCTCAAACTTCAAGAAATCCCTTGAGGCATCTAAATTACTTGAAGTAGGAGGTGGTTATTCTGTTTCAAATACACAGAACTTTCGTAGCATCATGGACGAATTTATGCAATATGATGAGACTTTAAAGGCAGCAGGACAACATGCAGGCGATTTTGTGCGCAACAATACAGGAGCAGTTGATAAAGTGATGAATATCTTAAATCTGTAAACTTACATCCTCAGCTTTTTTCATCATTTTATTATATAGGAGATATCCTTTTATATCCACTACTTTAAGCAAATGATTACATAATATATGAGTTTGCGATTTACACTTGAATCCTGATATAAGAAAATCAGATTCTTTCAATCTCAATAATAATTCAATCATTTGTTAATTCATTCGTTATTATTTTTCTTTTGTACATTTGTGTTTATTATCTATATTTAATGAACACATTCTTTAATAAATCAAAACCTTTCCTTCAGTCAGTATGGCATAAATATCGTTATGGAAAACTGAAGTATCGGATTGGTATTCCGGTATGCCTCGTTTTAATTATATGGTATATCTTTTGTTTGCCATCGCCATTATTCAATGATCCATATTCCACCGTAGTTGTTGACCGAAACGGAGAGCTCCTTGGTGCACGTATATCTTCAGATCAGCAATGGCGTTTCCCCGAATCGGACACAATTCCTGAAAAATATAAAATTAGCTTAATTGCATTTGAAGATCGAGCTTTTCGATATCATTGGGGAGTAAACCCTTTTTCGATTTTTAGGGCGATTAAACAGAATATTTCACAAAATCGTATAGTCAGCGGAGGAAGTACAATCACCATGCAGACTATACGATTGATGCGTAAAGAAAAACGTACTTTTGGCGAAAAGTTCATTGAAATGATACTTGCTACACGTATAGAGTTTTCACACTCAAAAGATGATATAATACGTCTCTATGCCTCACATGCTCCAATGGGGGGAAACGTGGTGGGTGTTGAGGCTGCATCATGGCGTTACTTTGGTCATAGCGCTAATTCACTTTCGTGGGCTGAGGCAGCCACATTGGCAATATTGCCTAATGCTCCTTCCATAATGCATTTCGGTAGAAATAGAAATTTGCTCGTTTCAAAACGTAATAATTTACTGAAACGATTATATCAGGATGGGAAAATTGATGAAATTGACTATCAGCTTGCTTTGAGCGAACCTATGTCACCCAACCCTGTTCCTTTACCCCAAATAGCCCCGCATTTGGTGACACGTATCCATATGGAAAAAGGGGGAAAGCGCATTGTGAGTACAATTGAAAAACACCAGCAGGAAAGAATTGAGAATATTCTGGCTAAATGGAATGCCGAGTTTATGCAAAATGGTATTAAAAATCTGGCAGCTTTGGTTATCGATATCCGTAGCAATGAGATTATCTCATATTGCGGTAATGTGGATTTTTACAAAAATAATTCAGGTAATCAGGTAGATATCATAAACTCGCCACGTAGTACAGGCAGTATTCTCAAACCGTTTCTCTATTGCTCGGCATTGCAGGAAGGTTTACTCTTGCCCGATCAATTGATTAGCGATGTACCTATTAATCTGAATGGTTTTGCTCCCAAGAATTTCAGTCTGAACTACGATGGAGCAGTACATGCTTCAGATGCGTTGGCACGTTCGCTCAATGTTCCTTACGTATTATTGTTGAAGAAATATAGCTTTATAAAGTTCTATCATCTTTTGAAGAAATCGGGTATGACCACACTGAACCGTTCGGCTGACTCATACGGATTATCCTTAATATTGGGCGGTGCTGAAGGAACTTTGTGGGATATTAGCGGTATGTACTTGCAGTTGGCTCAAAATCTGAATAATTATAATACTGACGGACGTTATTATAAATATATGCCTCCTACTTACATATTGACAGATAAAGATAAGATTAAGAAAGAGGTGATTAAAAATCCATTATATTCTGCCGGAGCAGCTTGGAGAACATTAGAGGTTTTGACAGATGTGGTTCGTCCAGAAGAATTAGACTGGAAAATGATTCCTTCGATGCAGAAAATAGCATGGAAAACAGGTACAAGTTTTGGGTTTCGGGATGGTTGGGCTGTCGGACTCAATTCAGGTTATCTTGTAGCCGTTTGGGTCGGTAATGCCGATGGAGAAGGGCGTCCGGGGCTTGTTGGTGCCCGTACAGCAGGAATGGTTATGTTCGATATTTTCAATTTTTTGCCTACTAAACGGTGGTTTAGCGTACCAAACGATTTGGTAAAAGCCGAAATCTGCCATGAAAGTGGATATTTGAAAGGAGTAAATTGTCCCGATGCAAGCATCGACACAGTGCTGATTTCACCTAAAGGTCTTGATGGAAATGTATGTCCATATCATAAATTAGTGCATTTATCGGAAGATGGGCAGTATCAAGTCTATCAGGATTGTGCCGGTAAGCGTGGCATTATACATACCTCTTGGTTTATTCTGCCCCCTTCATCAGAAATATATTACAAAGATAAGCACCCATCATATAAAGCACTTCCTCCTTACTCGCCCGAATGCTTGGATGAAGGGCATAATTCATTGATGGAATTTGTATACCCTTTTCCCAATATGACCATTTCATTACCCCGACAGCTCGATGGTTCTGAAGGATCGGTTATTTTTGAAATCGCCCATAGAGAACCATCAAATCGTGTTTTTTGGCATATCGATAATGATTATGTTGGCGAAACTCAATATTTTCATAAAAAAGATTGCCACCCATCAAAAGGCGAACATCGTCTCACAGTTGTAGATGAGAAAGGAGAACGTAGATCCATTAAATTTATCATCAAATGATTTTCCTGTTCAAACCGCAACTTTTAAATAAAAGGGATAAAGCTATATTTTTTAGAATCCCATTTGCCATGCGCTAAAAGATCATAGATCAGATATAGACATACTTACTACTTTTTTATAACTTTGTGTCCTCGAAAAAAACGAAATTTTAAGCAGATGAAATCCGAAATAACATTACAAGAAAATATTATTAAGGCAGTAGAGGCTTTGTATGGTCATACTCTCGACTTAAACCAGTCGCAGGTTCAACGTACCAAGAAGGAATTTGAAGGACATTACACCTTCGTCGTATTTCCATTACTCAAGATCTCGAAAAAAAGTCCAGAAGCAACAGCTTCAGAAATCGGAGAATGGCTTGTAGCTAATTCATCTATCGTATCATCTTTTAATGTAATCAAAGGCTTTCTTAATCTGACAGTTGCTGCCGACTGCTGGATTGATTTGCTTAACGAAATAAATGCCGCTCCACGTTACGGAATTACAGAAGCCGGTGCTGATTCTCCGCTGATTATGATTGAATATTCTTCACCCAATACAAATAAACCTTTGCATTTGGGACATATTCGGAATAATTTGCTTGGATTTGCCCTTTCAGAAGTTCTTAAAGCTAATGGAAACAGAGTGGTAAAAACAAATATCGTAAATGATCGGGGAATACATATTTGTAAATCAATGTTGGCTTGGAAAAAATGGGGCAACGGCGAAACACCCGAATCGAGCGGTAAAAAAGGCGACCATCTGGTAGGCGATTATTACGTACTTTTTGATAAACACTATAAAGCCGAACTATCAGAATTGAAATCTAAAGGACTTTCCGATAAAGATGCCGAAGCAAATTCAGCTTTGATGGCAGAAGCACGCCAAATGTTGCGCAATTGGGAAGCAGGCGACACTGAGACAGTTGCTCTTTGGGAAATGATGAATTCGTGGGTTTATGCAGGTTTCGATGCCACATATAAAGAGCTTGGCGTAGACTTCGATAAAATATATTACGAATCTGAAACCTATCTTATAGGTAAAGATGTAGTATTGTCAGGCTTAGATAAAGGAATCTTTTTCCGCAAAGAAGATGGTTCAGTTTGGGCAGACCTCACAGACAATGGGCTTGATCAGAAATTACTCTTACGAGCCGATGGCACTTCAGTATATATGACTCAGGACATTGGTACAGCAAAATTACGTTTCGATGATTACCCGATAGACAGAATGGTTTATGTTGTCGGAAACGAGCAGAATTATCATTTTCAGGTTTTATCAATCTTACTCGATAAATTAGGTTTCAGATTCGGAAAAGACCTTGTCCATTTTTCTTATGGAATGGTTGAACTTCCCGAAGGCAAGATGAAATCAAGAGAAGGCACAGTAGTTGATGCGGACGATCTTATGGAGGAAATGATTTCAACAGCCAAAGAAACATCAAAAGAACTTGGCAAACTGGACGGTTGTACAGAATCAGAAGCCGATAAAATCGCCCGAATCGTAGGGTTAGGCGCATTAAAATATTTTATTATCAAAGTCGACCCTAAAAAGAATATGACTTTCAATCCGAAAGAATCTATCGATTTCAACGGTAATACAGGTCCGTTTATTCAATATACTTACGCACGTATCCAGTCAGTGTTACGTAAAGCCGCAGAATTGGGATTAATTATTCCGAATACACTTAAATCAGGTTTGAATTTATCAGTTAAAGAAGAAAATCTAATACAACTTGTCGGCGAATATGCCGCTGTGGTTAAACAAGCGGGAGACGATTATAACCCTGCTCTCATAGCCAATTATATTTACGACCTGGCTAAAGAATTTAATCAGTTCTATCATGATTATTCAATTCTGAAAGAGGACGATGCTGATTTGAAAGTGTTCCGTCTGATGCTTGCAGCCAATGTTGGCAAAGTAGTAAAAAGCGGAATGTCTTTATTAGGAATAGATGTCCCCGATCGGATGTAAATATTTGCCATTAACTTTAACCTATACGGTTTTATCCATTCAACATTCTTTTTGAAGATAATCTAAATTTGTGAACAGAAGTGATATTTCAATTCCGTTCACAAATTTTTCATACCCATACAAGTACCTTTAATCGGTTCAGCCCATAACTATAAAAGTTTATCTTTTTTACTTATATTACATGAAGATGAACACTTATTTGGTCTTTTTCTTTTCATTTTTTCGGCTTAATAATGATTTTCTTGATAAATTTGTATATTATACCCAATAATACGCCATTTAATTTATGGATGAAAGAAGTAAAAGAAGGTTTAAATCAAGAATTGCTACACCTATTCTCTTCTTGATAACTGCCGTATTTATCATATACTTTATACCCCGAGAGAGTAAGTTCAAATATACTTATTCCTTAAACAAACCTTGGTTATATGGTCTGTTGACTGCTCCGTTTGATTTTCATATACAAAAATCGGAAGACGAGATTAAGACTGAGAGAGATAGTATTTTGAAGGCTTTTCAGCCCTACTATAAGGAAGATAAGGATGTTGTGACCCATGTCAAAACGCAATTCACAAAAGCTGCTGAGGCAAAAGAGATTCCTGATAATTATATCTCTTATGTGACTAACAAGATGACTGAAATTTATAAATCCGGTATCATTTCAGCCGAAGACTTTGATATGATTTATAAAACAGAAAAAAGGCAATTCAAATTGCGGGACTCCAATAATAAAAATATCGTTTCAACATGTAATCTTAACGTTTTCTATACACTAAAATCGGCATATGAAAAAATTGTGAACGAGCGTCCTCCTTCGCTGAAAGTTTCGACACTAAGTTCACTTAATCTCAATGATTATCTTGCTCCAAATATATTGTACGATAAAACAACATCCGACAAGGTTAAAACTGATTTGCTGAATCAGGTTGTGATTTATGAAGGAATGGTACAATCAGGAGAAAAGATTATCGACAGGGGCGAGATTGTCGATGCCCATACATTTAACATTCTAAATTCTTATACCAAAGAAATTCAGAATAGGGCAGAGATTAAATCGAACCCGATATGGCTTATCGTGGGACAATCAATAATGGTGGTTCTGCTTATACTAACATTAGCCGTTTATCTGCTTTATTTCAGACCCCGTGTTTATAAGAACCGCAAGGAAGTTATTTTTATACTCCTATCAGTCGTAATATTTTGTGTAGCCACAAGTTTTAACGTAGATTACAAGTTTTACAGCATAATTTTTATCATACCCTTTGCTATGCCTACCATTCTGATCCGTACATTTATAGATTCGTGGTCGGCGATGGTCGTGCATACGATTATTATTTTATTATGTGCGTTGATGGTTCCTCAACCTGCGGAATTTATAATGATACAATTAATCGTGGGTTTTGTAGCTATTCTGAGTTTAAGGAACTTGTCCGAAAGATCACAATTACTCTATTGCGCCCTATTAATACTTTTGACATACTTCGTAACCTATACAGGTTGGATATTATGCTTTGAAGGCGATATTTCAATGATAAATTGGCGGATGTTCGTTTATTTCTGCTTCAATTTTATATTTGTGATATTCACTTATGTATTAGTCTATGTATGTGAACGTATATTTGGGTTTATCTCAGAAGTAAGCATGATTGAACTATCAAACATCAATCGACCTTTGTTGCAGAAATTATCAGAAGTAGCGCCCGGAACATTTCAGCACTCGATGCAAGTATCCAATCTTGTTTCGGCAGCCGCTGTCCGCATCGGAGCAAACGCCCCTTTAGTACGGACAGGAGCATTATATCATGACATCGGTAAAATGGTAAATCCTGCTTTTTTCACAGAAAACCAGACTCCCGGTATGAATCCACATGCAGGATTGACATATAAAGACAGTGCAGCTATTATCATCGACCATGTTGAAGAGGGCATTAAGATTGCCAAAAAATATAACCTTCCCCAACAAATTGTTGATTTTATCGAGACACATCACGGTAAGGGTAAAGCTAAATATTTTTATAACTCGTATAAAAACGAGCATCCGAATGAAGTAGTAAATGAGGCCGATTTCAGTTATCCAGGTCCCAATCCGTTCAGCCGTGAAACAGCCTTACTCATGATGGCAGATACGGTAGAAGCTGCATCACGTAGTTTACCCGAATATACCGAAGAAAGTATCTCCAATCTTGTAAATACACTTATCGATAGCCAGCTTATGGACGGCCTGATGCGTAATGCACCGATCACATTTCAGGAAATTGAAATAGCTAAAAAAGTGTATATAGATAAATTAATTCGTATTTATCATTCACGAATCGCTTATCCCGAACTTAAAGCCAAGGATAAAGAATCAGGGAATGTGGACAGCAAATAATTTTTTTCCAAATTTAAATAGATTTTTATGAGAAAATTATCAACTTTAATTTTACTGCTATTCTTCGTATTTAGTGCTTACGCACAAGAAGATTCAACGGGATACCGGTTTACGGTAGTTAAAGAAAACCCGATAACTTCAGTTAAAAACCAAGGTAACAGCGGTACGTGTTGGAGCTTTTCCGGCACAGGCTTTCTAGAATCAGAATTACTGCGTACTGGTAAAGGAGAACAAAACCTTTCGGCAATGTATGTAGTGCGCCGTAATTATTACGATAAAGCCGTAAAATATATCCGCCTCGATGGAGCTCTTAATTTTGCACAGGGTGGATCATTTGCCGATGTAATCGAAACACTCGACGATTACGGAGTAGTACCTGAAAGCATATACAACGGGCTTAATTATGGCGAAGACAAACATAAACACGGCGAATTGGCAGCCGGTCTGACAGGATACATAAAAGGTATTCAACAAAACAATAACAAACGTTTGTCTACTGCTTGGCAAAATGGATTTAACGGTATTCTTGACGCTTATTTCGGTAAAATTCCGACTGAATTTACATATAAAGGTAAGACCTATACCCCTCAATCATTCGCTAAAGAATTAGGATTGACTGCAAACAACTACATTTCGCTGACATCATACACACACCATCCATTTTATCAGCCTTTTGCGCTCGAAGTTCCGGATAATTGGCGTTGGGCATTGTCTTATAACCTCCCTCTTGATGAGCTAATGAAAACGATTGACAATGCCATCAATGAAGGGTATACGGTTGCTTGGGCTACCGATGTAAGTGAAGTAGGTTTCACTCGTAGTGGTATTGCCGTAATTCCTGACGAAGACGCTCCCGAAAATATTGGATCAGATCAGGCGCATTGGTTAGGACTTTCTCAGAATGCAAGAAATATGGCTTTGAAAGCCAAATTAGAAGCAGGACCAATTAAAGAAAGAAATATTACTCAAGAGATGCGCCAGACTGCATTTGATAATTACGAAACAACCGACGATCATGGCATGCAAATTTATGGTATAGCTAAAGATCAGTTTGGTAATAAATATTATATGGTAAAAAATTCTTGGGGCAATTCAGGTAATTATAATGGATTGTGGTATGCTTCTGAAGCATTTGTAAAATATAAAACCATGAGCATTGTTATAAACAAAAATGCTATGCCTAAAGAAATAGCTAAGAAACTCAAATAAAAAATAATATACTGTTTTTAGCCCCTTTCAGTTATGAAAGGGGCTTTTTTTATATCAATATTAAGATGTTAGCTGATATATTTGACAACAGAATTATAACATTCTCAACATTTCAATTCTTAATTATCTATAAGGTAAATAAATAATTATACCTGTAAAATTAAGGACTTATGGCAAAATACAATGAGAAAATTAAAGACCGCATTGTTAGTTTAATAGAAAAAGATAATTATACAGTAACCGAAATATGCGAATCTGTCAATATCAGCCGAAAGACATATTATGAATGGAGAAACAAATTCCCGGATTTTAATAAAGCAATCGAAGAAGTAAGTGACCGTTTTAAAGAATCCATTTTGGCAGAAGCGCGCCGAGCGTTACGCCTCAAACTAAATGGTTGTAAAACGACATCAACGACTTTTAAATATGTTCCTGACGAAAATGGTGAACTACGATTGAAAGAAAAAACCGTGAAAGTACAAGAGTGCCTGCCCGATTTACGCACTATTCAGTCAGTGCTGGAACGTTGCGACGATAAACATCAGAAACCATCATCAGTCAAAGAACGAGAAAATCGTCCGATCATACTCACCGTAGGTTCAGAAGAAGACCGTTTGCTTTATCAATCGACTGCCGAAGGATTTGTCGGGCATTTGCAGTCCGATAAATCTGTTCCCGAATTAGACAAAGATATGCGTGCCGGTTAACAGATCAGGAAATAGTAAACCTAAACATAAATGTTACTTCTGTTACTTTTTTCAGAAAACATTCATAAATCATTTTATATTCAAAAGCTGAAATACGGACCAAATAGTTCAATCAGATTATTTCTTCATTTTAAAATCCTCATAATCTTTGATCAGTCCCAGTGCCAACCAGCTCGCCAATGCCTGCCTGTTCTCATAATTTAAAAAGCGGCGCTGGTCGAAACTATTTTGAATGTTTCCCAATTCTGCATATAAACCAACAGGTTTAGTATTGTTGAGTACGTAAAGATTACGACTAGTACCCGTGCCTGAATAACCCCTATTAGGCTGATGCTCGTTATACTTGCTGTTGAAAGTTTTGAGCATAGTATCAACCAGTTTTTGACCTTCGGTACTATTCGGCGAATGATAGAAAAAGACATCAATTCGGGTCTTAATATTTTCCCGGCTATCAAGATGTAGAAATACAGACCTTTTATACTTAGATTTATCTCTCTGGCTCAATTTGTTGATTTTAACGCACCTCTGTTTCAACCGAGCATTTTGATTTTTAGGAATAGCATCACCCATGCAAGTTTCACGGTA
The DNA here is from genome assembly GCA_945273835.1 of uncultured Dysgonomonas sp. Lineage (GTDB taxonomy): Bacteria > Bacteroidota > Bacteroidia > Bacteroidales > Dysgonomonadaceae > Dysgonomonas. The sequence goes on along the minus strand of CALYPL010000005.1, from coordinate 32,054 downwards.
AGTATTTTTTAGAAAGCGCTCATCACGAATGCCATCCTGAGCATCCTGAATAATGATGTGAACCGTAGCACCTTCTTCGAGTAGAATACGTGCAAGACGCAAAATTATGTCATAAGCATATTCATCCTCAGTAATAACATTTCCGTCCACTTTGGCAACAGCACCCGGATCAGGCCCCCCATGCCCGCTGCATAAATAAAATGATGCACCTTTCAATTTGTCCGATTTAATGGTATATTCAGCATATTTCTTGCCAAAAAGATTGTTTCGGCGGACAACCGCTTTTTGATTTGTAGAAGTTTTATCAACCTTGTCTTTCTTTACTTTTTTATCTTTATCAATAGGAGGCAGATTATATTTAATATCCCTTCTGAGGCCATTGTTTTTATCGAACTTTCCTTTGTTGATGTCAAGAAATTGTTCATAGTCTGCCTTTTCAGTTCTGTTATTCCTTTTAAGAAATGCCGAAATACCTTCCCCAGCTTTCGGCTTGTCCGTTTTATATTGCGCCTGAATACATATCGAAACTATAAGCAGCAATGTTAATATGGAGGGTTTTATAACTTTCATAAATAGGTCTGACTATTCTGCAAAATTAGCGCACAATTGAAGATTATACAAAAATATAAGCAGTCAGTTACAATTTTAGTATGTTTTCTCAGGCGTAATTCCCTAATAGTTTCTTAACTGCTGTCAATAACGAAATGTTTTGCATTGCTTAAATCTTATTATCTTTGTTCTAAAGTTCTAATTATATATTAAAAGAATGAGTTACAAGAAAATCATACTGAAACCGAAGAAAGAAGAATCGCTGAGACGTTTTCATCCATGGATTTTTTCGGGTGCCATACAGCGTAAAGATGATGACCTCTATGAGGGTGAGATTGTAAATGTCTTTACCAGTTCGGGAGATTTTATAGCTGTTGGGCATTACCAAATCGGTAGTATTGAAGTGCGTGTACTTTCGTTCGATGAAAGGGATATAAACCGTGAATTCTGGAAACAACGCCTTTCTGCGGCTCTTGGCTTACGTCAGGCATTAGGTCTTATCAGAAACGACAATACAGCTTATCGTCTTGTGCATGGAGAGGGCGATTTCCTCCCCGGGCTCATTATTGACATATATGGCGAAACAGCCGTTATGCAATCCCATTCGGTAGGTATGCATTTATCACGCAAAGAAATAAGCGAAGCTCTGCTTTCGGTATTTGCCGGCAAGTTGAAGAATATATACTATAAATCCGAAACCACTTTGCCCAACAAAGAAAGTCTTGATATGGAAAATGGATATCTGTTTGGCGGAGAAAGCGTGGATTATGTGTCGGTAGAAAATGGACTAAAGTTTTATGCAGACTGGGAAAAAGGACAAAAAACAGGCTTCTTTGTAGATCAGCGGGATAACCGTTCATTACTTGAGAAGTATTCCTCTGGGCGATCAGTATTGAATATGTTTTGCTACACGGGAGGTTTTTCCTTTTACGCTCTCAGAGGCGGAGCCAAATTAGTACATTCAGTCGATAGTTCAGCAAAAGCTGTTATGCTTACCGATAATAATGTGAAACTAAATTTTCCGACCGAAACAAGACATCAGGCTTTTGCGGAAGATGCGTTCAAATACCTGCGTGAAATGGAAAAAGATGCTTACGATTTAATCGTGCTTGATCCTCCTGCCTTTGCCAAACATCGGGGAGCAATCAAAAACGCATTACAAGGATATAAGCGTCTCAATGCTGTGGCTTTCGATAAAATAGCATCAGGAGGTATTCTGTTCACGTTTTCTTGCTCACAAGCTATCAGTCGCGAGGCTTTCCGCTTAGCGGTCTTTAGTGCGGCGGCTCAGAGTGGACGAAAAGTACGTATCTTGCATCAATTGACTCAGCCTGCCGATCATCCGGTAAGTATTTATCACCCCGAAGGAGAGTATTTGAAAGGTCTTGTCTTGTATGTAGAATAACCCGATAGTTCAAAACGTTTATTTATTATGATTATATATAATACGACATACCATGTTGAGGATGAAATATGCGAACGGTTTGTCGATTTTATCCGTAATGTGTATCTGCCTCAGGCAGTCAATAGCGGATTTTTGCATCAACCTCGCTTTGCCAAGATTTATGCTCAGTATGAAGAAAAAGGTTGCAGTTATTCATTGCAATTTTCAGTAAAGAATGTGGATACGCTGAATCACTGGCTGTCTAATGACGGAAAGTTATTGCATGATGAATTAACGTCAGTTTTTGAAAACAAGGCTCTCGGGTTTGTTACGTTGTTGGAAGAGCTTGATATATGATCAATAAGGAGCGCATAATATTAGGTATTGATCCCGGTACGCAGGTTATGGGATACGGATTATTGAAGGTGATTAACAATAAACCCGAATTATTGGCGATGGGTGTTATTCAGCTTAACAAGTATGATGATCATTACCTTAGACTGAGACGTATTTTCGAGCGGGTTATATCAATCGTTGAAGAATATTTGCCTGACGAGCTTGCGATTGAAGCGCCATTTTTCGGTAAAAATGTACAGAGTATGCTTAAATTGGGTCGGGCTCAGGGGGTAGCTATGGCTGCTGCTCTTTCGCGTGATATACCTATTTTTGAATACGCGCCATTAAAAATAAAAATGGCTATAACGGGCAATGGACAAGCCGCCAAAGAACAAGTGGCTTATATGTTGCAGAAGTATTTGCGTATACCCGATGAAAACATGCTCCCGCAATTGGATGCCACCGACGGGTTGGCTGCGGCAGTTTGCCATTATTTTCAGACTATTAATCCTACTCAAGAGAAGAAATATAACGGTTGGAAAGATTTTATCAATAAAAATCCCGATAAGGTTAAGAAGTAATTCATATCCTCATTTATAGGTACTTTAATAACAAAAAAGACAAATGGTTTGCATAAACAAATTATTATGTCTTATTTTGTTATTATAAAGAATGATTCTACATAAGAATACATAATATGTCCGATTCTAAAATCGTGGTGGCTATTGCCGAAGCGTCTTATATAATACGTAAAGGTTTGGTTTTTGCCCTCTCCAAGTCTTCAGCTGTGACAAAAGTTGTTGAGCTAAAAGAAATGGAAGATATTAAATATCAGATTAATATATTGCGGCCTGATGTTGTCATTGTCAATGCCATGTTTTTAGGTCATACCGTCCGTGATGTCAGACAGTCTTTAGGGTTGGATAAAAAAGCCAAGGTTATAGCTTTTCTGTATCATCCCATTGATGAGCAGTTCTGTTCTTCATATGATGCTATCTTGAAAATCAATGATTCAGAGTCTAAGATTCTTGAAGTCATCGATGAATGTATCAATAAGCCGGATGATAAGACTGTAAGTCAGGAGGAACTTAGTGATAGAGAAAAAGAAATTCTGATAAGTGTTGTAAAAGGTATGAGTAATAAAGAAATAGCTGACCATCACAATATATCTATCCATACGGCTATAACACATAGACGTAATATTATCCGAAAGCTGAAGATACATAGCATTTCGGGTTTAACTATTTACGCTATTATAAATAAACTTATAGATGTATCTGATGTTAATTATCTAAATCAATAACTATGCATAGGGTAACCGTTATCTATAATAGAAAGATGAAGATGTCAGATCTGGTCGATACTGATTACAGATTGTTATTATTACTGAACAAATTAAACATTCCATTGGGATTTGGTGAAAAAAGCGTTGATACTGTTTGCCGAGAAAACAATTTTGATCCTGATTGTTTTTTGTTTCTAGCCAATTACCAAACTAATGGTATAACCGGTGAGACAAAACGTATTTTCGAGAACTTACCATTAGAACCCTTTTTGATTTATCTGAAAAAATCTCATAGCTATTTTTTAGGTAAGCGATTACCAAATATCAGGCGAAAACTGAAAATAGTCTTCTCTCTGACCGAACAGAATTTGATGGATATAGTTCTAAATTTCTTCGATGTCTATACAAAAGAAGTTACAGAACACATGCAATACGAAGATATGGTGGCATTTCCGTATATTCACAATTTATTGACATCTGATTCGATTGATTCATATTCAATCAGTGTATTTGAAGGTCGACATAACGATATTGAAGGTAAAATGAACGATCTGAAGCAAATTCTGATGAAGTATGTTCCAGGGTCAGTTGATCAAATTCTGATGACTAATATTTTAATGGAACTATATATGTCAGAAGAAGAATTGGAAGCGCATACTTTCATTGAAGACAATTTAGTGATTCCAAGAGTCAAAGCCCTTGAAAAGGCTTTAAAAGGTAAGTAGCGTTAAATCAATCATGACTCCGATTCCGTTTTTCCTACATTCAACTTGTCAGGAAAAGAATCTGCCAATAATTTTTTCAAATGTTCCGGCGATACGTTCGGTATAATTTCGCCTTGATTTACAAAAGATATTTTCCCCCTTTCTTCTGATACAACAATAACCATGGCATCCGTTTGTTGAGTCAAGCCGATTGCTGCTCGATGACGTAAACCCATATATTTTGGAATATCCGTGTTTTGAGCTACCGGCAAAATACATCCTGCTGCTTTGATTCTGTTGCTTGAAATTATCATTGCGCCATCGTGTAAAGGGCTATTTTTGAAGAATATATTTTCGATAAGACGAGTACTTACATTTGCGTTTATCAGTTCGCCTGTCTCTTCGTATTCATCGAGTTTAATTTCTTTTTCAATAACCAACAATGCACCTGTCTTGGTTTTTGCCATATTTACGCAAGCATTGATAATAGGTGCTGTGATTGCATCGGATATCTCATAAGTGTCTTTAGACTTGAAGAAGCGGGCGATTGATTTGAATGCGCTATGTGAACCTAACGACATTAGAAAACGGCGAATTTCGTCTTGGAAAATAACAACAAGTACTAAAAGTCCAAGACTTACAAACTTGTCGAATATAGCACCAAGCAATCGCATTTCGAAGACATACGATACTAATATCCAGATTACGATAAATGCTAAAATCCCTTTGAAGATTGCTGACAATGACCCTGACTTACTGACCAAAATATACAACTGGTACATAAGCATAGCGACCAGAAGTATATCAATTATATCTTTTATCGAAAAATTCTCGGTCATAAATCAATCAGAATTTATATTCGTTTAATTTATCAGTAATACGGATTGCTTCAACTGCGGCTTTAACGTCGTGTACACGCAATATATTAGCTCCGTTTTGCAAAGCAAATGTATTTAACACTGTCGTTCCGTTCAGGCTTTCATCAGCACTTGATTCGGTTAAATTATAGATCATTCTTTTTCTTGAAATACCGACCAGTATAGGAGCATCGAATATTTTGAAGCCTCGTAAAGCTGCCATCAGTTCATAATTCTGATCCAATGTTTTACTGAAACCAAAGCCGGGATCTATGATCAGATCGTTAACACCCATCTGTTTGAGATGAACAGTTTTTTCGGAAAAATAATAGAATATCTCTTGCAAAAGATTATTATAGTCGGTCAATGCCGTCATGGTTTGAGGTGTGCCACGCATATGCATTAAAACATAAGGTACTTTTAGACGGGCAACCGTTTCAAACATATTCTTGTCAATTTCACCGCCCGAAATATCATTTACAATGGCAACGCCATATTCATTTACGCAAATTTCAGCTACTTTGCCATAAAAAGTATCAACTGAAAGTATGGCTTCGGGAAATTCACGGTTAATGGCTGTTAGAGCAGGTTTTAATCTCTCTAATTCTTCTTCGGCTGAAAGTAGGGATGATTTAGGGTTACTTGATTGCCCCCCTATGTCTATAATTGTTCCACCTTCGGATATGATTTGCCCGACACGCTTTACAATATCATTTTCAGTCTGTTTACGGCTATTTTGGTAGAAAGAATCAGGTGTGACATTGAGTATACCCATCACGACAGGATGTGATAAGTCCAATAATTTTCCTTTGACGTTTATAGTCATATATGCCATCTGATGAAGAAATAACGTTATAAAACATACCAAAGTTAGTAAAAAAAAGGATATGCACTTTTGCAAATCCTGCAAACATAAAGACTGCTTTAGAACTTATTTATTTTCAAGTTGATCTTCCAGCTTTAAAATGCGGTCACGATATTGAGCTGCCTCCAAAAACTCAAGTTTTTTGACAGCTGCGGCCATTTGTTTCTTCGCACGCTCAATTTCTTTCCTTAATTCATCTTTACTCATATATTCGACCTTATCTTCCGATACCATCTTCAACGTAGCGGTTTCGGTATATTCTTTAGGTGCAGCCTGTTCGGCTTTATTTCGCGTACTGAACACCGATGCATTTGCCTTTTTTACTTGTTGAGGGGTGATGTTATGTTCCTCATTATAGGCTAACTGCTTTTCTCGTCGACGATTGGTTTCGTTGATAGTTTTTTCCATGCTTTCAGTTATTTTATCAGCATAGAATATTACTCTTCCATTCACATTACGGGCAGCTCGACCAACGGTTTGCGTCAGAGAACGATGGGAACGTAAGAATCCTTCTTTGTCAGCATCAAGAATGGCGACAAGAGATACTTCCGGCAAATCAAGTCCTTCACGCAACAGATTGACGCCGACTAAAACGTCGAATTCACCGCTTCGCAGATCATCCATAATCTTGACTCTGTCCAATGTATCAACATCAGAATGAATATAACTTGTGCTAATGCCGTGTTGTGTGAGATAGTCTGTCAACTCTTCTGCCATGCGCTTGGTAAGGGTTGTTACGAGCGTGCGCTCATTCCTTTCAATACGGAGTTGTATCTCTTCCATCAAATCATCGATTTGGTTGAGGCTCGGTCGTACGTCAATAGGCGGATCAAGCAAACCTGTCGGACGGATAAGCTGTTCCACAACAACACCTTCCGATTTTATGAGTTCATAATCGGCAGGAGTAGCACTAATGTATATTGTTTGAGGTACAAGTGATTCAAATTCTTCAAACTTCAGAGGGCGGTTGTCTAAAGCGGCAGGTAATCTAAAACCATATTCAACCAGATTTTCTTTGCGGGAATGGTCTCCGCCGTACATTGCTCTGATTTGCGGAATGGTTACGTGACTTTCGTCTATTACGAGTAGAAAATCTTTCGGGAAAAAGTCCAAAAGGCAGAAAGGGCGTGTACCCGGCAAACGATTGTCAAAGTAACGTGAATAATTTTCAATACCCGAACAATGTCCCAATTCACGTATCATTTCAAGATCATATGTCACACGTTCATAAAGACGTTTGGCTTCAAAAGGCTTACCTATTGATTGGAAAAACTCGACTTGTTTGCCAAGATCAATTTCAATTTCGCTTATGGCTCTGACCATCCGTTCTTTGGTGGTAATAAACAGATTTGCGGGATAGATTCGGAAGTCGTTGTATTTCTCGATAAGAACGTTAGAAATCGGATCATAACATTCAATGCTCTCAATTTCGTCACCCCAAAATAAAACACGAACCATTGCATCGCCGTAAGCCAAAAATATATCGACAGTATCGCCTTTTACTCTGAAATTGCCCGGTTCGGGTTGAATCTCGTTTCGGGAATATAACCCGTCAACGAGCGCACGTAGAAATACGTCCCGAACAATTTTCTGTCCGACGTGTATGGATATAGTCGAACTCTCAAAGTCTTCGGGGTTACCCATACCGTAGAGACAAGATACTGATGATACAACGAGCACATCACGCCGTCCTGACAGCAATGAAGTTGTGGTTGCCAATCTCATCTTTTCGATTTCATCGTTGATGGAAAGGTCTTTTTCTATATATGTGTTTGTAGACGGAATATATGCCTCGGGCTGATAGTAATCGTAATACGAGACAAAATATTCGACAGCATTATCAGGGAAAAAACCTTTAAACTCGCTATAAAGCTGTGCTGCCAAAGTTTTATTATGACTTAGCACAAGCGTAGGTTTATTCACTTTTTTTATAACATTGGCAATCGTAAATGTTTTACCTGACCCTGTTACGCCGAGTAATGTTTGTGATGGTATACCTTCGATAACTCCTTCAGCCAAAGCTTCTATTGCAGCAGGTTGATCTCCGGTAGGTTTGTATGCAGATTTTAAATTGAAATCCATATTCTAATATTGGCATTTGGAATACAAAAATACATTATAAATCAATATGATGCTTTATATCGTGTTGCTATATAAATCTTCTTAACATAACTTGTGTAAAACGTTTATAATTAATGCTTTTGATAACATATTGGGCAAAATCCGTATGTGCTTTTAAGCTATTTTATGTACATGGAGGGTTGTGATCTGCAAAAACATTGTATTTTTGTTAAAACTAAACTATTGTAATGTTATTATTTATCAAAAGAAATATTGCTTTAACAGCTGTTGTTATCGGCAGCTTATTTGTAGTGTCGTGTGCCAGCATATCGTCTCCAACAGGTGGCGAACCTGATTTTGATCCTCCTAAGGTTGTAAATATAACTCCTGCTCCCGGATCGACCAACGTTAAATCAAATAAGATAAATATTTATTTTGATGAAAATGTGATCCTTAAAGATCCTTCTGAAAAAATTATTGTTACGCCTCCACAGCAAAAAATGCCGATAATAAGGGCTGTAAATAAAAAAGTTACTGTTGAATTGCGTGATACATTACTTCCAAACTCAACTTATACGGTCGATTTTACTGACGCTATACAGGATAATAATGAAAATAATCCGCTTGAGAACTTTTCATTTTCATTTTCAACCGGCGATGTCGTGGATTCATTATCTATATCAGGGCGTGTGCTGATGGCGGATAATCTTGAACCTGTTAAAGGAATATATGTCGGATTGCATGCTAATCTTGCCGATTCAGCATTTACAACTCAAAAATTCTTGCGTATATCTCGTACGAGCGAGACTGGAGAATTTACTATAAGAGGTGTTGCACCTGGAAAATATCGATTGTATGCTCTTGATGATGTAAGCCGTAAATATCTGTATAACAACCCATCGCAGATGATTGCTTTTTATGACAGCATCATTAAACCTTATTCAGTCAGAGATGAACATATGGATAGTTTGTTTTTTGATAAGGAGAAGACAAAATTAGATACAGTAGTAAGGCATGAGTTTTCCCGTTTCTTGCCTGACAACATTGTTTTGCGGTCATTTAAATCAGCTTTCAAACGTAAGTATCTTCAGAAGCATGAGCGTCAGACTGATAAACTGGCTTTATACTTCGGAGCGCCTACCGATATGCCTGAAGTTAAAGTTCTGAATTTCGATGAGAAAAAAGACTGGGCTGTGGTTGAACATAATGCAACCAACGACACGATTTTTTATTGGTTGAAAGATCCACGATTAATACAGACGGATACTTTGAAACTTCAGGTTTCGTATTTAAAAACGGACACGCTTAATCGTGATCTGATGGCAACTGACACGTTGAATTTTATTTTAAAGGCACTTAGAACGCAAGAGAAAAAGGATAATAAGAAGAAAAAGAATGATGAGGAAAATGCGAAGAAAATAGATTTTCTAAATGTAAAATCGAATGTCAGTTCAATGTGGGATACATATAATGTTCTCAATGTTGAATTTTCCGAGCCTATAAAAGATTCGTTGAACGGAAAGGTAAAATTACAACAGAAAGTTGACAGTATATATAAAGATGTCAATGTCGTGTTTATGCCTGATACTCTAAACCCGCGTAAATACATTATTCCGCATAATTGGAAATATGGCGAAGAGTACAGACTGCAAATAGATTCTGCTTCTATACATGGCTTGTACGGAAATTGGAACGATAAATTTAGTCAGGATTTTAAAGTTAAAAAAGAAGAAGAGTACAGTAAACTTGCCATTCATGTAAGCGGTATTCCCGACTCTATACCTGCTTTTATTGAGTTGCTCGATAAATCTGATAAACCTGTTCGGAAAGCTGATGTGATAGATGGTGTCGCCATTATAATTGATCTAATACCGGGACAGTATTATGCCCGAATTATTCTCGATTCTAACGGAAACGGTAAATGGGATACAGGGAATTATTATACGGGTACACAACCAGAAATGGTATGTTATTATAATAAATATTTTGAATTGAAAGCTTTCTTTGAAAAAGAAGAATTTTGGCAGGTTGATGTTAATAATCTGGCTAACCAAAAACCGTTGGAGATAACCAAAAACAAACCTCAGGATAAAGAGGCGCGTCTGAAAAAAATTGAAGAAAGAGATGCCAAGGTTCGTGATAGAGAAAAACAACAAAGGGCGCGGCAAAATGGACGTAATAATAACCAACCATTAGGAGCTTATCCGCAGAGTAACGATAGTTACTAAACCTTTATTAATAAATATAATTAATTGATTACAAATAAAAACACATTAACAATGAAACGAACTATACATTTAAAATCAATTATTACAACATTTATTTTAGTATTTACATTCTTCAACAACGACTTATCGGCACAATGTAAGATTAAAAACGACTATTTTCAGGCGGGTGAGGAAATGACATATGATTTATATGCCAAATTCGGACCAATCCACACTAAAGCCGGAAAGTCAATATTAAGTACTACGGCTGATAAATATAACAATACCAATGTTTATAAAATATCGCTCATTGCTGAATCTACCGGAAATGTGCAGAAATTATTTACACTGAATGATACACTCATAAGTTATATGACCAAGGAATTAGTTCCATTGGCTTACGTGAAAAATGCTCATGAAGGAAAAGATAATGTTCACGAAACCGTAAATTACACATATTCAGCAGGAGGTAAAATAGATATAAATGTAAAACGTCATAAGAACGGTGAAGATAAATTCGATAATAATCTTACCTCTAATAACTGCATTTACGATATGGCAAGCGTTGTGATGTATGCCCGTACGCTTGATTATTCAAAAATGAAGAAAGGTGATGATGTTGATGTTGAATTTATGTCGGGACGTAAAAAAGTTAAAATGGTCATTGAACACGATGGAATCGAAAATATCAAAGCTAATAATAAAGTTAATTATGAATGTATAAAGCTTGTGCTAAGCATCAGTGACGATGCATTTACCAACAAGCAGGAGGCTATGCGTGTATATATAACCAACGATAAAAACAGAATGCCCGTGCGCCTTGACTCGCAATTAAAAATCGGTTCAACACGTGCCATATTAAAAGCCTACAAAGGAAATAAATATCCTATCGGACAAAATTAAGAGTTTAATTTTTGAACCGTAGATATGAATAGATAGGGTAGTGGTCAGAATACATAATCTTATCAACCGTACAATTAAATGATTCGATATTGCGGGAGTAGAGAATAAAGTCTATTCTGAACCAAAACATATTTTCGTTATAAGTTATCCCTTGCCCTAAACCTGTTTCGGCGAAAGAATCCATCAAACTTGTTCCTCTAATTGTCTTATAAGTATAAGATATCGGGGTATCATTAAAATCGCCGCAAACAATGGTTGCATTAGTCTTACGGTTTTCAATCCAGTGTGCTATCATATCAGCCTGAAAAGATCTGGTATGATAAGCAACCCCTAAACGTTCCTTGATGTTGTTTGTAACAGTATCAAGTTGTTCACGATCTTTCTTTTCAAGGAAATTTCGATAAAGTTCTTTGTCGGCAGACGTGATTCTGTTAGATTCTAAATGATTATTTATCAGACTTATCACTCTGTCTCCCATACGTATATCATATAAGACCGATCCATTCGTAGTGCTTTGAATAGGAATCTCTGTTGTTTTAAGGATCGGAAATTTAGAATAACAAGCTACCCCGAAAGTGTATTTACTTCCGGTATTCTCAAATTTTACAATCGAACGATAAGGGTATTCGCTAAGAAGCTCGTCTATTTCTTGGATTGTGATAATACCGCTTTTACTGGTTGTCTTTTGAGTATACATCACAAACTCTTGCAAGCAGATAATATCAGCTCCACTATTATTCAAATAGGTGAAGATAGGATTGCTGCGTGCCTCATTACCAGTCAACCAATTAAAACCTCTGACATTATAAGATAAAATTTTAAAGCAGTCTTCAGGGACAGTATTTACTTTTTTGTGAATCGGGAAATAAGTGGATATCGGAGACCAGCATAATAACAAAACGATCAGATCGACTAACAACAATTTCCATTTGAAAAACACCAGCCAAAATAACAAAAACAAGACATTAACCCCTAATATAAAAGGAAATGCAAGTCCAAGATATGCCGGAATAACATTTTTATAAGGGGGAATATACCATGCTGAAATGGATATAAATAGAGCAATAATAGCAATAATATTCAGGGCGAAAATAATTGCGGTCAGCGTGCTGCCGATGATGCGTCCGAATGTCCATTTATTATTTTTTTCCGGCATCAAATAAGCGTTTTTTTTCGTCCGAAGTAAGACTGTTATATCCTGATGCTTTGATTTTATCTAAAATATGGTCTATTTCTTCCATATCATTATGCTTTCTTCGATTATACTCATAATCAGTTTCGTTACGCTTATATTTAACCTTCATCGCAGATGGCTTTGATTTAAGCAAATTTGTTAACCAATCTATTAAATTGCTCATCCATCGAGTTATATCTTTTCCTTTAGAATACTCTCTGGCAAATATATATCCAAGTAAAGCTCCTCCGATATGTGCAATATGTCCGCCCGGATTATTTTCGCTTGCCAGCGATATAAAATCAACGGCAAATATAAATAGAGCAATATAAATTATTTTGACGCGGAAAGTAAAAAATAAATTAACTTCAGCGTTAGGATTATAACAAGCGGCGGCAAACATGATTGCTGTGGCCGAAGCCGAAGCTCCGATCAGAGGCAAATTGCCCATATCGATGTAATAAGGTATAAGATTGAATGCTAAAATGTAAACCGCAGCACCACTTAAGCCTCCTAAAATATATAAACTACCTAAATTCCGAGGTGTGAAATAAATTAAAAAAAATTGCCCGAACCAATATAAAAAAAGCATATTGAAAAGAATATGAAAAGGTTCGGCATGGACAAACATATATGTAAGAGGCGTCCAAGGACGAGACAGAAGAAAAGACAAATCCGAAGGTACACCAAGATAATTGATGAGGTGAAGAGATTCTAATTTGCACAATTTGGTTATAAGCCCTATAATCGTAACTATAAGGAAAACAGATATATTGATTATAATTAATTGTATCAATATACCTCTTTGCTTAAACTGTATTTTCAGATTATCACCAACGTTGATCATAAATTTTTCCGCTCTTTTTCCAGTAAAAAACAATTAGAAATCCAGTAATAAGACCTCCGATATGCGCAAAGTGGGCAACATTATCATTAACCCTACTTGACACCCCTAAAATTAATTCAAAAACTCCATAGCCAATAACAAACCATTTAGCTTTAATTGGGAAGGGAAAAGGTATAATAAAAAGTTCCGAATTTGGAAATAGCATTCCAAAAGCTACTAATATACCAAATACAGCGCCAGATGCGCCTATAGTGATAGAAGGGTTTCCAGTTATATAACTGATTATTAATTGAGTCAATCCCGCTCCAATACCTGCTAAAATATAGAAAAGTAAAAACTTTTTACCGCCCCAGATTGTTTCTAAAGTGCGGCCGAACATAAAAACGCCGAACATATTGAAAAAGAAATGCGAGAACCCTTCATGCATAAACATATATGTTATGAGTTGGTGAGGCATAAAGTGATCTGTGGGGACAAAATTTGAGAAATTGATAGAAAATAAGGCCAGAAAATGTTTCAGTATCGATATTTGCCCGTTTACTTGTGGTAAAAACATATCAGCTAATAAAAGTATCAAACTTATTAGTATGATATTCAAAGTAACAGGAGGAATAGAATTGCTTATACCGAATTTGTTTTGATCCATTGTTTGTAGTTATTTCTAATGAGTAATACAAAAATACGGATATTTTTTTCCTAATGGTTATTATTTATATCGGTTTCATTTATTTTAGTAATTTTCAGATGCTTTAATTCAATTTTTTTGATCTGTCTATAATTTAGATTTTGACATTGATATACCGGAGAAACTTATTTCGTACTTACACTTAATATAAATTGTTTAACTTAAATTATCTTGATTTAATTATGAATAAGACAGAATTAATCAACACAATCGCTGACAAATCAGGATTGAGTAAAGTAGATTCTAAAAAAGCGCTTGACGCTTTTATCGATGCAGTTACTGAAGAAGTAAAAAGTGGGGGGAAAGTTTCACTTGTAGGTTTCGGTACATTCTCGATTACCCAAAAGGCTGCACGTAAAGGTGTCAATCCTCGAACTAAAGCGGTTATTAATATTCCGGCAAAGAAAAGCGTGAAGTTCAAGGCTGGTGCTGATTTAAATTCTTTATAATAATCCGTCTAAAATTGATTTAAAAAAAGGTGGCTGTATCAGCCACCTTTTTTTTATTGCTTAAAATCAATTTAAATAAGTTTTGAAAAGAAAAAATAGCTTATTCTAACCCGGATCATTTTCCCTAATCTCTAATATCTCGCAACATTCCAGTCTTTTAGTTCTGAAATTAATTATTATTTATTTATCAGCTTTTGTTGCTTTTAATATTTTGGTAATAAGTAATTTATATCAATCACATTATTTATCAATAAAAAAAGAAAATTTAAGACCACCGTCAATGATTATGTAAGCAGATTTTTTGATCTTTGTATTGCGATGAATAATAATGTACTTGAAAAACTGAAAATCCTTGCCGAGTCGGCCAAATATGATGTGTCTTGCTCATCCAGCGGAACCGTGCGGAAAAATAAGGGCGATGGATTGGGTAATACAGTTGGAGGAATGGGCATTTGCCATAGTTTTACCGAAGACGGACGTTGCATATCGTTGCTTAAAATTATGTTGACTAATTATTGTATCTATGATTGCGCATATTGTATCAATCGAAGAAACAATGATATTAAGCGTGCGACATTCACAGTCGATGAACTTGTAGAAATCACAATAGAATTTTACAGACGTAATTATATAGAAGGGTTATTTCTTAGCTCAGGAGTGATTAACAATCCCGACTATACAATGGAACGCCTTGTCAGAGTTATTAAAAAACTCAGAACCGTTCATCGTTTCAATGGATATATTCACATGAAAAGCATACCCGGTGCAAGTCGCGAACTTGTGAATGAAGCCGGATTATATGCAGATCGTATGAGTGTGAATATAGAAATCCCTACGGAGGAAAATTTGAAACTATTGGCACCTGAAAAAGATCATGCCAGTGTTTTCAAACCCATGAAATTTATTCAGCAAGGGATTCTGCAAAGTGCTGACGATCGGCGTAAAATACGATCCACGCCACGTTTCGTCCCGGCAGGGCAAAGTACGCAAATGATTGTGGGAGCTACAAACGAATCGGATAAACAAATACTTAATGTTTCTTCCATGCTTTATCGCCAACCCTCTATGAGAAGAGTATATTATTCAGGATTTATTCCGGTAAATACATATGATAATCGCTTGCCCGCTCTTAATAAAGCCCCTTTAGTTCGGGAAAACAGACTTTATCAAGCAGATTGGCTAATGCGATTTTATCAATTTAAAGTTGATGAAATTGTCGATGAATCTTATCCCGATTTAGATTTGGAAATTGATCCCAAACTAGCATGGGCTCTACGTCATCCCGAACACTTTCCTGTTGATATAAATAAGGCCGATTATTCGATGATACTACGTGTTCCCGGAATAGGCGTAAAATCTGCAAAACTTATAGTATCCTCAAGAAAATTCGGCAAACTGAATTCTTATCAATTAAAGAAAATAGGCATTGTAATGAAAAAAGCTCAATATTTTATTACTTGCCACGAATTGCCGATACATACTATAAATGAGGTAACTCCCGAATATGTGCGTAAAATACTAACCGAACCTAAGAAGAAAGGTAAAGAAGAAGATATAAATCAACTGTCTATCGTTTTTCCTGATTAGAAAATGCTTGCATATTATTACGATAAAACCTTTGATGGACTGCTGACTGCAGTTTTCGATGCGTACAGCCGAAAAACTTTTCCCGATAAATTGGTAGGAGAGGGCGGAATTGAACCCCTTTTTACCGACGAACGTTATACCGTGATTACCCAACAAGACAGGGCGAACAGAGTTTGGGTGGCTTTGCAAAAAATACAATCGGCCTTAGCGTGCAACATGCTCACTTATGTTTGGCTTTCGGAAGTGGAAGGGTACGATGATTTGCTGTTTAGATATATTTGTAAAACTTTTAATAGCAAACAATCAATCGAAACTAATTTTGGTGACCCAGATGTTTTAGCAGTTCATCAATTGGCAAAAAAAGTCAATGGAGAAAAACATAGTCTTAAACAATTTGTAAGGTTTCAGAAGGCAGCAGATGAAATCTATTTTGCACCGGTTGCCCCAAGATATAATTCATTGCCACTTGCCGTTAACCATTTTGCTGACAGATTTTCAGATCAACGTTGGGTTATTTATGATGTGAGAAGGCATTATGGATTTTATTACGATTTAAAAAACGTTGCTGAAATCACACTTGACGATGATAGCCAATTGCTTGGTGGTAAGTTAGACGAGAAGTTGATGGCTGAAGACGAGAAACTCTTTCAGGAACTATGGAAGGGATATTTTAAGGCAATGACAATAAAAGAACGCATAAATTTGAAGTTGCATAGACAGCATATGCCTAAAAGGTTTTGGAAATTTTTAACCGAAAAACAATAAAATAAAGTTTAATTTTATTTACTTAACTAAATTTAATATATTTGGGCTGCAAATCAATTTTATAACTTTATTAACCAAAACAAACAAACTTATGAGTAACAACAAATATTCTATTCAATCTTTTATTCATGAAACTACCCAAAGTGAAACGGATCACGAATTTTTCCAATTAGAAAAATCTTATTTATTGGAAATCAATATCAACAACCAGAAAGTAATGATCAAGAAAGGCGCGATGGTTGCATATGATGGCAATGTATCATTCAAGCGCGAAGGTATGCTCAGCAAAGGTATTGGTAATATGCTAAAAAAGTCTATTTCAGGCGAAGGTACAACTATGATGGAAAGTACCGGTACAGGCCGTATCTATGTTGCAGACTTTGCTAAGAAAGTAAGAATCTTATACCTTGAAAACGAAACTATTGTTGTAAATGGCAACGATGTATTAGCACACGAAGCATCTATAAAATCAGACATTAAAATGATGAAAAGTGTTGCCGGTGTGATGGGAGGCGGACTTTTTCAGGTAATGCTTAGCGGTACAGGATATATAGCTTTAACAACATTCGGAGATCCTCTTACATTGTTAGTTAAACCCGGTCATCCAATATATACCGACCCAAATGCCACTGTAGCTTGGTCAGGTAATCTGAACCCACAAATCAAAACCGATATTTCACTGAAAACGTTAATCGGTAGAGGTAGTGGAGAGAGCTTCCAACTTATGTTCGAAGGCGAAGGATGGGTAATAGTTCAACCGTTCGAAGAATCTTATGGAAATAATCAATAATCTGGAGCAATATATAATATTTAAAAAGCAATCCGAAAAATTAGGATTGCTTTTTTAGTTTATCGTAATTTGACGAAAAAGATACTGCTTAAACAAATTCTTTTTTAGGCTCAACTTTAACCATCTTAAACAATTTGTCAGAAGGGCGTATCTTATCATTTACTTTTATAGAGAACAATTCACCTTTCACCGTCTCTTGAACCGGTTTCAGGTCAACACGTATTTCTTCTACCGTTTGAAATACCGCACCTGTAGTCGGACCTGTAATCAGAATTTCATCTCCCACTTTAAGAGATTGCGTTTCCATCAGAAACTCGGCGACTCCAAGTTTCGAGAAATACTTCATCCCTTTTCCAATATATACTTTGCGCTTAGTTGCGCCGGAGCCATAGTTGCTTGACCACTCTCCCAAACGTTGTCCCAAATAATATCCGTTCCAGAAGCCACGGTTGAATACCGTAGAAAGTCTTTCAGTCCAACCTTCAATTTTATTTTCATCAAAAGTATTTTGGCAATAAGAAATAATCGCCTCTTTATAGCATTCAACAACCGTGCGCACATATTCCGGACCTCTGGCGCGTCCTTCAATTTTGAATACCCTGACGCCCGCATCCATCATTTTGTTGATAAAATGGATTGTTCTCAAGTCTTTAGGAGACATGATATATTCGTTGTCAATTTCCAATTCAATCTCACTATCCTTGTCTTTAACAATATAACCCCTGCGACAAAGCTGATTGCAAGCACCACGGTTAGCAGACAAGTCTTTTTCGTGAAGACTAAGATAACACTTACCCGAAACAGCCATGCACAAAGCACCGTGCGAAAACATTTCAATACGGATAAGCTCACCCTTAGGTCCTTTAATCTCCTGTTCAATTATATCCTGATAAATAGCCGCTACCTGTGTCAGATTAAGCTCGCGGGCAAGTACAACAACATCGGCAAACTGCGCATAAAATTTCAAAGCATCTGTATTTGTGATATTTAACTGCGTTGAAAGATGCACTTCCACTCCTATACTGCGAGCATACATCATAACAGATACATCCGATGCGATAATTGCCGAAAGATTGGCTTCTTTTGCGGCATTTACAATCTGATGCATCAAGCTAATGTCGTTATCGTAAATGATTGTATTAACAGTAAGATAAGTTTTGATGTCGTGTTCTTTACATATTTCCACAATTTTATGCAGATCATCAACTGTAAAATTGTTCGATGATTTGGCACGCATATTAAGACCTTCGATACCGAAATAAATTGAATCTGCTCCCCCTTGTATGGCGGCTGCGAGTGACTCGTAAGAACCAACCGGAGCCATTATTTCATAATCGGAAATATTCTTGCTCATTTTTAAGTTTGTAAGTAAAATAAAAGTATCGTGTTTAATTAAACAACAAATTTACTACTTTTCAGCGGTTGGCAAAAGTTTAGATTTATCATCTTTGACATTGCTAACTTTTCAATTGTCTCAATATAAAACTTAGATGTATATTTGTTGTTAATTATTAATAGAATAAAAATAACTGCCATATGAATTATCGATCAGAATTATCCGAAGATTTGGTTTTACGACAAAACCGTTTGCAAAAAACGATGCAGTCTATGGGTTTAGAGGCATGTATTTTGTCAACAGCTCCCAATGTGTTTTATATGACCGGAAAAGTCTATAATGGATTTTATTATCTTCCGGCTGAAGGCGAAGCAATACATTTTGTGAAAATGCCATCAGATATGGATATTCATAATACCATCTATGTCCGTAAGCCCGAACAAATAATAGACGAACTGGCTAAATTAAACCTTAAATTGCCGGAGACAATCGCAGTTGAAGTTGATGCATTGCCTTATAGCGAATGTCTGCGTGTGATGAACACATTTAAGGTCGATAAAGCCTCCAATGCATCGGTTATTTTGCGCAAACAACGTAGTGTAAAGACCAATTTCGAATTGGAGCAGATTAGAGTATGTGCCAGAAAACATGAAGCCGTATATAAAACTATACCTTCACTGTTCAGACCTAATATGACTGATATAGAATTACAGATAGAGATTGAACGACAAATGCGTTTGCACGGTTCTATCGGTATTTTCCGTAGTTTCGGCACCAATATGGATATTTTTATGGGCAGTCTTTTAGTCGGAGAAAACGCTGAAAACCCCTCTCCATTCGATTATGCCTTAGGAGGTGCAGGAACTTCGCCCTCGTTGCCATTAGGCTCTTCTGGCGAAAAAATAAAGCAAGGTGATACAATAATGGTTGATATGGCAGGTAATTACACTCCGTGGATGACAGATATGACAAGGGTATTTTCAGTCGGAAAAACGCTTGATATTGCCTATAAAGCTCATCAGGTCTCAATTGAAATACATAATGCCGTTATGGATATGGCAAAACCGGGTGTAGCTTGTGCCGATATATATAATTTGGCGATGGATATGGTTGTCAAAAACAAATTGGAGTTTAATTTTATGGGTACTCGTCAGCAAGCTAAATTTATAGGACACGGTGTCGGCATCGAGATTAATGAACCTCCTGTATTGACACCTCGTTCCAAGGAGGTATTAGAGCCGAATACCGTATTTGCGCTCGAGCCAAAATTCGTAATACCGCAAGTAGGTGCTGTCGGAGTCGAAAACACATATGTTGTCACAGAAGGCGGATTAGAAAAAATAACGATATTTGAAGAAGATATAATTGAACTTTGATTTGATCGGTTAAAATTTGTGATTGAATACATGGTCTTAAAACCTATCTTCAGGATAGGTCGAGTTTGAAGTTTTAACCCTTTCACAATAAAACAAAAGTTTATATCTTTGCCACCATTCATTAAAACAAGACAAATAACAAGAATACAATATGTTTGAAAGTTTAAGCAGTAGGCTCGATCGGTCGTTCAAAATACTGAAGGGCGAAGGAAAAATAACAGAAATCAATGTAGCCGAAACCCTCAAAGACGTCCGCCGTGCTTTGCTCGATGCCGATGTTAACTATAAAACAGCTAAAGAATTTACCGATACCGTAAAAACCAAGGCTCTTGGTCAGAACGTGCTTACAGCAGTAAAACCTCAGCAATTGATGGTCAAGATCGTTCACGACGAACTTGCCAAACTGATGGGTGGAACCGCAACCGATATTAATCTTAAAGGTTCACCTTCCATAATACTGATGGCAGGTTTGCAAGGTTCGGGTAAAACAACCTTCTCAGGTAAATTAGCCAAATTGCTGAAAAGCAAGAAAGGAAAGAATCCGCTACTTGTGGCAGACGATATATATCGTCCGGCAGCAATCGAACAATTGAAGGTATTAGGCGAGCAGATCGGTGTTCCGGTTTATAGCGAAGAAGGCAACAAAAATCCTGTTCAAATAGCTCAGAATGCAATTAAGCAAGCTAAGCAAAACGGAAATGATGTCGTAATCATAGATACAGCGGGACGTTTGGCGATTGATGAGCAGATGATGCAGGAAATAACTGCTGTAAAAGATGCCGTGAAACCTAACGAAATTCTTTTCGTGGTGGATTCAATGACAGGACAGGACGCTGTAAATACTGCTAAAGAATTTAATGATCGTCTTAACTTCGATGGGGTTGTCTTGACAAAATTAGATGGTGATACACGAGGTGGAGCCGCATTGTCAATACGATCAGTTGTAGATAAACCAATCAAATTTGTCGGTACAGGCGAGAAAATGGATGCTTTGGATATATTCCATCCTGAACGTATGGCTGACCGTATATTGGGTATGGGTGATATCGTGTCGTTGGTTGAACGCGCCCAAGAACAATATGACGAGGAAGAGGCTAGACGCCTGCAAAAGAAAATTGCTAAAAATCAGTTCGACTTCAACGATTTTATCGGACAGATACAGCAAATAAAGAAAATGGGTAACCTCAAAGATCTGGCATCCATGATACCCGGTGTTGGTAAAGCGATTAAAGATCTTGATATAGACGACAATGCGTTTAAAAGCATAGAAGCCATCATATATTCAATGACTCCTAAAGAACGTTCAAATCCCGAAATCCTTAACGGAAGCCGTCGCGAACGTATTGCAAAAGGAAGTGGTACAAATATTCAGGAAGTCAACAAATTGATTAAACAATTTGATCAGACCCGAAAAATGATGAAAATGATGACGCAGAATAAAGGCAAAATGCCTAAAATGAGAAGATAAGCAAAACCTTAAATAGAATAGGGGGACTCAATCAGAGTCCCTTTGTTGTTTGTAATAAATGATAAATATCTAAAACATAATTCATAAACTTGATAATAGATAAGATGATACGATTTGCCGACAATCATACAGCTCCACTTGTACGCCAAATGTGGAAAGCGTGCTTTGGCGATACGGACGAATATATGGATATTTATTTTACTTATAAATATAAGGATGAAAATACCCTTATTTATATAGAAGAAGGTAAGGTTGTGGCATCTTTGCAAATGCTTCCATATACAATAACTTTTTACGGATCTGAAATACCTTTTGGCTATTTATCAGGCCTTTGCACACTGCCCGAGTATCGTAATAAAGGCTATATGAGTCAGCTCATAAATAAAGCACATCAGGTACTTTCAGATCGGGGAATCCCACTTTCAATATTAGTACCGGCAGAAAATTGGTTATATAATTATTATCAACGATTCGGTTATGCTAAAGTCTTTGACAGCAGCTCGGAAGAAATTCCGATGAAAGCATTAATTTCTGAATATTCGGATACAAACCAAGCCTACCAAGCATTTAATAATATTTATAAAAACAAAGATTTTTGTGTTCAAAAATCACGTGTTGATTTTGAGGCGATCTTAAAAGAATATGAAGCCGATGGATGCCCCGTCAAAACCAATCTTTCAGGTATGGCTTGCGTAATTGATGCATGGACACTTCTCAAGCATTATGCTGCTCGTAATGAGCATGTAAAATTAACTTTAGAAGTTCAGCATGATAGCACTTATTTGATCCGTAATGGATGGGTAGAAGCGATAGATGGATTAGACGGCGAAACACAGATAACTAAAAATATGCTTTGCCAATTACTATTTGGATATCACACTTATCAATTGGAAGATAATTTAAGACGCTGTTTTCCTGAACACCACCCAATAATTAATTTGATGTTGGAATAGGGTAGGGGCGTTAAAACTCCCTCAATCCCGAAGCCTTATGACGGTTTAAGGTCGAAAGATATATATCCTTTCCGGCTATAATACCGATATTTCTTAAACTTTGTTCAACAGTTTTGTAAGCCAGATCCGGATGGTTATTATCCTGACTAAGGTGGCACAACCAGATACTTTTTAATTCGCGATGATAAATTTCAGCGATAAAATCGGCGGACAGCCGGTTGCTGATATGCCCCATTCCCGAAGAAATACGTTGTTTCAAATGAAACGGATAACGTCCCGTCCTCAGCATTTCCTCGTCGTAATTAGTCTCTATAACCAAATGATTCGCTTGCTTCGCATATTGACGGATGGTTTCGGTAATTCGTCCGATATCCGTGATAAGCACAAACACCTGATTCCCGCATCTGATATGATATCCAACATTCTCAATACTATCATGCGGAACATCAAAAGCGGTGATCTCAAAATCTCGAATTTTAAACATCTCATCTTTGAGAATAAATCTTTTTGACGGACCTAAGCAAGGCTGAATATATCTGTTTCGCTCAATTCCCCCATGAACAGCCTCTGTTGCATATACAGGGATATTATATTTATCTCCTAAACACCCGATTGTTTTGACATGATCTGCATGATCATGAGTTACAAGTACGCCCTGTACTTTATCAAGCGAAGTTCCGTATTCTCTTAATATTTTCAATATTGAACGAATTCCGATTCCCGCGTCAATTAAAATTCCATAATCTTGAGTCCCTAAAAAATAACAATTACCACTGCTCCCGCTTCCTAAGCTGAAAAATTTATAGTTATAAGTCGAAAATAAATCGTATTGCATAATTTTGATACCTTAATACAAAGGTAACCCATCATACTAAAAAAATAGAATTCTGAATATTTATTTATAAACTGCTAACAAAAATTATCCAACCTATTTATTGATAATCATTCGTATATATTCTGTGTTAAAAATATCCTTCAAACAAAAAAAGTAACATAAGTAACATTTTTAATATATTATTCTGGAGTAATAATAAATTCGTATTGTGATAACTTTCATTCTATAGATAATTTTAGAAATAATATGCAATACTGTGTTCGTTTAATCTTATAAATAATATTCATAATGATAGATAGTTATGGCACAATAACTGATATCTTTTAGTCTTTGCGTATTGATTAAATTAATTATCTTTATGAAATGAAAGAAAGGAGTAGCAATATAGAAGGGCTTAGATTATTATTAATGCTATCTGTCGTCCTTTTGCACATTTTCGGTACCCATATTAAATATAGCTACGAAGATAAAGCTCTTTTTTATCCCGAATTGCTTATCGCTTCATTTTCAGCTATGGGGGTGAATGCTTTTATCTTCATTTCCGGTTATTACGGAATTGTTTTCAGATGGAGATCATTTCTAAAACTCATAATTCAACTATGTTTTTATTCAATTTCTATATATTTAAGTTATGTAATTTTTACAAAACAAGCTATTGAAATTAAAGAAGCCTTCAAATATTTATTACCGGTCTCTAGTGGTATTTGGTGGTTTATGTCGTGTTATGTAGCTTTATATTTAATATCTCCATTGATAAATATTGGTTTTGAAAAACTTAGCAAAAAGCAGGCAGGAACAATTGTTTTAGCGTTATTATTTTTTAATAATTTTTCCAGTTTTGTCTTTTCAAATAATGCTTTAGGAGAAGCAGGATACAACTTCTTTATATTACTTACAGTCTATTGCCTTGCATCTTATATAAGAATTTACAAGGTATCTTTTAAATTGCCTTTGTTTATCTATTTAATATCTTCATTATTAATATTCATACTTAGTATAATTCACGCAACATATAATGATAATTATAATGATTATATGTTTCTAAGGCATTCTGATCCATTGGTTTTACTATCGGGAGTCGGCCTATTTTATTCATTTTTAAAGTTAAAACCAAGAACCAATAAGTTTATAAATAAATTAGGAGGCTATTCATTGGCTGTATATCTTATACACGGACATCCTTTAATCTATTATAAACTATTGGGATATGTTGAAAATTTTTCTACTGCATCTGAAAATTCATTAATTATATTCTTAACATTACTTGGTATTGGTATTTCCATTTTCCTAATTTGTTTATTTATAGAGTCTATTCGTTCTTTTCTTTTTAGAGGTGTTTATCGTTTTATTGATAAAAAGATTATTTCGTAATAAGAATACAAGATGTCTAAAAGTTCATTCCTGATTTTAAGATTGAAATCATTAAACCGAAATAATGTTTTAGTAAAATATCTATCCATCTTTATTTATGAAAATTAGTTGTATTTAAAAATATACAATTCGTAAGATTTTCATCCAATCCGTTTTTCACGTTCTGAGAAAAAGAGTTAACTTTGTGCAGCTTGCATTAAGCCAATAAACACTAATATATTATTTATTTAAAAGCAATAGAAAATATGAAAATTGAAAGCATTCACGCACGTGAGATTCTCGATTCAAGAGGAAATCCAACAATTGAAGTTGATGTAACATTAGAATGTGGCGCTTTTGGCCGTGCAGCAGTTCCTTCAGGAGCATCTACCGGTGAAAACGAAGCATTGGAGCTTCGCGATGGCGACAAAAAGAGATATGGCGGTAAAGGAGTATTAAAAGCAGTAGAAAACGTTAACAAAGTAATTGCTCCCGCTTTGCTTGGTGAATGCGCTCTTGATCAAAGAGGTATTGACGAAAAAATGATAGCCCTTGACGGAACTAAGACAAAATCGAAATTAGGAGCAAATGCTATTCTTGGAGTTTCTCTTGCAGTAGCAAAAGCAGCAGCTAACTATCTTGATATACCTTTGTATCGTTATATTGGCGGAACAAATACTTATACTTTGCCTGTACCGATGATGAACATCATTAACGGTGGATCACATTCAGATGCTCCGATCGCATTTCAGGAATTTATGATCCGTCCGGTTGGTGCTACATCATTCCGTGAAGGTTTACGTATGGGCGCTGAAATCTTCCATGCACTTAAGAAAGAATTCCACGATCGCGGTCTAAGTACAGCAGTAGGTGATGAAGGTGGTTTTGCTCCAACATTGAAAGGAACAGACGACGCTCTCGAATCAATCATCAAAGCTATCAAAATTGCAGGTTATGAACCGGGAAAAGACGTAACATTGGCTCTTGACTGTGCTTCTTCAGAATTCTTCAAAGACGGAGTATATGATTATTCTAAATTTGAAGGTCCTAATGGAGCAAAACGTACATCAGCTCAACAAGTTGAATTCCTTGCAGAGCTTGTAGCTAAATATCCTATCGATTCTATCGAAGATGGTATGGGCGAAAATGACTGGGAAGGATGGAAACTTCTTACTGATAAATTAGGTGACAAAGTTCAATTAGTAGGTGACGACTTGTTCGTAACTAACGTTGATTTCTTGAAGAAAGGTATTGAAATGGGTTGCGGTAACTCAATCCTTATCAAAGTAAACCAAATTGGTTCACTTACTGAAACTCTTGATGCAATTGAAATGGCTCACCGTGCCGGTTATACTTCAGTGACTTCACACCGTTCAGGTGAAACAGAAGATGCTACAATCGCAGATATCGCTGTTGCAACTAACTCTGGACAGATCAAAACAGGTTCATTGAGTCGTACAGACCGTATGGCTAAATACAACCAATTGCTTCGTATCGAAGAAGAATTAGGTAACAAAGCTGTTTACGGTTACAAACGTGTTCAACGTAAGAAATAATTATTATTTCAATATAACTGATAAGCCGGAGTCATTAAGATTCCGGCTTTTTATTTTTAATATTAAGACTATTTTAAAACAAAAAAGAGATCAGGAAAATTTCCTAACCTCTTTATCTTAAACATTACTTTAAAATCTGCTGAAATCTTAAAGAATTAATACTCGTCCTCATTAAAAAAGAAATCTTCCTTACTCGGATAATCAGGCCAGATGTCTTCAATCATATCAAAAACTTCTTCCTCATCTTCTATCTCTTGTAAATTTTCAATTACTTCCAATGGCGCACCCGAACGCTGAGCATAATCAATCAATTCGTCTTTAGTTGCAGGCCAAGGGGCATCTTCAAGTTTCGATGCAAGTTCTAATGTCCAATACATAACGTCACCAGTTTTAAGTCGTTAGTTAAAAACGGTTTTTAAAGTCGCAAAAATATAATAAATTTTCAAGAATCAGTCCTGATTCCAAAATATTTCTTTACCCATTCTGTTGCTGACCTTTCGTGCCAGCAGGAAAAAGTAGTCTGATAAACGATTTACGAAGATCATAATATTTTCATCAACGGGGTATTCGGCTTTCACTCGATAGATACAACGCTCGGCACGGCGGCAAACTGATCTGCAAATATGCGAGCGAGATGCTGCTTCACTTCCGCCGGGTAAGATAAATTCTCGGATGGCGGGTAACTGACTGTCTATTTCGTCCATTTGCGACTCAATGAGTTGTATGTCCGAATCTTTTATGATGCTTGCGGCTTTAGGTGGTATAGCTTCTGTTTCGGTGGCAAGATAAGAACCTACTGTAAATAACTTATTTTGAATGAAAGAAAGGATTTTAAGATCAGCTTCTTCTTTAATCTCACAAGCAAGAAACCCGATGAACGAATTAAGTTCGTCAATTGTACCATAAGCCTCAAGTCTGGGATGTGATTTCGGTACACGTGTTCCACCGACCAAGGCTGTTGTACCCTTATCTCCTGTCTTAGTATATACGTTACTCTTTTTCATGTTCAATTTATGTTTTTTATGTGTGTTCAGTATTTATTACCTATATTACGGATAAAGCATATATTTTGTTCTCAACAGCTTATATTTTTTTAATTCAGGCTGCCACGATTTTCTTATTTGTTGTTCGGTCATTCCATTAATAATCTGTTGTTTCAATATATTATTCCCGGATAATAAATTCATGAATTTAGGTGAAGAAAAAAATGAAGCTCCAAGAGCTGATTTTTTATAAAAGTCTAATAAAAAAGATAAGGTCATTCCTTCTTCCAAATGATAGTTACGCAGATCAACACCATAACATACTTGCCCTTTCAACAATGGGTTTTTTGCTCCCGACATGGCTAAAGGAGTAAAGCTGAAACTTCCGTAACGTTTATTTGGTGCTCCAACCACTTGAAAAGGGAAATTTGTCCCTCGACCCACACTCACTTGTGTAGCCTCGAAGAAGCAAAGTGAAGCGTATAATCGAACAGCCTGATCATTCGGTAAATTAGGTGAAGGTTTAACCGGCAAAGAATAAGGTTGCCCGTGTTTCCAGCCGATCATTTTAATTACTTTAAGATTACATTTTCTACCGTTTGCAAGCCAACCCTCACCATTTATCATTTCAGCTAATTCGCCTACCGTCAGCCCATGTAAAACGGGTATTGGGTGCATACCGACAAATGATTTGTATTTAAGATCAAGAACAGGACCGTCAACGTAATCATTTGGATTAGGTCTGTCCAAAATAATGCATTTTTTATCATTTTCTGCGCAAGCCTCCATTACATAGTGCATTGTGCTGATATATGTGTAGAACCGTGCTCCTACGTCTTGAATATCGAATATAACTACATCTACGTCTGTAAGTTGTTGGGCTGTTGGTTTATAATTTTTTCCATACAGCGAAACTACATCAATACCGGTTTTAGCATCTTTGCCATTCACAATTTGTTCTCCTGCATCAGCGTTTCCTCTAAAACCATGTTCGGGAGCGAATATTTTCATTACGCAGACTCCATTACGGATTAATGTATCCAATAGATGCACACCGTTACTTAATACTGAAGTTTGATTTACAACTAACGCTACGCGTTGATTCTTTACTTCGTTCATAATGAGATCAGTTCTATCAGATCCGAGCTTTAGGTCAATATTCTGACTAATTATATTTTTTACTGCAAAAGCAAAGAAAATGATTAAAACAAACTTTTTCATCGACAAAATGTTTATATTTATACGACACAAACATAGTCAATATTATTAGAAAATAACAAAAATAAATTGTACTCATGATAAAAGTAATGGATATAATAACCAGATATTATAAAAAAGATTCTGATTTATATAATACACTTGTAAGTCATAGTAATGATGTAAAAAATATGGCTTTGCAGATAGCTGCAAGTCATCCTGAATTGAATGCTGATACTCAGTTTATCGAAGAAGCTTCTATGTTGCATGATATAGGTATATTACTAACTAATGCACCGTCGATACATTGTCATGGGATACTACCCTATATTTGTCATGGTCATTTAGGACGTGAGATATTGGAAAGGCTTGGCTATCCGAAACACGGTTTGGTTTGTGAAAGGCATACCGGTGTAGGGCTTACCGAAGAAGATATTATCAGAGAAAATTTGCCTTTGCCTCATCGGGATATGTTACCGGTTAGTATCGAAGAGAAAATTATATGTTTCGCTGACTGTTTCTACTCAAAAACAAGATTGGGTGAACAAAGGAGCATTCAAGAAGTAAGGTCCTCACTTGCCGAATTCGGAGAAGAAAAAGCTGAGTGTTTTGACCATTGGTGCGACCTTTTTTTGTGAAAAGACTATAAAAAAGCACAATCTCTTAGCCTTAAATGCTTACCTTCGTATCAATAAATAATTAAATTATAAATTTTGTTTATTGATACATGAAAAAGCTTTCAATCATTCTTTTATGGTCAATTATATACTTCAGTCCTGCGAAATCACAGACTGAAGCCGGTAAGTTTTCAATGTCTGCAAACCTCAGTTACGGTACTGATATAAAAACTATGGGTGTAGGTCTCCGTGCGCAATATTTTATAATGGATCATATGCGTGCATCGGCAGAATACAAGTATTATATAGACCGTAGAAACTGGAGTGCATGGGAGTTGAACGCTGATGGGCATTACGTATTTGGTGTATCTGACCAGTTATATTTATATCCGATAGGCGGTCTTAAATATTTGAGACGGACTTTTGATCTTGAACGTGCCGGTATACCGGGTTACGATACCAAAGACAGCCACAATAGAATTGGTCTTAACCTTGGATTCGGCGGTCAAATCGCGGTAGCTGACAATATCTTTATACAATTAGAATTGCGTGAAGAACTTGTTAAAAATTACACTCAGTTTGTTCCTTTAGTCGGTTTTATGGTGCAATTTTAATAATGCTTAATTCACTCTATTGATTGTACCCCCTTTGAAAAAGTTCAGAATGTTTCTTGCCACTTCTTTTTCCATATTCATACGTCCGTCGTATGTTGTAGTTCCCGCATGAGGAGTAAGCACCACATTATCCAAATCCAACAAAGCGGGATGAATATTAGGTTCGTTTTCAAAAACATCAATACCTGCTGCAAAAATCTTTTTATTCAGTAAGGCATCGGCAAGAGCTTTTTCATCGACAAGAGAACCGCGTGCGGTGTTTACAAAAATAGCTGTAGGCTTCATCTTTTCAAATTCATCCTTTCCCATCAGATGATAATTTTCGGCAGTAGCCGGCGCATTAAGCGATAAAAAGTCAGATTGTCGCAATAATTCATCGAAATTTACATAGCCGGCTTCGTACTTGTCTTCAATATCTTTGCCTAACCTGTGGCGGTTATGATATATAATTTTCATTCCCGAAGCTTTTGCTCTCCGAGCCACTGCCTGACCTATACGCCCCATACCATAAATACCGAGTGTTTTACCATATATGGGTAACCCAAGATTATCGAAAATTCCCCAACTCAGCTTTTCTTTGTTGTGTAATTTATTATTGTAATAACCGATACGTCTGGCTGCAGTGAGTATCAAAGCGAAGCATAATTCGGCAGTTGGTTCAAGTACCGATTCCGGCGTGTTAGTCACCACAACTCCTTTAGAAGCAGCATAATCAACATCAATCGTATTATAGCCAACCCCATAGTTAGCAATTAATTTCAGCTTTGAACCTTTGTCGATGATCTCGGCGTCCGTTCTGAAAGTAAAATTAGGAACAAGAACGTCTATGTCTTCAATGCGTTCAATTACATCATTTTTTGTAAAAATCTGTTTGTCTGGGTAAATAAGTTCAAAATCGTCTTCGAGCGACTCAAAACCTTCTTTTAAGAAATTATGGCATAACAGTACCTTTTTTTTCATAATCCATGTACTTTTATAAAATATTCATTTCAACAAGTATCTCTCTGATCCGTTTCCAGTCGGCGTATGGTCTTTCTCCATCGTCTAAAATCAGCGGACAGCCCAAATTGGCATCATCTATATAGAGATGTCCGTATGCTTTAGGTGAAGAAGTCCAGAAACGCTGTGTCGGATTTTTTTGAACGCCATATAAGGGGATATCATTAAGCTCGAACCATTTGATGGCATCTGTCAGAAAATTTTCTTCTATCACAACTTCAACTCCATCCACTTTTTTCTTCTTTTTACGGTCGCTGCGCATTGTAAACAAAATCAAACGATGCCCTTTGTCTGTCAGTTCTTGTAACACAGGTATAGCGCCGATATCTTTTCCTATCGCCGGAAATTCGTGCGAAACACAAGTTCCGTCAAAATCAATACATATGTCCATTTCTAAGTATGTTTATGTTTTAAAGTTATAAAATAAACATAAACTGATTTAATATTTGACGAATGATGCGGCTTTATATTTTTTTTAGATATTTGCATTCTTATTAAACAAAAAGCAGAATTAGGAGTTATAATAAAAAATAACAGGGTTGTATGCGTGATAATAATGAACATAAATGCCCTCTTTGCGGAAAAGAGACTCATCCCGGAGATAAGTTTTGTGAAGACTGTAAACAGATCGTGCAAAATGAATACCTTAATAATCAACGTCAAGAAAATCAAGAAGATATTGTTTCGGTAGAAAAAAAGTTAGATAAAAATACTGATAATTTTCAATCATCAAATTTTAATTTATCTGCTGATGAGATTAAGACATCAGACAAGTCTAAGACAACAAAATTCAGAAAATTACTTACTGTTTTTTTTATAGGTATTTTTCTATTAATTATTGCGGGCGGAGTGAGCGCATACTATATGCGTAAAGAGAAAAAAGAGTCGAAAGATGCGGATATAGCTTTCTGGATGAATTGTGCTGATGAGAATACCACATTGTCTTATTCCAAATACTTGATCAGATATCCTGATGGGGTTTATAGCAAGGAAGCACAGGTAAAGATACTTATGCTGAGAAATCGTGAAGATTCTGTTTGGAATAATGTTTCTAAAACGACGAATATCGACAAATTATATTCTTTTCTTGCGGACTATCCGAATACAATATATAAAGATTTTGTCAGAAACCTTATTGATTCGTTGACTTGGATTGCGATGTCTCATGAGAATACGGCTTCGTCTTACAAAACGTATTTAGATAATATAATTATAGATCATTACGAGGGAAAATATAAAGATGAAGCCCAAAAGCGTTTCGATTTTCTAAGCCAATTGACGGATGTCGACAGTGTGGACACAAAGATAATAAGAGATAATCT
>CALYPL010000004.1 GCA_945273835.1 uncultured Dysgonomonas sp. | reverse complement strand
GTTGTTTTTGTTATAACCTCTGGAGATTGAGTTGTTTCTACTGCTGTTTTTGCCGCAACCTCATCTGATTGAGTGGTTTCTACTGATGTTTTTGTTACAACTTCTGGAGATTGAGTAGTTTCAATTGTTGTTTTTGTTATCGGTTCTGATGTTTGAGCTGATTCAACTGTAGCATTTATTGTAACTAATGGTTCATCGGCTGACGCTTCATCAGCTTTTGTGCTTGTATCATCTTTTTGTACAGGTTCATTGATGATATTAGTTTCAGTATTGTCAGCATTGATTGCCTGTGATGATTCTTGTTCGATAGCAATTTCAGCATCATTTGTACTGTTAGAAATAATCTTGTCTGCAGATTCAATTTCTATATTATTGTGTAGATTTGTTTCATTATTGTTTTTTTCTGAGTTTAACTGTTGCTCATCAGCTAATTTATTTAGCATGCCGGATTCCACAATGCCTTTAGCAACTGAAGAATTTTCATCAGATGAATCATCATCCATTGCTTCATCAATATCAGAAGGCTCTGCAGTTTCTGCCTGAAATTCGGCGTTTTCGTCATTCACATTTTCAGTTATAACAACTGACTCTTTTGTATCTTCAAAAGATACGCCATCTTCAAGGACAACGCTTTCAAAATGAGCAAAAGGAATGTTGACTCTTTCTTTTAAAAGCTTATCGGGTGTAAAACTTAATTTATAGTGAGAGGGAATTTCAATTTCAGCACCGGTATTTACATCAACACTTTTTCTACTGTTAACTTTTACCAATTTGAAAGTACCAAAATCTTTTATTTTTACAGAGTCTGCGGTTTCAATTGTTTCAGCTATAAGAGACAACAACTCGCGCAGAAATGCTTCAGCGTCTTTTTTTGTTAATCCTTTTTCGTTTGCTAAAAGGTCTACTAGGTCTTGTAAAATCAGGCGTTCACTCATTTATTATAAGGTTTTTGAGGTTATCTTTAATTGTTTGCCCCGGGCGGAAAGAGATCGTAATTTTGGGTGGAACCAGAAAACGTTGCTTAGTTACTGGATTAACTGATATGCGTTCTCCCTTTTTCTTTGTTTCGAATAAACCAAACCCTTGGATGTTGAAAGAGTTACCAGCTTCGAGATTCTGACTCATGATAGATACGATAGCTTCAAGCGTTTCTGAAGTTTGTTTTTGCGTCCAATTTAATCGTTTTGCTAAAGTTGCGATTAATTCTAAGTTTGTCATATATAGATAAGTTTATATTCCAACGGATTCGGAAGGAGTACCGTATAAATCGAAAGGTTGTGCTCCTGTTATTTGTATATCGTAAAATTCTCCAACGTTCAATTTCTTAGTCTTGGCTATTAATACTTCCGGATCAACTTCCGGTGAATCAAATTCTGTTCTACCAATATAGTAATCTTCTTCTTCGTTGTCAAGAATGACATTAAAAATTTTACCAATTTTTTCTTCATTCTTTTCAAGAGCTATTCTTTCTTGTAAAGACATCAGTTCATCCATTCTTTCTTGCTTTACTTTATCGGAAATGGAATCTTTGTAATTGTCGTAAGCAAATGTGCCATCTTCATGCGAGTATGGGAAAGCTCCCATCCGTTCGAATCGGATGTCATCCACAAATTGCAAAAGCTCATCAAAATCTTTCTTGGTTTCGCCGGGATGACCAACCATCAACGTTGTGCGTAGATGTATACCGGGAACTTCTTCTCTGATTTTGGCTAGCAGGTCGTAAGTTTGCTGTTTTGAAATGTTGCGTCGCATTTTCTTCAACATATTGTCGCTTATGTGTTGTAAAGCAATGTCAAGGTAATTACAAACATTTTTATTTTCACGCATCACCCGCAATATATCAGTCGGAAATTTAGTGGGATAGGCATAGTGGAGTCGTATCCATTCCACTCCGTCAATTTGAGCTAATCGTTCAGTTAACTCAGGTAATTTCATCGTTTTATATATATCAAGACCATAGAATGAAAGGTCTTGGGCAATTATCTGAAATTCTTTTACACCTTGGTTGACAAGCTGCTTTACTTCGGTTTCAATATCTTCAATCGGACGTGATTGATGCTTGCCTGTGATAACGGGTATTGAACAATATGAACAGGTTCGGTTGCAACCTTCTGATATTTTTAAATAGGCGTAATGCTGAGGAGTGGTGATACTGCGCTGAAAAGCAAAATCTTGTTGATAAGATTTTCCTAGGTCACTAATCAAAGTTTTCCACCCAAATTTACCATAAAAGTTATCGACTTCCGGTATTTCTGTGCGCAACTCATCCATATACCTTTCAGAAAGGCATCCCATCACGAATAACTTGCTCAGTTTATGATTCTTTTTTGCTTCAGCAAATCCGAGTATTGTATTTATTGATTCTTCTTTTGCATCGCCAATAAAGCCGCATGTATTGATCACAGCAATCTCACCTTCAGGTTTTGCCGGGTCATGTTTTACCGTATAACCGTTAGCTAAAAGCTGCTTCATTAGCAGCTCGGAGTCGACAAGGTTTTTCGAGCAACCAAGTGTGATGACATCTATTCTGTTTTTTTTCATCCTGAAATACAAGGTTTACTCGCCGAATAGGCTGTCAACGAAATCTCTACGTTTAAAGGTTTGTAAATCATCTACTCCTTCTCCTAATCCAATATATTTGACGGGGATCTTGAACTGATCTGATATGCCTATCACAACGCCACCTTTTGCAGTACCATCAAGTTTGGTTATGGCTAAGGCTGATACATCTGTAGCAGCTGTAAATTGTTTAGCTTGTTCAAATGCATTTTGTCCTGTAGAGCCATCAAGAACTAATAAAACTTCGTCCGGTGCTTCTGGTACAACTTTGTCCATAACTTTCTTTATTTTAGAAAGTTCATTCATGAGACTTATTTTATTATGTAAGCGTCCGGCTGTATCGATTATGACAACGTCTGCGTTATTTGCTTTGGCAGAACTCAATGTGTCGTAGGCTACTGACGCAGGATCTGCACCCATTGATTGTTTTATGACGGGTACTCCAACACGTTTACCCCATATTTCGAGCTGTTCGACGGCTGCAGCTCTGAAAGTGTCTGCTGCACCAAGATAAACTTTTTTACCGGCTTTTTTGTATTGATGAGCCAGTTTGCCGATAGTGGTCGTTTTGCCTACTCCGTTAACACCTACGACCATAATCACATATGGTTTGCGTTTATCTGGAATAGTGAAGTCTTCGCCATCTACCGTATTATTTTCAGTTAACAAATTAGTTATTTCTTCACGAAGTATCGTGTTTAGCTCTTTAGTATTGATATATTTATCTTTGGCTACTCTCTTTTCAATGCGTTCTATAATTTTGAGTGTTGTGTCAACACCCACATCCGATGTTATCAGAACTTCCTCTAAATCATCAAGTACATCATCGTCGACCTTTGATTTTCCGGAAACAACGCGAGAAAGTTTCGAAAACATAGACTCTTTGGTCTTTTCCAAACCTTTGTCAAGAGTTTCTTTTTTCTGTTTCGAAAAAAGATCAAATAATCCCATAAGTGTATATCAATGTTAAGATTAGCGGTCTGTAGTTGTTTACAGCTTTCATTTTCAAAGATAATGATTTTCAGTTGATCTTGTAGTATAAAATGACACAAAAAAAGCCTCCTTGCATTTAAATGTAGGAAGCTTAATATATTTCGGGTCTGAAATTACTTGAAGTAATTCTGTACAGATTCGTTAGGTATCATTTCTTCTTTAAATGTGTAAGCTCCTGTTTTAGGTGACTTAACCATTTTGATAACTTTGGTATAGTTACGCCCGTCTTTTGACGAAGGGTCACGGTAACCTGCGACTGTCTTCTTTGCCATGGTTTATGCTTGTTTTACTTAATTTCTTTGTGTACTGTCATACGACGAAGGACCGGATTGTATTTTTTTAATTCAAGTCTTTCTGTTGTATTTTTTCTGTTCTTAGTAGTGATATAGCGAGAAGTCCCCGGCATGCCACTTTCTTTGTGTTCTGTGCATTCCAATATAACTTGGATTCTGTTTCCTTTTGCTTTCTTTGCCATTTTTCGGTTCTCCTATAATTTATGCATTAAGATATCCGGCTTCAGCTGCTTTCTTTAATGCAGCGTCCAATCCGATTTTGTTAACTGTACGAAGTCCCGCAGCAGAGATATTCAGGCTGATCCAGCAGTCTTGCTCTACCCAGAAGAATTTTTTTCTGAACAGGTTGACGTTAAACTTGCGTTTCGTTTTCTTGTTAGAGTGAGAAACATTATTGCCAACCATAGCTTTTTTTCCTGTTATTTGACAAATCTTGGACATTGTTGCTATGTATTTTTATATTATTTTTTATATTTTACAACTCAAATCGGGATGCAAAATTAGTCATATTTTTCAAATCTGCAAACTTTTTAATTGTTAATAATCTAATTATTTTTCATGATTAGCAAGCTATTGTGTAATAGCTTTGCTGTTTTTCTTTTTTAAGTATCTTTGCTTGTCATATATTTAGGCTGTGACGCTTGGTGTTGGGATTAAGATGACTATTGGCATCCATAATTTCAAATTATTTTTCGGTTTTCAGAAGGTAAGAAGATTTTTACTTTCATACATTATTATAATGATGGCTAAAAAATTATTGGTTACAGGTGCAAGTGGATTTATCGGGAGTTTTCTTGTCGAAAAAGGTTTGTCCGAAGGCTTCGAAGTCTGGGCTGGTATACGTAAGAGTAGTAATAAGGATTATTTACAGGATAAAAGAATTCATTTCATTGATTTGGATTATGGAAACAGATTCAAGTTGAGCGATCAACTGAAAAATTTTGCTGTTGAATATGGTAAATTTGACTATGTTATACATAATGCCGGGGTTACTAAGTGTTTGGATTATCAGGAATTCGATAAAATAAACTACCAAAATACGGTTAATTTGATTGATGCGTTAATTCAATCCGATAATATTCCGGATAAATTTGTGTTGATGAGCAGTCTCAGCGCATTTGGTATGGGTGATGAGGTGAATTATACACCAATTAAACTGACTGATGAGCCTCATCCTAATACGGAGTATGGCAAAAGTAAACGTAAGGCAGAATTGTATCTTCAGTCGCAACGTGCTTTTCCTTATATAATATTACGTCCCACAGGTGTGTATGGTCCTCGCGAAAAAGATTATTATCTGATGTTAAAAACAGTCAGAAGTGGACTTGATGTAGGTGTCGGGTTTAAGTCCCAGCATCTTACTTTTATTTATGTAAAAGATCTTGTAGATGCAGCGTATCTGGCGATAAACAGTCAGATAGAAAACAAGGCTTATTTTGTTACGGATGGTGATGTTTACACCGATAAGGAATATACGGCTTTGGTGAAGCAGGTTATTGGACGAAAACATGTGTTGAGTTTGAAAGTACCTCTATGGTTGCTTAAAATAGTTTCAATAACAGCCGAAGGTGTATCTAAATTAACCAAAAAGGCTTCTACCCTTAATCGTGACAAATATATAATAATGAAACAGCGTAATTGGGAGTGCGATATTGAGCCATTGAAGGCGGACTTGGGTTTTAATCCACGATACAGTCTGAAAAAAGGACTTGAAGAGTCGGTGGATTGGTATAAACAAAATGGTTGGTTGTGATTAGTTTAATGCAAAAT
Source organism: uncultured Dysgonomonas sp. (assembly GCA_945273835.1). Lineage (GTDB taxonomy): Bacteria > Bacteroidota > Bacteroidia > Bacteroidales > Dysgonomonadaceae > Dysgonomonas. The sequence goes on along the minus strand of CALYPL010000004.1, from coordinate 115,817 downwards.
ATGTAAATCGTAAACTCTACTTTGCAAAACTGCACGAGTGTAAATTATTCGTATAAAAATCAGCTTAGTTTGTAGTGAAAATAAATTAATATAGGAAACTTGATTCTTATTTTTTTGTTATATTTGTAAGCATTTCAGAAAATACATAAATATGCTGCAGAACATATTTATAATTGTTTTTTAAGTGTCTGTGTGAAGAATTAACCTGATTTTTTAACTAAATAAAAATTAAACAAAATGATTAAAGTAGGTATAAACGGTTTCGGCCGTATCGGACGTTTGGTATTCCGCGCTGCTCAGACAAGAACTGATGTTGAAATTGTAGGTATCAACGACCTTATTGATGTTGAATACATGGCTTACATGTTGAAATACGATACAATGCACGGTCAATTCAAAGGAACAGTTGAAGTAAAAGACGGTAAATTGGTTGTTAACGGTAAAGCTATCCGTGTAACTGCTGAAAAAGATCCTGCTAATTTGAAATGGAACGAAGTAAGTGCAGAATATGTTGTAGAATCTACAGGTTTGTTCCTTACAAAAGAAAAAGCTCAGGCTCACATCGCAGCTGGTGCTAAATATGTAGTTATGTCAGCTCCTTCAAAAGACGATACCCCAATGTTCGTTTGCGGAGTAAATACAGATAAATACGTTAAAGGTACACCAATCGTATCTAACGCTTCTTGTACAACTAACTGTCTTGCTCCTATAGCTAAAGTATTGAACGATAAATTTGGTATCAAAGACGGTTTGATGACAACAGTTCACTCTACAACAGCAACTCAAAAAACTGTTGATGGACCTTCAGCTAAAGACTGGCGTGGTGGACGTGCAGCTTCAGGCAACATCATCCCATCTTCAACAGGTGCTGCTAAAGCAGTAGGTAAAGTTATCCCTGAATTGAATGGCAAACTTACAGGTATGTCAATGCGTGTTCCTACTTTGGACGTATCAGTAGTTGACTTGACTGTTAACTTGGCTAAACCAGCTTCTTACGATGAAATCTGTAAAGCTATGAAAGAAGCCTCAGAAGGAGAATTGAAAGGTATCTTAGGATATACTGAAGATGCAGTTGTTTCTTCTGACTTCCTTGGCGATCCACGTACTTCTATCTTCGATAAAGAAGCAGGTATCGCATTAACAGATACTTTCGTTAAAGTTGTATCTTGGTATGATAACGAATGGGGTTATTCTAACAAATGCCTTGATCTTATCGCAGCAATGAAAAAAGTAAACGGATAATAATATCCTTTTATAAAGGAAAACGTCTCATAATTTATGAGACGTTTTTTTACATATGTTTTCTACAACTAACCAATAGTTTCTTCCTCATAAGCTCATTAAACTACAAAATTTAACATTTACAAACTATATTTACTCACATGAAAAAAGCTATTTATCTGATACTGACAATTAGTATTACATTCGGTCTGCTTAATTGCGAAGGTAAAAATAAAAAATACGAAGAAGCTGTTGCGCGGATTAGTTCTACACTTCCAATGACTTTTCCCGAAGGAATTACTATGGATAAAATTGAATATGCAAACGGAGAATTTAAGTATTATTACACTTTTGCAGAGCAACCTGTAATACCGTCTGATCAGTTTATGGAAATAAGTAAGCCGGAATTAATAAAATCGCTGAAAGATAAACCAGAAATGAAGATGTTTCGTGATGATAAAATTACAATATATTTTATTTATCGCACAAGTGATGGTAAAAACTATGCCGAAGTAAAGATTATGCCCGAAGATTATAAATAATAATTTTATCTTAATGTAAGTTATGAATAAGCAACGAAGATTAATCGGTGTTTTATTCCTAATAATTGCATTTCTCATGCTTTTTAGGTTACATTTTAAAGACCGAGAATCCCAAAAGAAGGCTTTGGAAAACCTCGAAACATCGCAGAAAATATATCATGATGTAATGAAATTTAGTCAAAATAAGGATAAAATATACAGCGAAGTTTTAGAGAAGTTAAGTGCTCATTTATTTACAAATCTCTCAGGAAGTATCAGAATTGATAAAATTGAATATTCAGATAGTATTGTTAAATATTTATTTGTATTACTTGAGAAACCACAAATTGCTATTGATGATTTTGTGGCGATAAATAAACCTGACTTGGTGAATTTCTTGAAGGAGGAGCATCGTATTACTACATTATTTAATGATAAAATGCCTTTTCTTTATGTTTATCGTGATCCGGAGGATAAAATTTTTGCTGAAATCTTGATTACACCAGAAGATTATAAGTAATTCCGATCTGTTAAATACCTATAATTAAAATTTAAAAACCTTGCTCATGTGTTTCTTCAAAAACTTCGAGAGTAAAGTTTTCACCATCGAACACACCATATGAAAAATATTGTAGCCAATCACCAAGAATTATAACGCGACTCGAAATACTAAGCATTAGATCCAACATGATATGGCGATGTCCAAATATAAAGTAGTTGATATTTGGGGCAATTTTTAAATGTTCTTTCGCAAACAATACAAGATGTTCTTTCTCTTCTCCCAAATAGGGTGGAGTGTCTCCTGTTAACCTGCTGTGTGTAGACCATTTATGCGCTAATGCCATTGTCCATCTCGGATGTATGGCGGCATATAGTTTGCGGCAGACTTTATTATGAAATATACTTCTTAATATTTTGAATGAAACAGAGTTGTCTCCTAATCCGTCTCCATGAGCAAGAAAAAACTTAAGTCCATTAAAATCCATTACAAGAGGCTCGGTATGTAGAATCATGCCGCATTCTTCACGGAAATAATCATCTATCCAAATATCATGATTACCAATGAAAAAATGAATTTCAACACCAGAGTCTGTCAATTCGCTGATCTTACCTAAGAATCGTGTATAACCACGTGGAACTACATATTTGTATTCGAACCAATAATCAAAAATATCCCCTAAAAGATATATAGCTTTAGCGTCTTTTTTTACAAAATCAAGCCATCGGCATAGCTTGCGTTCAATATCATGTTCTCTTGAATTATCCTTTGAATAACTCGACTTATTGGCATCAGGCAAAATAAGTGCATTCTCACTTTTGAATTTTCTCTTGTGCCAAGCCGAGCCTAAATGAGCATCGGAGAGAAAGTAAATTTTGTCTCGCTCCATATGAATTTTATAAAAGACCTAATTCAAGTTTAGCTTCCTCGCTTAACATATCCCGATTCCATTCAGGCTCAAAAGTAAGATTGACAATCACGTTATTAACGTCTTTTATTGACCCGATTTTGAATCTTACGTCTTCCAGAATAAAGTCGGCAGCCGGACAGTTGGGGGCGGTAAGAGTCATCGTGATTGTAACATTCTTGTCATCATCAATGTCTACATCGTAAATTAAGCCGAGGTCGTATATATTGACAGGTATTTCAGGATCGTAAACGGTTTTGAGCATCCGTACAATCTCTTCTTCCATATTTAATATTTCACTCATAAAATAAAGTTCTCTATTTTTGCTTACAAAAGTAATAAATAAACAAGTATTAAACTAATTCAGTTTAAAGCCTACTTTCGTCTTTGTAGCTGTAATAACAATTCTCGCCGATAATAATGTGGTCTAAAAGCGGTATGTCCATTAATTGACCAGCCTTCTTCAGTTTGTTTGTTATAGTATCATCTTCAATACTTGGCTTTATATTGCCAGAAGGATGATTATGAGATAAAATCATAGCAGAGGCTACAGCATCGATAGCTTCTTTCATTATAAGGCGTATATCAATTATCGAGCCACTAATTCCGCCTTTGCTTACTTGATATTTTCTTATAACCTTGTTAGATCTATTCAGTAGCAACACCCATGTTTCTTCATATTTCAAATCAGACAAAATTGGGTATAGAATGCTGTAAACATCTTTACTCGAATTTATTTGCGGAAGTGTAAGTCTATTTTCTTCTTTTCTTCTTTTTCCCAATTCCAAAGCTGCAATTATAGTGATAGCCTTTGCTTCTCCTATTCCATTGAAGTTGTTGACTAATTCTTTCACATTAAGCTTTCCTAATTGATTAAGATTATTTTGGGTGCTATGTAGAATACGTTGGGATAATTCAACGGCAGTCTCATTCTTATTGCCCGAACCAATAAGAATGGCTATCAATTCGGCATCGGATAAAGAAGATACACCTTTTATTAGTAGCTTTTCTCGTGGACGGTCTTCTTCTGCCCAATCTTTTATATTTAGTTTTATTTTATTTTCCATAAAATAAAGCGAGGATGAATTGCTTAGTGCAAAACATCCTCTTGCTTAATATCTTATATAGGGTAATTAATACTTTATTTCAACATTATATAGTTTTTCGCCTCCGTTTAGTCTTATATAAGTTTTCATTACACGTTTGCCTTCCTTAAATTCGATTACACGGCATCCATTGGTCCCAAGATCATTATATTCATTTGTTCCACCTGAATAACGACCGTATCCTAAAGCAATACCTTTGTATTGTCCGATATAGTCATTATTATGATCGTGACCAACAAATACACCAACCATATCGCCCGATTCGCACATAGCTGTGAACATCCCTGAATTCAATTCTCCAACTTTTTCATCTTCCTGTTTATTACCAATAATATTATCTGTTTCAAGCGACATTGTGGTATATTCATGTAAAGGAATGTGGAAAAAGGCTAGAGCTGGCATAGGTTTACCTCCGTTAGACGATGTATATTTTTCACTCATATCTCTATACCAAGCTATTTGGCTGAATGATAACCAATCGTATCCGTCAATGCCTTTAACTGTTGAATAACTTCCTGAATCTAAGAAGTAAAGAACCATCTGCATACGTTGGTTTTTTTTGTCAAAAATCTCGATAACATAATTACCTACACCATATATATTAGGATCACCATTTTCAGTGTAGCTGTTTGGCATACTTGAGAGCTTGTTCATTATTTCTTTTTTATTCATGCCATATTCAGCATCGTGATTACCAAAAACAAATGCCCAAGGTATATCATTGTCTATTACAGTTCCCAAAACTTCGTCTAAACTCTTAGAGGCAGGCTTACCTCCGATAATGTCTCCTGTGAAAACCACAAGGTCAGGTTGCTCGCTCTCTAATGTTTCGTATATCATATTTAATGCATCAGCCGAACTCTTATCATTTGGTTTGAAATGAATATCAGTGAATTGGACAATTTTAAATGTTCCATTTTGATTGAATGTGAGAGCTTTGTTTTGTGCTTGCATTAAAGTCACGCATGCAATAAAAAGATAAAGTAGAGTTATTCGTTTCATATTATTTAGGGATTATTAAAAAACAGGCTAAAGATATTAAAAAAAATGAACTAAAATTTTGCTTTTGGTTTTTTTTTTTAACTTTGTAACAATAAAACATAGAAAAATGCAATTTTTATTAAAAAATACTTATCGTTGGTGGCACTTACTACATTATTGTGTGGTGAGCCGGTCTGGTATATGTTTTTTATAAAATAAAACTGAAAATACAAAACCTATCGTAACTCACGATAGGTTTTTTTTATAACCGTACAATAAAAATAATATCTCGATGAAAAATTTTAATGTCGATGTAAATGGGTACTACGGTGATTTTGGCGGAGCCTACATTCCTGAAATTTTATATAAAAACGTTGAAGAACTGAAAAACAAGTATCAGAAAATTATAGATGATCCGTCATTTCAGAAAGAGTATAATGATCTTTTGCGCGATTATGTAGGACGTCCATCACCTCTATATCTGGCAAATCGGTTATCGGAAAAATATAGTTGCAAAATTTATCTGAAACGTGAAGATTTAAATCATACAGGAGCACATAAAATAAACAATTCAATCGGTCAGGTATTGTTGGCAAGGCGAATGAATAAAACACGTATAATTGCCGAAACCGGGGCAGGACAACACGGGGTAGCAACAGCTACGGTCTGTGCGCTTATGAATATGGAATGCATTATTTATATGGGAAAGACCGATGTAGAAAGACAGAAATTGAATGTGCAGAAGATGGAAATGCTCGGGGCAAAAGTTGTGCCGGTTACAAGCGGGAACATGACACTTAAAGATGCTACCAATGAAGCTATTCGTGATTGGTGCTGCAATCCGTCGGATACATATTACGTAATCGGGTCAACTGTCGGACCTCATCCGTATCCAGATATGGTAGCTCGTCTGCAATCAGTTATCAGCAAAGAAATACGCCAACAGTTGAAAGAAAAAGAAGGTCGTGAAAAGCCTGACTATCTAATAGCATGTGTTGGAGGGGGGAGTAATGCCGCAGGAACAATTTACCATTATCTGAATGATGAGGACGTGAAAATTGTACTTGCCGAAGCCGGAGGCAAAGGAATTGATTCGGGACAATCTGCAGCGACAATACAACTCGGACGGTTAGGAATTATACACGGAAGCAAAACTTTAATTATGCAATCGGAAGATGGGCAGATCGAAGAACCATATTCTATTTCGGCAGGGCTCGACTATCCCGGTATAGGTCCCCTTCATGCCTACCTCGCTTCAGCAGGTCGTTCAACAGTATTAGCTGTGAATGATGATGAAGCTATGCGGGCAGCCTTTGAACTGACAAAACTTGAAGGTATAATTCCGGCGATAGAGTCGGCTCACGCATTAGGTGCGCTCGAAAAAGTAAAGTTTAAACAAGATGATGTTGTAGTACTTTGTTTATCAGGACGAGGAGACAAGGACATGGAGACTTATATTAAATATTTCAATCTAATAAATGAATAGCATGAGCTTCAGAATTAATGTAAAAACAAAAAAACAATTGGCGGATTTGCAAACCCCCGTAGGTATTTATCTCAAAGTTCGAGATGTATTCGCCGAATCTGCCCTATTAGAAAGTTCAGACTTTCATGGAGGAGAAGATAACTATTCATTCATTGCGATTGACCCTATTGCCAAATTCAGAGTTGAAGACAATCAGATTAATTATACTTATCCCGATAAGAGTATAATAAAAAAAGAATTAGCTCATGGCGAAAAGTTAACAGATAAGTTCAGCGACTTTGTCAAAGAATTTAAAATAGAAGGAGATCACTCGGTTAATATCAACGGATTTTTTGGTTACACATCTTACGATGCTATACAATATTTTGATGATATAAATCCGGTCAATAAAAAATTGAATAATGCCGATGTACCACAGTTTTACTATATATTCTATCGCTTTGTATTAATAATCAACCACCTGAAGAACGAATTGACGATAGTTGAAAATATACCTGAAGGTGATATTGAAAAGACCCCTGAACTCGAAGCCATTCTCAATAACAATAACATTGCTTCATATAACTTCAGGTTAGTCGGAAACGAAGAGTCGATGATTGACGATGAAGAACATAAAGCAATGATAAAAAAAGGTATAGCCCATTGTAAACGTGGCGATGTGTTTCAGATTGTCCTTTCACGATGCTTTACACAACGATTCGCAGGAGATGACTTTAAAGTATACCGTTCACTTCGTTCCATCAATCCCTCCCCATATCTTTTTTATTTCGATTTCGGTTCGTTTCGGATATTCGGCTCATCACCCGAAACACATTGCAAAATAACGAAAGGTAAAGCCTATATCGATCCAATTGCAGGCACATATTTTCGGACAGGTAATGATGAGAAAGATCGTTTACTTTCTGAAGAATTGTTAAAAGACGAAAAAGAAAATGCTGAGCATGTAATGCTTGTTGATCTTGCCCGTAATGATTTGAGCCGTAATTGCCATGATGTCAAAGTAGAATTCTATAAAAATGTACAGTTCTATTCGCACGTAATACATCTTGTATCACGTGTCAGTGGCATTGTGGACGAAGAAAAGAATAATATCAATGTCTTTGCCGATACTTTTCCTGCGGGAACACTCTCAGGTGCGCCCAAAATGCGGGCAATGCAACTTATCCGTGATATTGAACAGCAAATGAGAGGCGTTTATGGAGGCTGTATCGGTTATATAGGATTCAATGGAGATCTAAATCAGGCTATCACTATCCGTACTTTTTTGAGTAAAGATAATATATTGTACTATCAGGCAGGAGGAGGCATAGTCTCAAAATCCGATTTAGAAAAAGAAGTATTGGAAGTAAAAAATAAACTGGGAGCTTTATCTAAAGCTGTTAAAATAGCAGAAAACTTAAAAAACTAATACGAAGCAAAAATGAGAATATTGGTATTTGATAATTACGACTCATTCACATATAACCTTGTCCATCTAATAAAAAGTTTAGGATTCAAGAAGATAGATGTGTTTCGCAACGATAAAATTGCGTTGGAAGACGTAGATAAATATGATAAAATTATTTTGTCACCCGGTCCCGGTATTCCTTCCGAAGCAGGTATATTACTACCGTTAATAAAAGAATATGCATCAAAAAAGCCAATACTCGGGGTTTGTTTAGGACATCAGGCAATTGGAGAAGCATTCGGAGCCAAACTCGAAAACCTTCAGGATGTATATCACGGCATTGCCACTTCAGCCAATATAATCAGTTCAGATTACCTGTTTCAGGGAATTGAATCACCTCTCATGGTCGGACGTTATCATTCATGGATCGTTAGCCCTGAAAAGTTTCCTGATTGTCTTGAAGTTACATCAGTAGATGAAAACGGGCAAATTATGTCGTTACGTCATAAAGAATATGATGTACATGGCGTGCAATTCCATCCCGAATCAGTGTTGACACCTGAGGGAAGCATTATCATAAAGAACTTTGTAACAAAATGAATACATGTTTGCTAAAAGTATAACATTCAATGCAGAAATAGCATTCAGAAAGATTAATAAAAGCTATGAAGAAAATATTAAACAGACTATTTAACCATCAATACCTCGATAGGGCAGAAGCCGGAGAAATAATGAAACACATGGCTGCGGGAGAATATAATGAATCTCAGATAGCCGCTTTAATAAGTGTATTTCTTATGCGTAGCATCACTATCGAGGAGTTTTTGGGATTTGCGGATGCTTTGCTTGAGCTGCGGACTAATGTTGACAGATTGCAGGCATATAACCCAATAGATATTGTAGGAACTGGTGGAGACAATAAAAATACATTTAATATATCAACCTTGTCATGCTTTGTCGTTGCCGCGGCAGGTTATAAAGTGGCAAAACATGGCAACTACGGCGCAACATCAGTAAGTGGCGCATCAACCGTAATGGAACAACATGGCGTAAAATTCACGAACGATGTCAGTAAACTTGAAAAATCGCTCGACAAAACAAACATCGCATTCTTGCATGCACCACTATTTAATGATGCGCTGAAAGTTGTAGCCCCCGTTCGGAAAGCACTGGCAGTACGTACGTTTTACAATATGCTTGGTCCCGTTGTCAATCCGATTATGCCTAAACGTACAGTCTTAGGAGTTTTCAACTTGAAAATGGCACGTATGTATTTCTATATTTTTCAACAAACCGATGTCGATTATTCGATTATCCATAGCCTCGATGGTTACGATGAAATTTCATTGACTGGTGATTTCAAAGTAATAAACCGAAAAGGCGAAAATATTTTTTCGCCCCAGCAAATAGGTTTAGAACAATGCGAAGAGAAAGATTTGTCGGGAGGAGCTACACCCCAAGAAGCAGCCAAGATATTCGACGATGTGATAAATAATGTTGCCACCAAAGCTCAAAAAAACGCAGTACTTGCCAATTCGGCAGTCGCGATACAAACCATTAATCCCGATTTGACGTTTACAGAATGCCTTTCGCAGGCGCGTGAAGCTATTGATAGTGGAAACCTAAAAAAAACGTTCAATCAATTTTTGTTATATAATAGTTAATGAAAAAAATAGTTATAATAAATGGTCACCCCGATAGAGAAAGTTTTTGTCATGCTTTACAGCTAAAATACAAAGAAGGAGCATTGGAAGTCGGAAATGAGGTTGAAGAAATACCATTATCCGATCTGAAATTTAATCCAATTTTGAAATATGGTTATCGTAAACGTATGGAACTTGAACCCGACTTATTGCATGCGTGGGAACTGATAAAACAAGCCGATCACATAGTCTGGTTATATCCAACATGGTGGGGAACAGTACCGTCTTTATTAAAAGGCTTTATAGACAGAATGTTTCTGCCCGGATTTGCCTACGAATATCTGAATAAATCCCTTTTTCCTGAAAAATTATTGGACGGAAAAACTTCAGAAATTATAAGCACGATGGATACTCCCGTTTGGTACTATAAATTATTTTATAAAGATATTGGAGGGCGCATGTTGAGGAAAAATATTGGAGCGTTCTGCGGTCTGAAAAATACCCGTACCACTTATTTGGCAACAATAAAAGGCTCTACACCCGATAAACGAAAAATTTTCCTGAACAGAGTGAAAACAATAGCAAAAAAATTAAAATGACTACACAGGTTGAAGATTCGGCGAAACTCAAACGCACACGTCTTGCAATATTCGCTTTTTACTTTATGCAAGGTTTATGCTTCTCAAGTTGGGCAAGCCGTATTCCCGATATAAAAATGGCATTAGGATTAAATGATGCTTCATGGGGAACAATCTTATTAATGATTCCGATAGGTCAGATTTGCGGTATGACCCTTTCAGGATTTCTTGTATCACGGCTGGGCAGTAAGCGTATATTACCTATTGCACTTGTTGGGTATGTGATAACACTAATCTTAATCGGTCTCACAAGAACAGAAGGTGCATTGATGGTTTCACTTTTAGTATTTGGATTCTTTGGAAATTTCTGCAACATTTCGGTCAATACCCAAGGCGTAACTTTAGAAACAATGTACAATAAACCCATTATGGCATCCTTTCATGGAGGCTGGAGTCTTGCGGGACTGACAGGTGCGGCAATAGGGCTTATTTTGGCATCAATAAATTTAAAACCCGTTTATCACTTTCTGATAATCGCATTTCTGGTTCTTATCGGTTTTATTATAAACATCAGATATTTACAATCAGATATAAAAAAGAAAAAAGATACGGTTGATGCTGAAGCTAAAAAAACGGCAAAACCTGAAGTTTTTTTGTATCTGTTGGGGATAGTCGCTTTTTGTGGCATGGCTGCCGAAGGCGCTATGTCGGATTGGAGCGGATTATTTCTTACAGACGTGGTTGGAGTTAAAGAAAATCTTGCTCCCATTGGTCTGACCGCATATATGGTAACCATGGCGACAGGGCGTTTTGTTATTGATAAAGCTACCCAACGTTTCGGCAGACTAAGAGTCTTACAATGCGGAGGACTTTTTATTTCGGTCGGATTATTCTTTGCCGTTGCTTTTCCGAATCTAATAACAACCCTTATCGCATTTATGATAATTGGTGTCGGAACAGCCGGAATAGTGCCTACGGTATATAGTGTTGCCGGACAGAAAACAAAAATATCGACCGGAATTGCATTGACTATTGTGTCCAGTGTCAGTTTTCTTGGTTTTTTGATGGGACCTCCACTAATAGGTTATGTTTCACACGCAACTAATCTGCGAGTGTCGTATGCCATTATCGGAATATTCGGTTTATGTATAATCGCTTTATCATCAAAGTTAAAGGTGTTGAAAGAAAAATAAATAGTGACGCATGGAAAATATACTCGATAAAATTATAGCCAATAAAAAGATAGAAATTGCCCGACAAAAAGCGGAATGCAGTATCGGTATGCTCCAAAAAACATTCGAAACATTAAAGCAGAATAACCGAAGAGGAAAATTCATAGCATCTCTTGAGAGTTCAGAAACCGGTATTATAGCTGAATTCAAAAGGTGTTCACCGTCACGAGGGTGGATTTTTAAAGATGCACGTATAGAAGATGTAATCCCTTTATATGCTGAAGCAGGCGCATCAGCTATTTCAGTTTTGACGGATATAGATTTTTTCGGAGGTACGCTTGCCGATCTTGATTATGCCCATAAGCTCACTGATACCCCCCTGTTAAGAAAAGATTTTGTAGTGGACGAATATCAGCTCTATCAGGCTGCTGTATATGGCGCAAGTGCGATATTATTGATAGCTTCGGTGTTGACAATCGGAGACGTTAAGCGTTTTGGACGAAAGGCTCACGAACTTGGTTTAGATGTCTTGCTTGAAATTCATAACGAGCAAGAGCTCGATCATATAAATGATGATGTTGATGTAGTAGGAGTTAATAATAGAAATCTGGCTACATTTAAAACAGATGTACGTGCATCATTTGATTTGGTTGATAAAATTCCGAATCAATTTTTGAAGATTTCAGAAAGCGGAATATCAGATGTAAAGACGGTTATTGAACTCAGAAGTGCCGGATTTAAAGGCTTTTTGATGGGAGAAAATTTTATGAAAACGAATAATCCCGGCAAGGCATTGGACAATTTTATAAAACAGTTGTTATGAAAGTCAAGGTTTGCGGAATGAAATATACTGATAATATTACCGATCTGACAGAATTATCAATTGATATGATGGGAATGATATTCTATCCCCAATCACCCAGATATATTGGTAAATTATCTGCACCAGAAATCAATGCAATCATCGAATATACCACAAATAACGGCATCGACCGTGTCGGTGTTTTTGTAAATGAAGAAATTGAAACCGTATTAGAAATTGTTGATAAATATGCGCTCGATTGGGTGCAGATACATGGCGATGAATCACCCCAATATGTACGGGAATTGAATAAGCGGATACCAGTTATCAGAGCATTAAGCATATTCGGGCAAGAAGACATAGAAAAAACAAACGATTATAAAGGTCTTTTCGGTTATTTCTTGTTCGATACTAAAGCAGGAAGCTACGGAGGCTCTGGTAAAAAATTCGACTGGTCTTTACTTGATTTATATAAAGGTGCAACACCATTTCTGTTGAGTGGAGGAATCTCAGCAGACGATGCGGAAGAAATTTTACGTATCGATCATCCTAAATTCTATGGGGTAGACCTCAATAGCCGCTTTGAAGCCGAAGTTGGTAAAAAAGACATTACACAATTAAAGAAATTTATAAAGAAACTCGCAAATGAATAGAATTAACGTACTATTTGAGAAAAAAACAACAGGAATACTCTCAATTTATTTTACGGCGGGTTTCCCACGACTTGATGATACCTGTGAAATAATTAAAGAATTAGAACAAAACGGAGTGGACTTAATTGAGATCGGTATTCCTTTTTCCGATCCGATGGCGGATGGACCTACCATTCAGGAAAGTAGTACAATCGCTTTACGAAATGGGATGACACTCAAATTGCTGTTCGAACAACTAAAAGATATTCGTAAAACTGTATCAATACCTTTAATAATGATGGGATATTTGAACCCGATTATGCAGTTTGGTTTTGAGAATTTTTGTAAAAAATGCAAGGAAACAGGCATTGACGGAGCTATAATACCCGATCTGCCATTCAAAGATTACATCGAAGAATATAAACCGGTTGCGGATAAATATAATGTAAAAATAGTGATGCTTATCACACCCGAAACATCAGAAGAACGCATACGGTTGATTGACGAAAATACGGATGGATTTATATATATGGTTTCTTCGGCATCAACAACGGGCGCACAAAATAATTTCGATGAACAGAAGCAAGCCTATTTCCGAAAAATAGATGAAATGAATTTGCGCACACCTCGTCTTATAGGTTTCGGTATATCAAATAAATCGACATTCGATTCGGCATTGCAAAATGCAAGAGGTGCTATTATAGGCAGTAAATTCGTATCGCTACTTAAAGAAGAAAAAAGTATAAGCGATGCGGTAAAAGCATTAAAATACTGCCTTGAGCATTAATGTAAATTGCATTTTAAAATCTGAATAACATTTATATAGCTATTCGGCAAAAAGACTTATGGCATACCCTCCACCTGACGCTGCCTTCAACTTAAGTTCAGTATCGGCGGTTATGCCTTGTCTCGTAATTTCGTAAGCCTGTGGATTATTTTTGTAATGCGCATCTTTCGCATCACAATATATTGTTGCTTTAAAGTTTTTATTTTTTTCCAGAAAGTCGAAGTTTAGAGTCGATTCGTGTCCATCCTCCCCGGCAACGCAACCAATAAACCAATTATCTGTACCTTTTGCTTTTCGGGCGATTGTAACATACCGTCCCGGTTCGGCTTCAAGTATTTTAGTATCATCCCAATCCACTGCAACATCCTTAATAAATTGAAATAAATCCATGTACTTCTCATACGTCTCAGGAATGTCTGCTGCCATTTGCAAAGGACTGTAAACAGTTATGTACAAAGCAAGCTGATTGCATATAGTAGAGTTTACGTGCGAATTGTTGTTTGGATTATACTTGCTTATATCAGTTTCAAAAAGTCCGGGAGTATAATCTAACGGCCCTCCCATGATACGTGTAAAAGGCAATACCGTAGAATGATTGGCTTTAATTCCACCCAACGCATGATATTCTGATGCACGAACCGATTCCTGTGCCAGCAGATTCGGAAAAGTTCGGTGCAATCCGGTAGGATGTACAGCTTCATGAGCGTTGACCATAATTTTATAATCGGCTGCTTTTCTTACCGCGTAATTGAAGTGGTTGACCATCCATTGTCCGTAATGATACTCTCCACGAGGTATGATTTTACCAACATAGCCGCTCTTGACAGAATTATAGTTATTTTCTGACATGAAAGAATAAGCCGCATCCATGTGCCGCTCATAATTACGTATCGAGGCTGAAGTTTCGTGATGCATTTGTATTCTTACGCCTTTGCTTTTAGCATAATCACGTATTTCTTCCAAATCAAAGTCGGGATAGGGAGTAACAAAATCAAACACATAATCTTTCGATTTACCATACCAGTCTTCCCAACCAATATTCCAGCCTTCCACCAATACCTGATCGAAGCCGTGTTTAGCTGCAAAATCTATGTATTTCTTTACATTAGCCGTGTTTGCGGCATGCTTACCATTGGGTTTAACTGCCTTATAATCCGTTATACCCAGTTTTACGCTTGGTAATTCATCCGTATAAGCCCATGTTCCCTTTCCGATGATCATATCCCACCAAACGCCTATATATTTAATAGGTTTGATCCAGGAAGTGTCCTGATAGTTGCATGGCTCGTTCAGGTTGAGAATCAATTTGGAAGATAGGATATTACGGGCATCGTCACTCACAATAATTGTTCGCCATGGTGTATGACATGGAGCCTGCATATACCCTTTATTACCCAGAGCATCGGGAGTAAGATGAGTTTCCAAAATGAAAGTTTTATCGTCCAGATCGAGCGACATGGCAGAGTAATCCAATAAAGCAGCTTCATGCAGATTAATATATATACCGTCGTCGGATTTTAACATAAGAGGAGTTTGTACGCCTGTTTTTGAAAATTGTTTTTGTGACGGATTATCAGTGACAGCTCCATCAAAAAGATTTCTAATTTCAGATAATCTCGATTCAGTATAATCATATTCCTGAGTATCATAATCGCCCGGAAGCCAAAATGCAATCATATCATTCGCCATCGCAAATTGTGTGCGTTCTTCTTTGATGACGAAATAGACCAGATTTTTTTGAGTTGGAAACTCGTATCTGAATCCGAGTCCGTCGTTAAACAAACGGAAACAGATGATAAGCGTTCTTTCCAAACCTTTCTGGTTTAATACTATTTTCAGTTCATTATAGTTATTACGTATTTCTTTAACTTCTCCCCAAACAGGTTTCCAAGTTTCATTATAAGATGATTCTATGCTATCCATAACAATGAAATCATTTAACAAAGACTTTGAGTCATTTACCAGTTCAAGACCCATTTTACTTGGTTTAATCGCAATCTTTCCTCTATAAATTAAAGAATAGCTTGGAGTACCGTTATCAAGTAATTCAAAATTCAGTTTTAAATTTCCGTCAGGAGATATTAATTGTTTAGTCATGGTAGATAATTATATTTTTAATTAACAGAATAATCAAGATTATTGTTTTTCGTCACACCTTCAATATTTAAGCAATCGTTAAACTTAATTGTTTTAAAAACAACTAAATATTTAAATATGTTATAAATGTATTAATATTCAAATATTTAGAAATTATGAAGAACGGTGTGATGATGCAATATTTCGAATGGAATATACCCGATGACGGTAAATTCTGGGAGTTGCTTAAAAAAGACGCTAAGCATCTGCACGATATAGGAATAACAGCCGTTTGGATTCCTCCCGCATGTAAAGGAACTAAATCAAATGACGTTGGATATGGAATTTATGATTTGTACGATCTCGGTGAATTTGACCAAAAAGGTACTGTAAGGACTAAATACGGAACTAAGAATGAGCTAAAAGAGGCTATTGAGGAATTACATAAATATAAAATCTCTGTTTATTTTGATGCTGTGATGAATCATAAAGCCGGTGCGGATTACACAGAGAAGTTCTTGGCAAAAGAAGTAGACCCGAATAACCGAGATAAGGTTGTTAGTGAACCGTATGAAATAGAAGGTTGGACGGGTTTTGATTTTCCGGGACGAAAAAATAAATATTGCGATTTCAAATGGCACTATTTTCACTTCACCGGCACGGATTATAATCAGGCAAATGGAAAGAAAGCTATCTATCTGATTGAAGGCGAAGGTAAATCGTGGGGCGAAGGTGTGGATGGAGAAAACGGTAACTACGATTATCTGATGTATGCCGATATAGATTTCGACCATCCCGATGTGGTTGAACATATGAAAGATTGGGGGAGATGGGTTGCCAAAGAACTAAATCTCGACGGTATGCGCCTTGATGCCATAAAGCATATCAACGAAGGTTTTATTAAAGAATTTCTCAAGGCGGTGCGAGCGGAAAGAGGGAAAGACTTTTATGCGGTTGGTGAATATTGGAAACAAGACATCAATTCGTTGAATGAATATTTATCGGCTTTAGATTATAATATTGATCTTTTTGATGTGACATTACATTATAATATGTATCAGGCTTCAACGCAGGGACGTGATTATGATTTACGAAATTTGTTGTCTGATGCCTTGGTTAAATTACATCCCGAATTAGCCGTAACGTTTGTTGATAATCATGATTCGCAATGGGGAAGTTCCCTTGAATCGCAAGTGAAAAGTTGGTTCAAACCGCAAGCCTATGCTTTGATCCTGTTAATGAAAGAAGGTTATCCGTGTATTTTTTATGGCGACTATTATCGTATCGGCGATGAGGAATCACCGCACAGACTTATTATCGATATATTATTAAATGCCAGAAGTAAATATGCCTACGGCGATCAGGTAGATTATTTCGATCATCCTAATACAGTTGGTTTTGTACGTCTTGGAGATAAAAAATACCCAAATTCAGGATTGGCTTTATTACTCTCAAACGGAGAAAATGGAAACAAAGTCATGAATGTGGGACAGAATCGTAAAGGTGAAATTTGGTATGAATTTACAGGTAATATCAAAGATGAGGTAACCATAGATGAAAACGGTAATGGCAATTTTCTGGTTGAAGGAGGAAATATTGCCGTATGGGTCAAAAAATCAGAATAGCATTGAATCCATAAAACAAGGGATGAATTCATTCAAGAATTCATCCCTTATAATTTGTATAAAGTAGCTATTTATTTAGCTTGTAATGCCTTGTCCATTTCGGCAGCGGCTTTACGTCCGTCACCCATGGCGAGAATGACAGTTGCTCCGCCCCGAACAATATCTCCACCTGCATAAACATCATTTAGTGCCGATTGCATAGTGTCGTTATTAACAACGATCGTGCCTCGTTTTGATACTTCCAACCCCGAGAAAGTATGAGGTATCAGTGGGTTGGGAGAGACCCCTACGCTCACAATTACTTCATCAATATCTATCCATTCAGTAGCCCCTTCAATTGGCACGGGACTGCGTCTGCCTGATGCGTCAGGTTCGCCCAGCTCCATTTTTTGGAGTAGCATCCGTTTAACGTGTCCTGTCTCGTCTCCTTCATATTTTAAAGGATTATGGAGTGTCAGAAACTCAATTCCTTCTTCTTTGGCGTGCTTAACTTCTTCAAGTCGGGCAGGCATTTCGTTTTCCGACCGTCTGTAAACAATTATGGCACGTTCTGCTCCGATACGGCGTGCTGTACGGACCGCATCCATAGCAGTGTTTCCACCACCGATAACGGCGACTTTCTTACCGTGTTGAACTGGAGTATCGCTATCATCGCTGGCGGCATCCATCAGGTTGACACGTGTCAGAAATTCGTTAGAGGACATAACTCCGATGAGATTTTCGCCCGGAATATTCATAAAATTCGGCAATCCTGCTCCACTTGCTACAAACAACCCCTTGAAGCCCGCCTGTTGTAAATCTTCGTGAGAAATTGTTTTACCTACGATGCAGTCTTTCTCAAATTTGACCCCCATTTTTTGGAGTACATTTATTTCTACATCCACAATTTCATTGGGTAAGCGAAATTCAGGTATACCGTACTTCAAAACACCTCCGATTTCGTGTAACGCTTCAAAAACTGTCACATCATATCCTTTCTTAGCCATATCTCCGGCAAAAGATAATCCTGCAGGCCCTGAACCTACAACAGCGATTTTAATTTTGTTAGATTTGGTATTTTGAGGAATAGAAATATTATTCGTTATTCGTTCATAGTCGGCAGCAAACCTTTCAAGATAGCCAATGGCGACAGCCTCTTTCTTCATCTTTACATGTATGCACTGTGCTTCGCACTGTTTTTCTTGTGGACACACCCGACCACAAACAGCAGGTAAAGCACTTGTTTCCTTTAATGTTTGGGCTGCTTTAAGGAAATCGCCTACTTCGATATATTTTATGAAGGTCGGAATATTAATTTCAACAGGACAGCCTGACATACAAGTGGGATTGGCGCAATCAAGACATCTTTTGGCTTCATAAACAGCTTGTTCTTCCGAAAGTCCCAGATTCACCTCTTCATTTAGAGAGTGACTGCGGTAGTCAGGAGCTAATTCAGGCATTTTCACGCGTGGACGTTCGCCACGTTCCTTTGCTTTCATACTTCTGCGCAATTGTTCTCTCCATGGCTCTCCATGACGTGCTTTAATTATTTCTTGTAGTGTTGCCATTTTATTTAGTAGCTTATCAGCTTAAATTTTTTAGTTATAGATTTAATAATCCTGATACAGATTTATGAGGTCTGAAATTTCAGTTAATTATATGCTTTCAGCCTCATCAGCATTTCATCGAAGTCCACTTCATGAGCATCGAACTCGGGACCGTCAACGCAAACAAACTTGGTCTGTCCCCCAACGGTCACACGACAAGCTCCACACATGCCGGTACCATCCACCATGATTGTGTTTAAAGATGCCATTGTCGGTATATTATATTTTTTAGTCAGTAGCGATACAAACTTCATCATTATCGCCGGACCAATGGTAACGCATAAATCTACTTGTTCCCTGTTTATAACCATTTCCACACCGTTAGTCACAAGCCCTTTGTTTCCATACGAACCGTCGTCAGTCATTATTATCACTTCATCAGAATATTTACCAACTTGTTCTTCAAGGATGATGAGGTCTTTAGTTCGTGCGGCAAGAACGGAGATCACTTTGTTTCCCGCTTTTTTTAAGGCTTCAATTATTGGTAGCATCGGAGCAACGCCTACACCTCCTCCGGCACAAACCACAGTCCCGAAGTTTTCAATATGTGTTGCCCTGCCTAAAGGTCCGACCACATCGGTAATGCAATCGCCTACATTTAACTCATTTAATTTTTTAGACGAAACTCCTACTCCTTGTACCACTAAATCAATAGTCCCTTTTTCGAGGTTAGAAGAAGTAATAGTATAAGGTATTCTTTCACCTTTATCGCCAACTCTTACAATTACAAAATGCCCTGCTTTACGTGTTCGTGCGATAAGAGGTGCTTCTACCTCGAAATGTACTACATTTTCAGAGAAATGTTCTTTGTTTACGATTTTAAACATGCTGAGTTGATCCTAATTTTTATTTTAATCTGAATATTCTTTAAACGATTGTTCGGAAATTTTCTTATTTGTGATGTTGATCTTTTATTATTCTTAGTTGGCATTAAAATGCTTTCATAATCCACGTCAAAGATAATATACCTATTGCAATCCATAGAATTATACCAAGTAAGAATGATCTTAATCCTGTTTTCTTTAGCTCTTGCGGTTTAATAGTTGTGCCGATAAAAAATAATGAAACCATCATTCCCTTTTTACCCAACCACCCAAGATGGCTGTTTGTTTCTTCCATTCCGGGCACATAATTACCGATGATAATCGCGATAACAAAGAAAAGAATAAACCATGGGATATTAATTTTAGACGCTTTGTTTTTATTTATAAGAGCGATGCATAGAGCAAGCGGAATTATCCATAATGTACGGACAAGTTTTACGGTTGTACCTACTTGTAATGCTTCTTCTCCGTAAGCTGAACATGCACCGACTACTGAACTGGTGTCGTGTATGGCGATGGCAGCCCAATAACCGAAATGTGTTTGATCCATATTGAGCCAATGACCGATTGTCGGAAATATAAATAATGCAATGGCATTCAACACAAAGATCACGGCTAAAGAAAAACTAATCTGATTGTTTTTGGCATCGAGTATAGGTGCTATTGCCGCAATGGCACTCCCTCCGCAGATAGCGGTACCGCTTGAAATTAGTAATGTTGTGTTTTTATCGACTTTTAAGGTTTTACCGATAACTATACCTAAGACCACAGTAACTATTACAGAAACCACTGTTATAGCAAAGCCTGTTTTGCCGGTTTGGATAACTTCGTGCACCGACATTCCAAATCCCATACAAACAACAGAGGCTTGCAAAAGATATTTAGTCAGTTTCCCTGTTTTAATGATTTCTTCTCCTTTATAAACGAATGCCAATATTATGCCTAAAAACAGGGCTAATGGTGCTGAGAAGAATGGAAATAGACAGAAGACTGGTATGATATAATATAAATATCCCAGAATTCGCTGCATGGTTATTGGTCTGTTGTTTCGTTATCTTTTGAGTAAATTGCCAGAGCTTGATTTTCGCTTTGAGTCATATTCTTACTATCTTCTTCACTTTTATCTTTCAATCCGCATAAGTGTAAAACACCGTGTATGATTACACGCTTTAGTTCCTCATCCGGATCAGTGGCAAATTTTTCTGCATTAGTCTTTACAGTATCAAGGCTTATAAATATATCCCCTGAAATTGTGTTATTTTCACTATAATCAAATGTTATAACATCTGTATAGTAGTCATGATTGAGATATTGTTTGTTGACATCAAGAATTTTAGCGTCTGAACAGAAAATATATGATATATCACCTATTTCTCGATTATATATTTTTGCCACTTTCTTAATCCAAGCGGATATAGCTCTCTTTTTGATGGCAGGTTCTTTAATATCTTCTGCCTGATAATTTATTGCCATAATTGCTGTTTTTCACAATTTATCGTTTCTCAAAGATAACAATAAATATGCAGATCTATAATCGCATTTGCCATATAATTGCTTTCTTCAAAAGTTGAAAGATTCAATCGCAAACAGATGATATTATGTAATAGTCAGACTAATAAAGTCACATTGGATTTTAATTGTAATTAATCCAGTTCTTTATTAATATCATCGAGCCATTTACCCAATAGATTTAACATCTGATCATGATATTTGAAATCTCTATTCATGCCCCAACCATGTCCTCCTTCAGGAAAGATATACATTGCGGTAGGAATTTTCTTTCTTTTTAATGCCTTATAATATTCAATGCTATTCAATGGTGATACAGAATCATCATCGTTACTTAGAAGCAAAATCGTAGGAGGAGTTTCGGTATTAACTTGCTTTTCGTTTGAGAATACATCTATGTCTAATGGCAATGGATTGGGTCCCAATAAGTTTTTGCGTGATTCCGCATGAGCCGTTTCGTCCATAGTTATCACTGGATAGAATAATACAGAGAAATCGGGACGTGTAATTGTACCTTTCTTTGCAAAATGTGTCGAAGCAGTTGAAGCGAGGTGACCTCCCGCCGAAAATCCCATTATACCCACTTTTCCGGGATCGATATGATAGTCTGCTGCATTTTCACGCACAAAGCGCATAGCTTGCCAAGCATCATCTATAGGTACTTCCTTATGTCCGTTTGGCATGCGATATTTCAGTACAAAGGCTGCAATTCCTCTCTCTTTTAACCATAGAGCCATTTGTGTGCCTTCGTGCATCGAAGCTATCCCCGAGTATCCACCTCCGGGGCACACGACAACCGCCATACCTGTATTTATAATTTCATCGGGTAGGTAGATTGTCAGCATCGGTGATGACACATTGGTAATTCTGTAATTACGATCTGTAATCTCAATGTCAGTTATGCCATTGTTTGTTGGAGGATTTTCAGGCCAGAGTATAGCTATATTCTGTGCTTTTAGATTTGAAATCACAAATAGTGTAAAAATAATAAATGTGTAAATTTTGTTTGTTTTCATATTGTTTAAAGATTGTATCTTGTTATATCTTCAAAGATAATGCTTTTTATTAGTCTAATTTTGTATTTTACTTATCTTTGTTTATTGTAAGTTCTAAATTTATATTTAGATAATTTAAAGTTGAATTTATTATTCAGACTCTTAAGATATTTATAAATTAACCTCGTCGGTGCTTATTTAATTCAGTAAACGAGTTAAAAATCTAAAGGTTCATGAACTGACAATAGTGAAAAATAAAGTAATAATATATAAGTTATGGAAACTGTATTAAGTGGTATACGTTCGACCGGGAACCTTCATCTCGGGAATTATTTTGGTGCACTCAAGAATTTTATTAAAATGCAAGACGAAAACAAATGTTTCTTCTTCATTGCTGATTATCATTCTTTGACAACCCATCCTGACCCGAAGATGCTTCATCCGAATGTAAAAAATGTTTTGACAGAATATCTTGCAGCAGGTATTGACCCTGAAAAAGCTACTCTTTATGTTCAGAGCGATGTTCCTGAGGTCTGCGAATTATATTTACTGCTCAACATGCATGCTTATTTGGGCGAACTGTCTAAAACCGCTTCGTTTAAAGACAAAGCAAGGAAAAGTCCGGACAATGTGAATGCCGGTCTGTTGACTTATCCTACTTTGATGGCTGCTGACATCTTAATTCATAACGCTGATAAGGTGCCTGTGGGTAAAGATCAGGAGCAGCATTTGGAAATGACCCGTAAGTTTGCCCGGCGTTTTAATAATCTCTATGGAACAGAATTTTTTAAAGAACCTGTTGCTTATAATTACGGTCAGGAACTGATCAAGATACCTGGACTGGATGGAAGCGGTAAGATGGGGAAATCCGAAGGTAACTGCATTTATCTTATTGATGATGATAAGACAATTGAGAAAAAAGTGAAGAGAGCGCTAACTGACGAAGGTCCTAAAGAGTTTAATTCACCCAAGCCTGATTATATTGAAAATTTATTTACTTTTCTTAAAGTTTTATCCACACCCGATGTTTTGGCTTATTATGAAGATAAATGGAATAAGTGTGAAATTCGTTATGGAGATTTGAAAAAACAACTTGCTGAAGATATTATCAAAGTGGTAAAACCCATTCGTGAGCGGATTAATGCTATACAGAATGATGAGGCTTATTTGCATAAGGTGACTACCGAAGGTGCCGCTAAGGCTCGTGAACATGCTTCTAAAACATTAAAAGAAGTTCGTCAGATAATGGGCTTTAAAAGTTTTTAATCGATAATTATTTCATCTAATCATAATCATTATAGGCTTCTAATTTTAGAAGCCTATAATTTTTTTGTAACAACGAGTATATAAATAAAAGAGCTGATTGGGTTATCAATCAGCTCTTTATATATGTAAAAATAATATAGATTATTCTACAGAATCAAAATCTACAACAGTTTTACGGTTTGCAACCATTCTGTCGAAATCTTCTTTAGTACCAACAACTAATTTATCAAAATCACGCTGTCCTGTACCTGCCGGAATTAAGTGTCCGCAAATTACATTTTCTTTCAAACCTTCCAATCTGTCAACTTTCGCATTGATTGCAGCATCGTTCAGTACCTTAGTTGTTTCCTGGAACGAAGCAGCCGACATGAAACTCTGTGTTTGTAAGGCGGCACGTGTGATACCTTGAAGAATCTGATTGGCTGTTGCCGGAATAGCATCACGCACTTCAACAGGGCGAAGATCTTTACGTTTCAGCATAGAATTTTCATCACGTAGCTTGCGGGCAGTAACAATCTGTCCGGCTTCAAACGTGGTAGAATCTCCTGCGTCTACAATCACTTTTTTACCCCAGATGCGGTCGTTTTCTTCCATAACATCGTATTTGTCTACAACTTGTTGTTCAAGGAAACGTGTGTCACCCGGATCAACAACTTCAACTTTACGCATCATCTGTCTTACAATAACCTCAAAGTGTTTATCATTGATTTTCACACCTTGCAAACGATATACATCCTGTACTTCGTTAACGATATATTCCTGTACAGCTGTCGGTCCTTTAATTGCAAGAATATCCGATGGAGTTGTAGCACCGTCCGACAAAGGCATACCAGCACGGATGAAGTCATTTTCCTGTACAAGTATCTGTTTAGATAGAGGAACAAGGTATTTCTTCACTTCACCAAGCTTAGATGTAACGATGATTTCACGGTTACCTCTCTTGATCTTACCGAATGAGATTTCGCCATCAATTTCCGAAACAACAGCAGGATTAGATGGGTTACGAGCTTCAAATAACTCGGTCACACGAGGAAGACCACCGGTGATATCACCCGCCTTACCTACGGCACGAGGTATTTTAACCAGTACATCTCCGGCTTTGATTGTATCGTTGTCGTCTTTCACGATATGAGCACCAAGCGGTAAACTGTATGTCTTGATGATTTTACCTTTTTCATCCAATACCTGAGCTTCAGGAGCTTTGGTCTTATCACGAGATTCGATGATAATCTTTTCTTTCAAGCCTGTTTGTTCATCGGACTCAACTTTGTAAGTAACATTTTCAATAACATTGTCAAATTTGATACGTCCGGTAGCTTCAGAAATAATTACGGCATTGAATGGGTCCCATTCACAAATTACATCACCTTGCTTAATCTTAGCACCTTCTTTGACAAAGAGCTTAGAACCATAAGGTATATTGTGTGTTTGAAGAACGATTTTCGTATTCGGATCAACTAAACGAAGTTCAACTAAACGACTGATTACAATCTGAGTTTTCTTACCGTCGTCGTCAATTGAATCCACTACACGCAAGTCGTCAATTTCTACTAATCCTTCGTATTTAGCAACAATGCTGTTTTCAGTAGCTATATTTGAGGCGATACCCCCAACGTGGAAGGTACGGAGTGTCAACTGTGTACCCGGCTCACCGATTGATTGTGCTGCAATAACACCAACAGATTCGCCTTTCTGAACCATGCGGTTGGTAGCGAGGTTACGCCCGTAACATTTAGCACAAACACCCTTCTTAGATTCACAAGTTAATACAGAGCGGATTTCAACATGTTCAATCGGCGATTTCTGTATTATTTCAGCAGCAGTTTCAGTAATTTCTTCACCCGATTCTACAATGATTTCGCCAGTAAGCGGATGTTGTATATCGTGTACTGAAACACGTCCTAAAATACGTTCGTATAGTGAAGCAACGGTTTCTTCGTTGTTCTTTAATTCTGTGCAAACAAGTCCACGCAGTGTACCGCAGTCTTCTTCGTTGATTATCACATCTTGAGAAACGTCAACAAGACGACGTGTCAAATATCCTGCATCGGCAGTTTTGAGGGCTGTATCTGCAAGACCTTTACGAGCACCGTGAGTAGAAATAAAATACTCAAGCACCGAAAGACCTTCCTTAAAGTTCGACAAGATCGGGTTTTCAATGATCTGACCACCTTCTGCACCACTTTTTTGAGGTTTAGCCATCAAACCACGCATACCTGAAAGCTGACGAATCTGTTCTTTCGAACCACGTGCTCCAGAATCCAACATCATATATACAGAGTTGAAACCACCATTATCTTCCGATAATTGTTTCATTAAGATATTTGATAAGTCGGTATTGACGTGTGTCCATGTGTCGATGATCTGATTATAACGCTCATTATATGTAATGAAACCGTTATTATACAACGACATTATATTTTCTACGGCATCGTATCCCTGTTGAACAAGTTCTTCTTTTTCTTTAGGGATGATCACATCCTCTAAGTTAAAGGACAAACCTCCTTTGAACGCCATTGTATAACCTAATTCTTTGATATCATCGAGGAACTGAGCTGTACGGGCTACACCGGATTTTTTAATTACCGTACCGATGATGTCACGTAATGACTTCTTAGAAAGTACTTCATTAATGAATCCAACTTCAAGCGGAGTTTTTTCGTTTACCATGACACGACCAACGGTTGTTTCACGCATCAATTTAGCGATATTACCGTTTTCGTCAAGGTCATTTACATATACTTTGATAAGGGCATGAATATCAACTTTTCCTTCGTTATAAGCTATAATAGCTTCTTCAGGTCCGTAGAATATCAAACCTTCACCTTTAGCACCTTTACGTATTTTAGTGATATAATATAATCCTAAAACCATGTCCTGAGAAGGCACGGTGATAGGCGCACCATTAGCAGGGTTCAAAATGTTATGAGATGCAAGCATAAGCATCTGAGCCTCAAGTATAGCTTCGTTACCCAATGGTAAGTGAACAGCCATCTGGTCACCATCGAAGTCGGCGTTGAAAGCCGTACATGATAGCGGGTGTAGCTGGATTGCTTTACCACCGATCATTTTTGGCTGGAACGCTTGTATACCTAAACGGTGTAGGGTAGGGGCACGGTTGAGCAATACCGGATGACCTTTCATCACATGTTCGAGAATATCCCATACCACAGGCTCTTTACGGTCTACTATTTTTTTCGCGGATTTTACTGTTTTAACTATACCACGTTCGATAAGTTTACGTATAACGAACGGTTTGTATAGTTCGGCAGCCATATCTTGCGGAATACCGCATTCGTGCATTTTCAGTTCAGGTCCAACAACAATTACGGAACGGGCTGAATAGTCGACACGTTTACCTAACAAGTTTTGACGGAAACGACCTTGTTTACCTTTCAAACTGTCAGAAAGTGATTTCAACGGACGATTAGCGTCAGTTTTAACGGCACTTGATTTACGTGAGTTGTCGAATAGAGAGTCGACAGCTTCCTGAAGCATACGTTTTTCGTTACGTAGAATCACTTCAGGTGCTTTAATATCGATCAATCTTTTCAGACGGTTATTACGTATAATAACACGACGGTAAAGATCGTTCAGATCGGATGTCGCAAAACGTCCGCCATCTAATGGAACAAGCGGACGTAGTTCCGGTGGAATCACTGGAACTATTTTCACAACCATCCATTCAGGTTTGTTCTTACCTTTTGAGCTACGGAAAGCTTCTACAACCTGTAATTGCTTAAGAGCCTCGTTCTTACGTTGTTGTGAAGTATCTGTGTTGGCTTTATGACGCAAGTTGTTGGCAAGAGAGTCGAGGTTGATGCGTGTAAGTAAATCATACACAGCTTCGGCTCCCATTTTTGCGATAAACTTATTTGGATCAGTATCGTCCAACATCTGATTTTCTTTTGGCAGTTCATCAAGAATATTTAAGTATTCGTCTTCTGTCAAAAGATCTTTTTGGGCAACACCATCTTGTTCTTTAATACCGGGTTGTATTACTACGTAACGCTCGTAGTAGATAATTGAATCCAGTTTTTTTGTTGGTATTCCTAACAAATAACCTATTTTGTTTGGCAATGAACGGAAATACCAAATATGGGCTACAGGAACTACCAAATGGATGTGTCCCGTACGTTCGCGGCGGACTTTCTTTTCTGTTACCTCAACACCGCAACGGTCGCAGACAATACCTTTGTAACGTATTCTTTTGTATTTTCCACAATGACATTCGTAGTCTTTTACAGGACCGAATATACGTTCGCAGAAAAGCCCGTCTCTCTCGGGTTTATACGTACGGTAGTTTATTGTTTCGGGTTTCAAAACTTCACCGCTTGATGCTTCCAGAATTTCTTCAGGTGATGCAAGGCTTACGGTTATTTTCGAAAAGCTACTCTTTATTTTATTTTCTTTCCTAAAAGCCATAACTTTTTTTCTTTCTTTAAAAACTGTTAGTTGTTAACTAATAGCTGATAGATATTTTGTAGAGTATATTGAACCGCCAGCCTATCTCTACTGACCGGCGGTTATACATTAGTCAAGCGTAACGCTCAAGCCCAATCCACGCATTTCGTGAAGCAATACGTTCAATGATTCAGGTATACCCGGCTGAGGCATTGGTTCACCTTTAACGATAGCTTCGTATGCTTTTGAACGACCAACCACATCATCGGATTTGATAGTGAGGATTTCTCTAAGTATATTGGCTGCACCAAATGCTTCGAGAGCCCAAACTTCCATCTCTCCGAAACGCTGACCCCCGAATTGTGCTTTACCTCCAAGAGGCTGTTGCGTGATGAGTGAGTATGGTCCGATTGAACGTGCGTGCATCTTGTCTTCAACCATGTGTCCGAGTTTAAGCATATAGATAACTCCGACTGTTGCATGTTGGTCGAATTGTTCGCCTGATCCTCCATCGAAAAGACGTACTTTACCGTAACGAGGAACACCTGCTTTGTCTGTCCAAGCATTGAGGTCATCAAGACTTGCTCCGTCAAATATAGGTGTAGCGAATTTAACGCCTAATTCTTTTCCTGCCCATCCAAGTACGGTCTCGAAAATCTGTCCGAGGTTCATACGTGAAGGCACACCCAATGGGTTAAGTACAATATCCACAGGAGTTCCATCGGGTAAGAATGGCATATCTTCCTGACGTACAATACGTGAAACAATACCTTTGTTACCGTGTCGTCCGGCCATTTTATCACCAACTTGTACTTTACGTTTTTTAGCTACATAAACTTTTGCTATCTGAACGATACCGGAAGGCAACTCGTCTCCGATAGTAAGGTCGAAGCGTTTACGTTTAAGTTCGGCGTCAATTTCTTTATATTTACGAAGATAGTTGACGATTACATCATGTATAAGATCATTTTTATGTGCGTCAGTTGTCCATCCGCTAACCTGAATAGATTCGTAATCAAGATTAGTCAACGCACTCTTCGTGAATTTAGCGCCTTTGGCAATGACATCAACGTTAAGATAATCTTTTACTCCTTGAGATGTTTTACCATCAGTCAATACAAGTAATTTATCAACAAGTATTGATTTCAGTTTATCTTTCTTTTCATCATATTCTTCATCTAACTTTGGTAATAATGCTTTACTTGAAAGTTTTGTTTTACCTTTTTTAGATGCTTTAGAGAATAGATTTGTACCGATGACAACACCTTTAAGTGATGGTGAAGCTTTCAGTGAAGCGTCTTTCACATCTCCGGCTTTATCTCCGAAAATTGCACGCAACAATTTTTCTTCAGGTGAAGGATCTGATTCGCCTTTAGGTGTGATTTTACCAATCAGGATGTCTCCCGGACCGATACGTGCACCGATACGAATTATTCCTCTTTCGTCAAGATCTTTAGTTGCTTCTTCGCTTACGTTTGGTATATCTGATGTCAACTCTTCAACACCACGTTTTGTATCACGAACTTCAAGAATAAATTCTTCAACGTGTACTGATGTGAATATGTCTTCACGAACTATACGTTCGTTTAACACAATAGCGTCCTCGAAGTTATAACCTTTCCAAGGCATGAACGCTACTTTCAGGTTTTTACCGATCGCAAGTTCACCTTTTTCAGTTGAATAACCTTCAGTCAATATCTGACCTTTTTCAACTCTGTCGCCTTTCTTACAAATAGGGCGTAAGTCTATTGTGGTATTCTGGTTAGTCTTTCTGAATTTAGGTATATGGTATGATTTGATTGCATCTTCGAAGCTGACAAATTCTTCTTCGTTGGTGCGATCGTATTTTATTTTTATTGTATCGGCATCCACAAATACGACTTCTCCGGCATCTTCTGCGACAATTTGTGTACGTGAGTCACGAATCAACTGTCCTTCGATACCTGTACCCACTATAGGTGCTTCGGTACGCATCAATGGTACTGCCTGACGCATCATATTCGATCCCATCAACGCACGGTTAGCATCGTCATGTTCCAAGAACGGAATCAATGATGCTGCAATTGATGCAATCTGAGTAGGAGATACGTCCATCAGCTCAATTTCTTCAGGTGCCACAACCGGATAGTCTGCGTCCTGACGAGCTTTAACACGTGCGTTGATAAATGTTCCGTCATCGTTCAACGGTGCGTTACCTTGCGCAATGATTTTTTCTTCTTCTTCTTCGGCAGCCAAATAAGTTATTCCATCTGTAGATAAATCTACTTTAGCGTTGGTAACTTTACGATAAGGTGTTTCGATAAAACCTAAATCATTTATTTTAGCATACACGCAAAGTGAAGATATCAAACCGATATTTGGTCCTTCGGGTGTTTCTATCGGACAAAGACGACCGTAGTGTGTATAGTGAACGTCAC
Organism: uncultured Dysgonomonas sp.; assembly: GCA_945273835.1. Classification (GTDB taxonomy): domain Bacteria; phylum Bacteroidota; class Bacteroidia; order Bacteroidales; family Dysgonomonadaceae; genus Dysgonomonas. The sequence continues at coordinate 85,393 of CALYPL010000004.1, read as the reverse complement.
GTACCTCAAATCCGGCTCTTTCACGAGAAAGTCCTCCGGGTCCGAGAGCAGACATACGGCGTTTATGAGTTATTTCGGCTAGAGGATTGGTTTGATCCATGAACTGAGATAACGCATTGGTTCCGAAGAATGTATTAACTACAGACGAAATTGTCTTAGCATTGATCAAGTCAATCGGAGTAAATACTTCATTATCACGCACATTCATTCTTTCACGAATGATACGTGCCATACGGTTTAGACCTACTCCAAATTGATTGTCTAATTGTTCGCCAACGGTGCGTACGCGACGATTACTCAAGTGGTCGATATCATCTACAATGGCTTTAGAGTTTATCAGTTCGATGAGATATTTTATGATCTCAATCATATCCTCTTTAGTCAAGACTTTGATATCTTCACTTGTATTCAGGTTCAATTTTTTGTTAAGTCTGTAACGACCTACATCACCTAAATCGTATCTCTTTTCAGAGAAGAAGAGATTGTTGATTACTTCGCGTGCACTGGTGTCATCTGCCGGTTCTGCACTACGAAGTTGTCTGTATATATGGCGTACAGCATCGATCTCCGAGTTGCTCGGGTCTTTCTGTAGTGTATTATATATTATAGCGTAGTCCGATTGTGATTGGGACTCTTTATGTAAAAGGATGGACTGAACGCCTGATTCGAGAATTAATTCTATGTTGTCTTTGTCAAGAATTGTTTCACGTTCAATAATAACTTCGTTACGTTCAATTGATGTTACTTCGCCGGTATCCTCATCAACGAAATCTTCCATCCATGTTTTCAGGATTCTGGCTGCAAGTTTACGACCTACAACTTTTTTCAGGTTCTGCTTATTGACCTTCATTTGTTCTGCAAGGTCAAATATTTCCAGAATGTCTTTATCGCTTTCGTAACCAATTGCTCTTAATAATGTGGTTACTGGTAATTTTTTCTTACGGTCGATGTATGCGTACATGACATTATTGATGTCAGTAGCAAATTCAATCCACGATCCTTTGAAAGGAATAATACGTGCCGAATATAATGTCGAACCGTTAGCATGAGTTGTTTGTCCGAAAAATACGCCTGGTGAACGATGTAATTGGGATACTACAACGCGCTCAGCTCCGTTTATAACGAACGTACCCTTTTCGGTCATATATGGTATCAGTCCCAAATAAACATCTTGGATGACTGTGTCGAAATCTTCATGATCGGGGTCGGTGCAATAAAGTTTCAATTTGGCTTTTAGTGGAACACTATACGTCAATCCACGATCTATACATTCATCAATTGTATAGCGCGGCGGATCGATAAAGTAATCCAAAAATTCCAAAACAAAATTGTTCCGGGTATCGGCTATTGGAAAGTTTTCAGCAAAAACTTTATATAAGCCTTCATTTTTCCGTTTTTCGGGAGGAGTATCGAGTTGTAAAAAGTCTCTGAACGACTTTAACTGTACTTCAAGAAAATCCGGATAAGAAAGCGGATTTTTAACGGAAGTAAAATTTACTCTCTGATTTTTGTTTGTTGAAGACATGTAGAAACCTGATTTTATTGAACTAATTATTTTTGACGCAAAAAGGTTAAGAACCTCCTTCAGTGAAGGTTCCTAACCATATTATTCTTTCAACAGGTGGTTTTTACTTAAGTTCAACTTCTGCGCCTGCTTCTTCTAATTGTTTTTTAAGTGCGTCAGCTTCATTTTTAGTAACTCCTTTTTTCAATTCGCTTGGAGCTCCGTCTACTAAGTCTTTAGCTTCTTTCAAGCCAAGTCCTGTCAATTCTTTTACAGCTTTTACAACAGCTAATTTAGCTGCACCTGCTGATTTTAGGATCACATCGAAAGATGTTTTTTCTTCAGCGGCATCAGCAGCACCACCAGCTGCAGGACCTGCTGCAACTGCAACAGCAGCGGCTGCAGGTTCGATACCATATTCTGTTTTCAGAATGTCAGCAAGTTCGCTTACTTCTTTTACTGTCAAATTTACTAATTGTTCTGCAATAGCTTTTACGTCTGCCATTTTTGTTGTATTTAAAATGTTATTATTCTTTTATAGATTTGTTGGATTTATCTTTTAGATAGAGTTTCTAAAACTCCATGGATTGTATTGCCTCCTGATTGAAGTGAAGACACAACATTCTTGATAGGTGATTGTAACAATCCGATAACATCGCCAAGCAATTCGTTTTTGCTCTTTATGTTTACCAGTGATTCCAGCTGATTTTTGCCAACATAGAAACTTTCTTGAACATATGCAGCCTTGAATGCAGGTATTCCGTCCTTATTGAATTTTTTTATTAATTTGGCGGGTGCATTGGCTACTGTCGAGAACATGATAGCAGTATTACCTTTCAATACTGAATAAAGCTCTGAATAATCGCCTTCAAGCGAATCTAATGCTTTTTGCAGTAATGTGTTTTTTACAACCATCAATTTAATGTCTTGCTTTGCGCATTCGCGACGAAGATCACTTGTTGTGGCTGCGTTTAAAGTGGCAATATCTGTCAGATAAAAATTATCGTACTGCTTCAGTGTTTCTGTCAGGGATTCTATGATAGCGCCTTTATCTTCCTTTCTCATAACTTAAAATCGAATTTTAATTAGTTTTCTACTGATTTAGGGTCTATTTTAATACCCGGACTCATCGTACTCGAAAGAGATATGCTCTTAACATAGGTTCCTTTTGCAGCTGCTGGTTTTAATTTGATCAATGTTGAGATAAATTCTTTAGCATTATCTTTGATCTGATCAGCAGTAAATGAAACTTTACCTACTGATGCATGTATAATACCTGCTTTATCTACTTTGAAGTCAATTTTACCCGATTTTACTTCTGCTACAGCTTTTGCTACATCAGGTGTTACAGTTCCGCTCTTAGGGTTAGGCATCAGACCACGAGGTCCTAATATACGTCCTAATGCTCCAACTTTACCCATGATAGCTGGCTGAGTGATGATAACATCGATATCGGTCCAACCGCCTTTTATTTTTTCTATGTATTCATCTAATCCGACATAATCAGCTCCGGCTTCTTTAGCCGCAGCTTCGGCATCGTGAGAACATAATACCAAAACTCGAACTTGCTTTCCTGTTCCGTGAGGTAGAGATACTACTCCTCTCACCATCTGGTTAGCTTTACGTGGGTCTACACCAAGACGAACGTCTACATCAATAGATGCATCGAATTTAGTTGTAGTTATTTCTTTTACTAAAGCTGATGCTTCGTTGAGTGTATATAATTTCCCTGCTTCAATTTTACTGAAAGCTAACTTTTGATTTTTTGTAAGTTTACCCATTTTCTAATTGAAGTTTAATTATTTAACATCAGGGAAATCCCCTTTTACGGTAATACCCATACTTCTTGCTGTTCCTGCAACCATTTTCATTGCTGATTGGAGGTTGAAGCAGTTTAAGTCAGACATTTTTTCTTCTGCTATTGCTTTTACCTGATCCCATGTGATTTCAGCAACTTTTTTACGGTTTGGTTCTGCTGAGCCGCTTTTTTGTTTAGAGGCTTCAAGCAACATTACCGGAACAGGTGGCTGTTTTACAACGAAATCGAATGATTTATCAGCATAATAAGTGATTACAACCGGAAGTATTTTGCCTGGTTTGTCTTGAGTTCTGGCATTAAATTGCTTACAGAAATCCATGATGTTGATACCTTTCGATCCTAATGCAGGCCCTACGGGTGGTGATGGATTTGCTGCACCGCCTTTAATCTGTAATTTTAATTGTCCAGCAATTTCTTTAGCCATTTCTGTTTTAATTTAAATTTTATTAATCTTAAAGAAGAACCTCAAACTGCGTAACCAATTTTACTGTTCTTTTTCGACTTGCATGTAATTCAATTCAAGCGGAGTTTTACGCCCGAATATTTTTACCATTACTTTTAATTTCTTTTTCTCTGTATTCACTTCTTCAATTATGCCGGAAAATCCTGAGAAAGGTCCATTAGTTACTTTCACATTTTCTCCTACATAATATTGAACATCCATTTCTACCTGTTGTTCATCAAGTTCGTCCATTGTGCCGAGTATGCGATTTACTTCAGACTGGCGCAAAGGTTGCGGACTTTTTGTATCCGGTAAAAATCCTGCCACGTAATTAATATTACGAAGTTCATGAATAACTTCCCCAACAAGAGCTGCTTCAATCAATATATAACCGGGTAAGTAAGCTTTTTCTTTCAAAACTTTCTTCCCGTTACGCATAATATAAGTTTTTTCTGTGGGTATAAGAACCTGAGAAATATATTTTCCTAGTTCGCCTTTCTTCATTTCAGATTCAAGATACTCTTTTACTTTAGCTTCTTTTCCACTGACAGCACGGAGAACATACCATTTTTTATCGAGTTCAGACATTGCTATTGAAGATTATATAAGACCATAGAAAAATTTGACTACCCATTCGAATGCCCCATCAATAGCAAATACTATTACAGCCATTATGATGGAAGCAATCATGACTATAACAGCACTGTTCGTTAATTCGGCTCGAGTTGGCCAAGTAACCTTATATACAAGTTCGTTATAAGAATCTTTTACGTAGTTAATTATCTTTTTCATTCTCTTTTTGAGATTTTGGCACGGGTTGAGAGGCTCGAACTCCCGACACCTGGTTTTGGAGACCAGTGCTCTACCAACTGAGCTAAACCCGTAGGTAGAAGCCGGTTTTTAATTCCGGCTTCGTTATACTAAATAACTTGCGTTATAATTAGTCAAGGATTTCTGTAATCTGACCAGCACCTACTGTACGTCCACCTTCGCGGATAGCGAAACGAAGACCTACGTTACATGCTACTGGGTAGATTAGTTCAACAGAGATTGTAAGGTTATCTCCTGGCATAACCATATCTGTTCCTTCTGGAAGAGTGATTTCTCCTGTTACATCCAATGTACGGATATAGAATTGAGGACGATATTTGTTATGGAATGGAGTGTGGCGTCCACCTTCTTCTTTTTTCAAGATATAAACCTCTGCTTTGAATTTTGTATGAGGTGTTATTTTTCCAGGGTGGCAGATAACCATACCACGTTTGATTTCTTCTTTGTCAATACCACGAAGAAGAAGACCTACGTTATCACCAGCTTGTCCGTCGTCAAGGATCTTACGGAACATTTCAACACCAGTTACAACTGATTTTTTGCCTTCTGCTCCAAGACCGATGATTTGTACTTCTTCACCAGTTTTGATACGACCTGTTTCGATACGACCTGTTGCTACTGTACCACGACCTGTGATAGAGAACACGTCTTCTACTGGCATCAAGAATGGTTTGTCAACGTCACGTTCAGGTAGAGGAATCCAAGTATCTACTGAGTTCATCAACTCCATTACTTGTTCTTCCCATTTTTCAACGCCGTTCAATGCTCCTAATGCAGAACCACGGATAACCGGTGTATTGTCGCCGTCGAAATCATAGAATGAAAGGATTTCTCTCATTTCAAGTTCAACAAGCTCAAGCATTTCTTCGTCTTCAACAACATCGCATTTGTTCATGAATACAACAAGACGAGGCACGTTTACCTGACGAGCCAAAAGGATGTGCTCGCGAGTTTGTGGCATCGGACCGTCTGTAGCAGCAACTACAATTATGGCTCCGTCCATCTGAGCAGCACCTGTAACCATGTTTTTCACATAGTCAGCGTGTCCCGGACAGTCAACGTGTGCGTAGTGACGGTTAGCTGTTTCGTATTCTACGTGTGATGTATTGATAGTGATACCACGTTCTTTTTCTTCTGGAGCGTTATCGATCTGGTCGAAAGATTTTACTTCAGATAGACCTTTTTTAGCTAAAACTGTTGTGATAGCAGCAGTAAGAGTAGTCTTACCGTGGTCAACGTGACCGATTGTACCGATGTTTACATGCGGTTTCGACCGGTTAAAATGTTCTTTTGCCATAATTTTATCTATTTAGTTAATGTATATAGTTACAATAATAGTGTCTAAAAATAGAGCCCATGACGGGACTTGAACCCGTGACCTCTTCCTTACCAAGGAAGTGCTCTACCACTGAGCTACATTGGCTTGTTTTGGCTTGAAAGCATCAGTGGATTACTGATTTTTTTTCTGAGCCTCTTGTCGGATTCGAACCAACGACCCCGAGATTACAAATCACGTGCTCTGGCCAGCTGAGCTAAAGAGGCTTGTTAAAAGCGAATTGCCGCCGTAAGGCTTTCTTCCTAAGCGAAACGGCGACAAAATTAGGTATTATTTTTTACAAATACAATAGTTTACCTTTAATTTTTTTGTCTATTTAAAATATTGATGTTGCAGAATAATTTAACAGAATTATTTCTCTTGTTTTTTGTCTTTTGCCTTTAAAATTTGTTTTTCTAATGCTTCAATGCAAAGTACTGTTGATTCTTCGAATGAATCTGCGACTTTGGATGCGAAAAATTCGCCATTTTTAGCATTAAGCTTAATTGATGTTTCCTTGTTATTCGATGTTTCGGGTTTCACTACTTTGAGTATAACTTCAGAGTCGATGATAGTATCTGTGAATTTATCAAGTTTGTTAAGTTTTTTTGTGATAAATTCTTTTAGCTGTTCTGCTGCATCGAAATGTAGTGATTGAATTGTTGTGGTCATATTGATTCCTCCTTTTTTTCTGCCCTTGGATGGGCTTTGTTGTAAATTTTTTTTAATTCCTCGAAAGAGGTGTGTGTGTAAACTTCTGTTGATGCAAGGCTTGAGTGGCCTAACAGTTCTTTTACTGCGTTTATATCTGCGCCGTTATTAAGCATGTCTGTTGCAAACGTATGTCTTAATACGTGTGGGCTTATTTTGGATAATGTAGAAATCCATTTCAGGATATTGGTTACAATCCGATGTACTAACATCGGGTATAGGGGTTGACCGTCGTTTTTGACGAAAAGCGCTTCGGGGGTATTTTCTATTTCTTCGTTGCGGCGGTTTATATATTGATTTAATAAATCTAATGTGCTGTTGCTTAGTGGTATTATGCGTTGCTTGTTGCGTTTTCCTGTGACTTTTATGCTTTTTAAGCTAAAATCTACATCCGTATCTTTTAACCCGATAAGTTCTGCACGACGAATACCTGTTACGTAGAATAGTTCCATAATAACATGGTTTCGGAATGTTTCGAACGAATCTTCTGCCTGATTATCGTTAAGTATGGCTTCTATATCGGAAGTTTTTACAAAAGAAGGTATAGGTTTTTTAGTTTTAGGTCCAGAGACTTTTCGGGTCGGATCTATTTCTATTGTCCCGATTCTTAGTAAATATTTATAGAAGGATTTTAATGCGCTTATTTTGCGGTTGACGGAACGTGGAGATGTTTTTTCATTCATTAAAGAAACAATCCATAACCTGATAATATTGGCGTCAACGTCTGTTAAAGTTAATTCGGGATGATTATTTTGTATGAATGTACAGAATTGCTTAAGGTCATTAAAATAAGATATCTCCGTATGTGAGGAGTAATTCCTTTCATATCGGAGATATTTTATGTATTTGTCGATTAGCAATTCCATGATTTTTAGTTTTACTTCGTAACGAAGTTACTAATTTTTTAATGGGAAATGCTAATTTCAGAATTTAATCTTCGTCTTGGTGCATTTTTTGAACATAAATAGCGTGCAGCTTTTGTTGTCTTTTGGTAATGGATGGTTTTTCAAAAGCCTGACGTCTTCTCAATTCTTTAACCACGCCGGTTTTTTCGTATTTTCTTTTGAATTTTTTTAAGGCTTTTTCAATGTTTTCGCCTTCTTTAATAGGTACGATGATCATATTCTTTGTATTGTTAATTGTTTAATCTACTAAATTTAAATTAATGAGGGCTTTTACCCTAAATCTTTGATCGCTTTGTTGAGTTTATTTATAAATGAATCCTGAACATTGTCATGTTTAAAGACAATATTGCCAATTTAATAGCTATTTTAAGTTCAAGAATCCATTTAACCTCCCTTCTTTTTTCGGGTTGCAAATTTATACTATTTATGGTTGATATCCAAATCGTTTTATTAATTTTTTTTAGTTGCTTTAAAATCTTTGATAGGCCAGATTATTAATATAAAGTTTAAATCATTATGAATACAATAAGTTGTAATTTCCGACGTTTTCTAATAAAACATAAACTATTTGGCCTATGAAGAAAGATATTACTCCTTTATTATGTGATGGCAAAAAGAAGGTTGTCGTACCTTCCGATAAAACGGTGGATTTTTTGAAAATATATGCACGTACGTTCTTTACGGAAAAAAAATTGCCGACTTCTATTAATACAATATGTGTAAATTAAATGAGATTCAATTATAAGTTAAGGCGTGGAAGACTGATTGCTTTTTACGCCTTTTCTTTTATGTGGAGTGTCTTTTTAATTATCTTTGTTTAGATTTTAAATTATTCAAAATATGACTCATAAGGTAGCACCATCGATCCTGTCGGCAGATTTTTTAAATCTTGAAGCTGATATTGAAATGATAAATCGTAGTGAGGCTGACTGGATTCATTGTGACGTGATGGACGGTACTTTTGTGCCGAATATCTCGTTCGGATTTCCTGTTATCAAACAAATAAAAAAAATTGCCCGGAAGCCTTTAGATGTGCATCTTATGATTGTTTACCCTGATAAATATATTGATGTAATGAAGGATGCCGGAGCTTATATGATGACTATTCATTACGAGGCTTGTTTACATCTTCACCGCACGGTAGCTGCCATCCATGATGCCGGAATGAAAGCGGGGGTTGCTCTTAACCCGCATACACCAATTTCTTTACTTGAAGATATCATTCACGATATAGATATGGTCTTAATAATGTCGGTGAATCCGGGTTTTGGAGGGCAACGTTTTATTGAAAATTCTTTGCGTAAGATAAATTCTCTGAAAGAAATGATCAGTAAACGCAATTTGAAAACGTTGATAGAAGTTGATGGAGGTGTGAATGTTGAAACAGGTAAAAAACTTGTTGATGCAGGAGCAGATATCCTTGTTGCCGGAAGTGCTGTTTTTGCTGAATCTGATCCCGAAGATATGATCCATCGTCTTAAAAGTTTGGTTTAACTATCGTTTTAAAACCCGAATGCACAACCCATTGGCGAAAACTCCTTTCCTGTTTTTGTTGTTGCCTTTGGTTGCGGGTATCTTATTAGAATACTATTTAAAGCTCTCATTTCTTAGTTTAATATTTTTTACGACAGGTGTAATTGGTATAATTGCATCTTATTACATTCCCTATAAATATCGTTTCAGATTTAGGTGGCTTTTTGGAGTTGCCGCATCTTTCCTGCTTGCTTCAGTCGGTGTAGTTACAACCCAAAAAAGCGAAGATAAGTTTTCATTTATTTTCGCAGATAAACCTCATATATATAAAGGTGTTGTCATTGATATACCTCAACCCAAACCACATTCAATTGCCTATAAAGTTTGTTTACCTGATTATCAAAAACAAATTGTATGTTATGTACAGAACGATACGGCAGACAATATCTTAAAACCCGGAGATGAATTTTTATTTGAATCAGTAATTGTGCCTTTCAAGAATCAAGGTAACCCGAATGAGTTCGATTATGTTGAGTATATGCATAATCAGGGATATGCCGGAACGGCTTATATTTCAAAGGGTGCGCTGATGAAGACGGGCGCTGTTTCTTCGTCATTAGAAATTCAGGCTCAACTGTTTCGTTTCAAAATAATTAATTTTTATAAATCTCTTGGCTTTACCGAAAATCAATATACAATACTATCTGCTTTGACTTTAGGCTATCAGGATGCTTTATCGGACGATTTGAAACAATCTTTCAGAGCTACCGGAACTGCTCATGTGCTTTCAGTAAGCGGTTTGCATGTCGGAATTATTTATGCCCTTATAAGTTTTTTAATGGGGTTTATACGTAAAACATCGCATTTATATCGGATAAAACCGGTTGTAATTATTATTGTTTTATGGTGCTATGCTTTTATTACCGGATTACCGCCTTCGGTAATCAGAGCCAGTTTGATGTTGACCGTTTTTTGTCTTGCAGAACTATTCGGACGCAAAGGATTTTCTTTGAACGGTTTATATATTTCTGCTTTTTTTATGCTCTTAGTATGCCCACTTTGGCTATTTGATGTCAGTTTTCAGCTGAGCTTTATTTCCATGCTGGCTATTCTGTATTTATTACCCAAGGTTGTTAATTTATATAATTTTGAAAATAGATATTTGCGTAATATTTGGCAGACATTCGCCCTGTCTGTTGTCGCTCAATTGGGTACGTCTCCGCTTTGTCTATATTATTTTGGAACATTCCCCACCTATTTCTTTGTGTCGAATATGTTAATTGTTCCCTTAGTAACATGTATCACATATTCAACTTTTAGTATCGTAGTGGCTAAGGGGGTGTCTTATTTATTGCCGGATGCAACAACCTATTTGTTATACCTACCGATAAAGATAATGCAATTGTTGGTGGATGTTTTGACGGAAATGATTCATTTCTTTGAGAATCTTCCGTTTGCGCTTATTAGTGATATGCGTATATCCGGATTAAACCTCTTAATTTTAATTGCAATAATACTGTGTTTGATTGTCGCTTTTCAGAAAAGAAAAACTGTTTTCTTAATCACCGCAGTATTTCTGTTTTTAGTCATATTGGTTATACGTTTGGGCAATAATATTTCGGATCTGCCGGATAAATTGGTGATTTATAACCGGTATGACGCGACTGAAATAAGATGGGAAATAGAAGGTAGACGTTATGAGCTAAGAAAATGTGATGGATTGCCTCCAGATGGTGTTTATAAAATAGGCGATACTAAAATGCTTATATTGGGCGAAGATATTACTGAAAAACAATTTTCAGATCAATCTTTTGATGTGGATATTTTATTATTGAGAACAAAAAATGTCCGATCATTAGATAAATTAAATAATTTATTTTCACCGAAACAAATTATTTTAGATGGTTCGATGCCGCATTGGTTAAGGAAACGGCTGGTTAATGAATCTCAAAAACTGAAAATTAGATGTTACGATGTTGGCGAAAAAGGAGCGTTTACTTTAAATTTATAGTATATTTGCAATAATCCCAAACCAAGATTTAAATAATTAGATGATTTCGAAATTAATTTCAGCAGCTCGAATATCTGAAGTTCAGGAGTTGCTCAATCAATATGAAAAAATAGTCATTGTTACACATGTTTCGCCCGATGGCGATGCCATAGGATCATCATTGGCATTGTATCATTATCTTATCGATTCGGGTAACGATGTTACAGTCATAGTTCCAAATTCCTTTCCCGATTTTTTATCTTGGCTCAATGGAGCCAAAGATATTCTTATTTTTGAAAAATATCCGGATTTTGCACAACGTCTCATTGACGAGGCAGAGCTTATTTTCTGTCTTGATTTCAATATTCCTAAACGTATCGGTGCTATGGCTTCATTTGTGGAGGCATCTGATGCTAAGAAAATCTTGATAGATCATCACCCTTATCCAACTGATTTTTGTGACGTTGTTATATCTCATCCCGAAATATCGTCAACAAGTGAATTAATTTTCAATTTGATTTGTAGGCTGGGAGATTTTGAATTGATGAGTAAAGATTCAGCAGAGGCTATTTACACAGGAATGATGACTGATACGGGAGCATTCACTTATAACTCAAACAGTGCTCAGATATACTATATAATTGGTGAGCTATTAAAGAAAGGTATAGATAAAGACCGGATATATTCAAATGTTTACCATAGCTACTCAATTGACCGATATCGCATGTTGGGATATGTGTTGAGCGAAAAAATGAAAGTTTATCCTGAATTTAAAACTGCTTTGATTACTTTGACCAATGAAGAACAACAACGCTATAATGCTAAAAAAGGCGATACAGAGGGTTTTGCCAATCTGCCATTAAACATTAAGGATATTATTTTCTCAGTTTTTCTGCGTGAAGATGGTAATATGATTAAAATATCTTTGCGTTCGCAAGGCACATTTCCAGCCAATAAGTTCTCTGCCGAATGTTTCAATGGAGGCGGTCACTTGAATGCAGCAGGTGGTGAATTTTATGGATCACTGAATGAAGCTGTCGAAATATTTGAAAAAAAATTACCGGAATATAAAAGCCTTTTAGGGCTGAATAATTAAAAATACATTTTGATTGATATTATACTTATGAGAAAATCTGTTTACTTTTACTTGACTATCTTTTCATTAACCTTTGTACTTTTTTCATGTAACGACAGTGAAACCTATGCGGATAAATTGGATAAGCAAAAAAAAGATATAAAACATTTTTTGAATAAAAACGATATTCGTGTTCTTCATGATTTCCCAAGCGATAGCATTTTTGGTCCAAATGATTATTATTTACACCCTTCGGGTACATATATACATGTGACGAGCTACGGAAATAAAAATAAAAAAGCAACTCAAGTACCAAATACTGATGTTACACTTAGAGCTTACGCTAATTATTTAGGCGATACTATTCCTATTACGAATATGGGACAATCTAACGACCAGAATTGGATTGAATTTAAGTACGGAAACAGTTCAACTTATCAAGGTTCGGTTAATGATGCTTCATACGGGAGAGGGCGCTATAAATACGAACTTATGTCAACAGCTTGTACTTTACCACTTGAATATGTAGGAGATCAGGGAGAAGTTAGCCTGATTGTTCCTTTCGAGGTCGGTTCAAAAGCGCAACAAACAAATTATAAACCATTGTACTTTAAACGATTGAGGTATAATATCATAAAAGACGACATACTATATGGCACTAATTAAATCTATTTCTGGTATCAGAGGCACCATTGGCGGAAAGGTGGGTGAAGGTTTGACTCCGCTTGATACGGTAAAGTTTGTTTCGGCTTATGCTACCTTCATTCGTAAAAGCACGAAAGTAGAAACAAATAAAATTGTTGTAGGACGTGATGCACGTATTTCGGGCAAGATGATGGAGCAGCTGGTAGTAGGTACCCTCATGGGGATGGGATTTGATGTAGTAGACATAGGCCTCGCCACAACCCCTACAACAGAGCTTGCTGTGGTTATGGAAAAAGCATGTGGAGGAATAATCCTTACCGCAAGCCACAATCCAAAACAATGGAACGCATTGAAATTGCTGAACGAAAAAGGTGAGTTTCTGAATGCAGAAGAGGGAAATGAGGTGCTCAAAATAGCAGAAAAAGAAGATTTTATATATGCAGATATAGACGAACTTGGCAAAGTTACAGAAGCAGATTACACCGAAAAACATATTGATGCAGTACTTGCTTTGAAGCTGGTTGATAAAGATGCGATAAAAGCGGCCAATTTCGAAGTAGCGATTGATTGTGTAAATTCTGTCGGAGGAATTGCCATACCTCGCCTATTGAAAGCTTTGGGCGTAAACAAAATAAACGAATTATATTGTACTCCCGATGGGCATTTTCCACATAACCCCGAACCATTAAAAGAACATTTGGGCGATATTTCCGCTCTAATGAAAAAATCGTCGGCCCAAGTGGGATTTGTTGTTGATCCAGATGTCGATCGCTTAGCTATTATGTGTGAAGATGGAGAAATGTTCGGAGAAGAATATACCCTTGTAGCTGTAGCCGATTATATATTGAAACATACACCGGGCAATACAGTTTCAAATTTAAGTTCAAGCCGAGCCCTGCGTGATATAACCGAAAAAAAATACGGTCAGAAATATTTTGCTTCAGCAGTTGGCGAAGTAAATGTGACTACTAAAATGAAAGAAGTTGATGCCGTTATAGGAGGAGAAGGCAATGGAGGAGTTATTTACCCCGAATGCCATTATGGACGAGACTCACTTGTCGGAATCGCTTTGTTTCTAACCCATTTGGCTAAAGAAAAAAAGACTGTTAGTGAGTTGCGAGCTACATATCCACAATATTATATGGCTAAACAAAAAGTTGAGCTCACTCCGGGTATTGATGTTGATGCCATATTAGAAGCAGTTAAAACCAAATATGCTGAATTTGAAATAACAGATATAGATGGAGTAAAAATTGATTTTCCTGATAAATGGGTACATTTACGTAAATCCAATACAGAACCTATTATCCGAGTATATTCAGAAGCTCATAGCTTGAAAGAGGCTGAAGATATCGGTAATCAGGTGATGGCTGTTATTCTTAATCTTGCCAAATAACGATTGATATACATATACCATGATTACTACTGTGGTATTAATTTTAAAGTATTCAAAGGCTGAAGTTATAAATGACTTCAGTCTTTTTTTATTTTAATGAAACACTAACTTATGGCTATCTAACTATCTAATTACCTGTTGACTCCCCGAGAATGTTTTGTGAAATTTAAAATTTAACACTTTTGCTTTGTTGAGTTAATTATCTGAATATTAGTATTTTATGCTATTGGGTTAAGATTTATTGTTTTTATTTTTATAAATAATGAACAAAAAATATAATGTAACCGTTTAATATGCAGACCCCAAAGAAGTGATCTTAACATTAAGATCGACATATCTCCTATTATTTACTATTTTATTGATACCTAAACTATTGTGGTGTAAGTTTAAATTATTCGCTTAATCTACATGGTACAGTTTATATAAATATAAAACTATTTATATAAATTCTATATATAAAAACCAATTAGGAAAAAACCAATTTATTAATTAAAACAAATAGTCAACGATGAAAAAATTTATCTTACTTATGGCTACGATAGCCATAGCATGGGGGGCATATGCACAGAAAAAAGGAGAAATCTCCGCTTTAGGTCACCTTGGGTATCAATCAGATTTTAAAAGATTTGCACTTGGAGTACAAGGGCGTTACAACTTGATCGACAATATTCGTGTAGCACCCGATGTAACATTCTTCTTTCCAAAAGATAAAGTTACAGGATTAGATGTTAATTTGAATGTACATTATGTCATTAATCTTAAAGAAGACAGATTCTCATTTTATCCATTAGCAGGATTAGGCATGCAAAACAATCACTATGGCAAACAAGACGTAATTGTCAATAATCAAGTATTAAAAACAGATTCACATAGCGATACTAACTTTGCATTCAACCTTGGAGCTGGCTTAACTTACGATCTTGACGCTAAGAGCTTTTTGAATGTTGAAGGAAAATTCATGTTTGGAAAAGATGATTGTGCCGTATTTTTATTAGGCTACGGATATAAATTTTAATAATTAAGTTATGAAAAAAATTGCATTGATTGTTGTATTAGCATCTTTAGCTGCATTTATGACAGCTCAAGAAAAAGAAGGATTCAGTACAGAACCCGGACGCAAGACAACATTTATAAAAAATGGTTTTTGGGATAACTGGTTTATAGGTGCAGGTGCTCAAGGAAATATGTATTTGGGCGATAAAGACGCAAATGCAGATTTCTGGAGTCGTATAACTGTAGCTCCTAATTTCCAGTTCGGTAAATGGTTCAGCCCCTACTCAGGACTACGTATCAAATCTTCTGGTATCACGAACATACATACCTTCAATAATGATGCGTCATATATGTCAAGAAATAAACATATTACAGTAGAAGCCAACTTCATGTGGAATATGTCTGATTACTTGCTAAACTACAACGCTGACCGTGTATATTCATTTATACCTTATGTAGGATTTGGTTGGGCATACGGTTGGGATTATAAAAATTTCCCAAGCAATATAGAACCAAGTAATCACTCTAACAGTGCCACTCTTGATGCAGGTATTATCAACAGATTTCGTTTCTCTGACAGATTGTCTTTGAACGTAGAATTTGCCGCAAAAGTACTTAGAGATGAGTTTGATCAACGAAGAGGTGGTAAACGTGGTTACGATATGCTTGCCAGTGCTTCAGCAGGTCTTGTATTCGACCTTGGTGGTAAACCGAAGTTTTCACAAGCCGTATTACGTGATCAATCAGAAATAGATGCACTTAACACAAAAATAAATACACAAAGAGCTGAAATAGATAGATTAGCAAATCAACCTATCCCTGAACCTCAGGTAGTTGTAAAAGAAGTTGTGAAAAAAGAAGTTGTTAACAAAGGTAATGAACCTGTAAATAACGTAGTTCTGTTTCGCATAAATCAAACTAAGATCGATCCGATGCAAGAAGTAAACGTTTATAACGTAGCTCAATATCTGAAAGAAAATAAAGATATGAAAGTACGTATTGTCGGTTACACCGATATGGCTACAGGTACAGCTGCTATAAACGAAAAACTATCTCGTCAGAGAGCTCAAAATGTTGAAGCATTGATGGTTAGTAAATATGGTATTGAAAGCGACCGCGTGATTGTTGACTGGAAAGGTCAAACTCAACCTCCATTTGGAGTTGTTGAATGGAACCGTGCCGTTATAATGTACCTTGAAGAAAAATAAATAAGATATTTATATCCGTGTCCGGTAAAAATAAGAAGAAAGTGTTCTTTACTTATTTCATATAGGAGAGGGTCTAATGAAATGCCGGACCGGATATAATATTTGATAAAATGGTTTTCGTTCAATCGTTATTCGCAGGAATTTGCATATTAAATGTGATTTATTACCTGTTCATTTGAAAATTAAACTGTTTACCGGAGCATTAGATTAGCTTATGGATAAAGAGAATAAGAATTCAAAAGATTGACTTTACTAAGTAGCTTGCAGAATTATTGCTGACTGGAAACCTCGTGTCATATTCAACTTTAAAATAAATTAAATTTCAGAAAATATAAATCTGAAATTAACAATTATACATCTTGAATGGTGATCTGATCTTTTCGCCAGATATTAATTCTGATAGTGGATAGGTCTCAAATAAACACTTAATACATTTAAATTCGGTTACTCGGATAATGTTTTATTGAAAACTCTTCTACTCATACAATCAAAAAACACGAACTTCTTTTTTTAATTATCGACATTCCGCACATGTGTGCGTAATTCTTTTCCATGATAGATATATTAGATAATAGATATCAATAACTATCAACTTATTTGTAAATCAGAATTTAGCATTGTAAAAAAGCTATATCTGAAACAACAGATATGATATATAGGATAAGAACATAGGCACAAGAGTGAAATAATATAGTAACATCTTTTTTAACAATTAAATATTTTAGTCATGAAAAGAACATTTAAAGTAATCGGTCTTTTACTGATATCAGGAACTTTGTTATCGTTGCCGGCTTGTAAAAAAACAGATAAACAGAAGGCTTCAGATAAATATGAACAAGCCAAGGATTCAGTAAATAAAGCTGTAGATAAAGCAGGTGACGCATTTAACGATGCTAAAGAAAACATTAACGACGAAGCTAAAGATCTTAAAGATAAAGCTAACAATACACTCGATAATGTTAAAGACAAAGCTCAGAAAACAGCAGATGATTTGAAGAACAAAAGCAAATAATGTTCTAATTTTTACCTCATAATGTCATCGGGATTAATGAACCTTTCGGTATATCCCGATGATGTTTTACAAAACAAATTAAAAGATATGGAACAATTAAGGACTTCGATGATTAAAAGTTTGATGGCTATTGCGGTAGGAATCATTCTCTTATTATGGCCCGACTCTTCGTTAAACACACTAATTATAATAGTGGGAGCTCTGCTAATAACATTTGGATTGTTCTTGATTGCCAATGCAATAAAAAAACGTAAAGGAGGCGAGATATTTAACATTGTATCCGGAATTATAAGCCTTGGATTAGGTGTTCTCTTTTTAGTTATACCTGCAACATTGAGCAATGTAATATTCTATATCATTGCAGTTATCCTCATTATCGGAGCTTTGTATCAAATGATCAACGGTATGCTGGATAAAGAGCGGAAAATATCGGTTTGGACGTATGTCTTATCCGTAATCCTGATTCTTATAGGAATTCTGATTTTCTTATTTCCCGATTTTATGAGTACGTCACTATTTATAATACTTGGCGTTATTATAATTATCTACGGTGTAAGAGGTCTGTATATTTGGTTCAAAAGTTAAAAATTACGCTATAATAATAAAAAAATCATGGAAACCAACGAAAAAAGTTTTGTAGATAAAGCATCAGATAAAATAAAAGAAGGTTTAGAAAAAGCTAAAGAAGCCTTTAATGATGTTAAATCAGACATAATGGGAACTGCAAGTGAAGTAGGGGACAAAGTTGAATCAACAACAGAAAACTTGAAAAACGAAGCCCATAAAATAAAAAATAATGTTAGCGAAAAAGTATCAGAAGCAAAAGATCAGATAGCCGCTAAGTCAGATGAAGCCGAGAAGAAGGCTGAAAATAAGATTGACGAAGCAAAAAATAAAATATCGAAAGATAAATAGTGAGCAGTTAATTTCAGGTAGTGATATCTGAACAATATTCATGACTTCAATTAGTTAGTTTATAAACTGAAACGTTTGAAGCCTTGTGATTCTTGGACATCGTTTATACAAATACTTTTAAACCGAGGATGTATGAAAACTAAGGATGAAAGATCTTCCGAATCCTCGTTCGAGGATTTGGAGATTATAGACAAAAGAAAGAAGCGTACGATGTGCGAGCGTCTGAATGGTTTAAAAGCTCTTATTGTAGGAGCCGACTCAAGAATTGGGCGTGATGTGTCTCTTGCTTATGCAAATGAAGGATGTGATTTGGCGATTAACTATCAGCCTGAAAATATCGAAACTATAAGTAAATGGAGTAAGGGAATAGATGATACTGGTTGTAGATCTATTTTTGTGCCGAACAAGCTAAATAATGAAAACGAATGTAAAAATATGGTTGAATCAGTTATTGGTTCATTCGAGCGAATAGACGTACTTGTTTTTGCCACACACCCTCCACCAAATGCCTGTAATATTGAAGATTTGACAACAGAAAAATTTCGTTTCTTATTAGAAAATAACATTTTGTCGTTGTTTTGGACTCTAAGAGCTGTTCAGCCATATATGAAACTGGGTTCAAGTATTATTGTAACTTCATCCTATCAGGCTTATCAACCAGATGAAAAATTTTCAATTTATGCCGCTTCCGAAGCTGCTACTATAAGTTTTAGTCGCAGCATGGCTAAACAATTCTGGACACAAGGTGTACGGGTAAATGTTGTTGTACCCATACCAGTTTTGAAGAAAAAATGTTGTGTGAGTAATTTTAAAAGTTTGCAAGAGGATAAGAAAAAAACAACTGATATATGTCAGGTATATATTTCGTTAGCATCAAAAGAATCGAGATATGTAACCGATGAAATCTATAATGTTGTATGTAATATGCCTTATTAGTAAACTGAATTTTGAAGATGGTTATGAAAAAAAAAGAAAAAAAAGCACCTGAAAAAGTTAATGCTTTTCAGCAAGTGATTGAAAGCAATAGCGATAATGATAACAAAGCCTTGAACGAAAATGCAAAAGAAGCGCCCGCAAAAGATGTAAAAGAGGCTACAGACCTAATAAATGTAGATAAAAATACTCTTGACAGAGGCTAAGATTTTCAAATATAGCTTTGCTTGAGTTCATAGTTTAAGAATTAAAACTAAAAAAATATTTAAAATCATGTTTGAGTATGGTATAATCTGGTCGTTAGTATTTGGAGTTTTAGCCGGTGTAATAGCCGGATGGATAATGAAAGGACGTGGCTTTGGTTTCATTGTTAATATCATCGTCGGACTACTTGGTAGTGTTGTTGGAGGATGGCTATATAAAATAATGGGTTTTTCAGTAAACAGTAAATTCGGATATCTAATTATGTCAATAATAGGCGCCGTTGTTTTGCTGTTGATAGTATCTTTATTTAAGAAACCTAAAACCAAATAACCCCAAAATAGAATATATCAATACCAAAAGGCTATTCACAAAATTGTCTTTAATTACATTGATATTTTGATGTAAAATATTAAAATAAATAATAATGGAAAAATTTGAATTAACAGAAATTCGTAAAAGAGTTTCATGGGGTAGCGTTATAGCAGGAGTTATTACAGTTTTGGCAATATCAATCCTGTTATCAATATTAGGTTCAAGCATCGGATTGTTTATGTTTAACCCACTGGCAGATAATCCCGCTTCGGGCATTGGCACAACAGTTGGTATATGGACAGTCATTTCGTTGCTGATAAGCCTTGGCGTGGGTAGCTTTGTAGCAGGAAAATTAGCCGGAGCAGACGGCTTGATTCACGGTTTTCTTGTTTGGGCAACTTCATTGATCATCACAATTGTTTTAAGTCTCTGCCTAATGGTAGGAACAGTTAAGGTAACAGCCAATATATTAGGATCAGTATCATCAGTATTAGGAAATACAATTTCAGGTACAGCCACAGTCGTAGGTTCAGGAATATCGGGATTATCCGATCAGGCACAAATGATCTGGGGTAATATTCAGGTAGATCCAAAAGTAGAAAATGGAAATATTCAGCAGAATGTATTAGAAGCACTTAAAAAGAGTGGGGTGAAAGAATTGCAACCCGAATACATTCAAAACCAAATGAATGACGTAAAAAGCGATTTGCAGAAGTCTCTCACAAATCTGATTAGTAATCCGAACGACGCAGATCAGATTATTGATGGCTTCAAAAGCAGATTAAAAGATCGGGCAGAATCATTTTCCTCAAAGATAGACCGAAATGATATTTCTAAAGCAATAGCAAACAATTCGTCTATGTCAAAAGCCGAAGTAGATAAAACCGTAGATCAATATATTCAATTACGTGATAAAGCCGTTAAACAAGCTCAAGAACAAATTGATAATCTTGATAAAACAATAGCCGATGTAAAACAAAGCTGGGACGGAATGAAAGAAGATGCCCTCAAACAAGTAAAAGAGGCATCAAACGCTGCCGCATGGACAGGAATCATATCGTTTATAGCACTTCTTATAGGTGCAGCTTTATGTTCATATGCCGGTTTATATGGTAGCCGTAAAACAAGAGGAGGAGCTGAATATTAGTTCACTGTGTTTTCATAAATTGTAAGTTTGTATTTGGTAGAAGTCGGGAACCACGAAAGTAGTCCCGGCTTCTATTACAATAAAGGCTATACAGTATAAGAACTTAACGTTGAAGATCGGCAAGATAAATAGCCATTTCCTCCTGAATCTTCTTTGCTTCAGAAGCAGCCGCAAATGCGAAATCAAGTCCGTTGTCAGCATAAATAATACTGCGCGAAGCGTTAACTAAAAGTCCGCATTGCTTATTCATACCATATTTGACCACTTCAGCCAAACTACCGCCTTGTGCACCCACGCCCGGTACAAGCAGAAAATGATCAGGTACTATTTTTCTGATATCAGCAAACATACTTCCTTGCGTTGCACCCACAACGTACATAAGTTGATCAGTAGTACCCCATTCTTTAGATTTCTTTAATACCTTTTCAAACAAACGTTCGCCATTAGCATCAGCAATCATCTGAAAATCCTGTGATCCCATATTCGACGTTAGAGCCAGCAAAATAACCCACTTGTTCTGATAAGCCAAAAAAGGTTTTACACTGTCTTCACCCATATAAGGAGCCACAGTTATAGCATTAACCTTCATTTGTTTGAAAGCAGATTTTGCATACATATCAGATGTGTTACCAATGTCGCCACGTTTAGCATCAAGTATGATAAAATGCTCAGGATATTTTAAACGCAGATATTCCACCGTTTTGTCGAGAGCATATTCACCATCAATACCCATACCTTCATAAAAAGCAGAATTAGGCTTATATGCTACGCAATATTTCGCAGTGGCATCAATAATAGCTTTGTTGAATGCAAAAATAGGGTCGTTGTTCTCTAACAGGTGTGCAGGTATTTTATCAATGTCAGTATCCAGTCCGACACATAAAAATGATTTTTTCTTCAGGATGTTCTCAAACAATTGCTCTCTGGTCATCTGGTTTAGTCTTAATATTATGTTTTGATTATATTTCGCTTTCTTTGAGCCTTTCAGCATTCTCAGCCACTATCAATTGGTCTATGATCGGCTGAATATCTCCGTCCATTATAGCAGTTAGATTATAAAGTGTCAGGTTGATGCGATGATCCGTTACCCTGCCTTGGGGATAATTGTATGTTCTGATTTTAGCAGAACGGTCGCCGGTCGAAACCATCGTTTTACGCTTCGATGCGATTTCGTTCTGATATTTAGATAATTCAATATCGAATAACTTAGTACGTAGAAGTTGCATAGCAATTTCACGGTTAGCCATCTGTGAACGTGATTGTTGGCTTTGCACCATGATACCGGTCGGCTTATGAGTAAGTTGCACTTTAGATTCAACTTTGTTGACGTTCTGACCTCCCGCACCGCTTGATCGGGCAGTTTGCCATTCAAGATCTGCAGGATTAATTTCAACATCAACCTCTTCAGCTTCGGGTAGCACAGCTACAGTGGCAGCCGAAGTGTGAACACGACCTTGAGTTTCGGTTGCAGGCACACGTTGTACACGATGTACACCAGATTCATATTTAAGAATTCCGTACACACCTTCACCCGTTACGGTAAATATTATTTCTTTATATCCGCCTGAAGTTCCTTCAGTAAGACTGGTTACCTCAGTTTTCCAACCTTTACTTTCGCAGTATTTGAGGTACATACGATATAAGTCCCCCGCAAAGATGGCAGCTTCATCTCCACCTGTCCCCCCTCGTATTTCAAAAATGACATTCTTACTGTCTTCTGGGTCTGATGGAATTAATAAAAGTTTTATTTCTTCCTCAAGTTCGGGTAGGCGCGAATTAGCCGTTTCTAATTCTTCACGCGCTATCTCTTTAAGTTCTGGATCATTCTCATTCTCCAATATATTTTTAGCTTCGTAAATGTTGTCCAATACCTGTTTATATGTATTGCGTGCATTTGCTATTTTTTCAAGATCACGATATTCTTTATTAAGTTTCACATATCGTTTCATATCTGCCATCACGGCCGGATCGGTTATAAGTGTACCGATTTCTTCGAAACGGATTATGAGAGCATTAAGTTTTTCAAGTAGGGATGTCTGAGCCATATTATATGAATGTAATCTTCTTGGTCTATGATTACGCAAAGGTAAATAAAAAGAAAGTTAATGTAAAACGGTTTTAATCTTTATTCATGTATAGATGTTAATAATGGTTTGCCATAACAAAAACAGAAAGCCCGTGAATCACTTCACAGGCTTTCCAACACTTAACACAAACTTTACAAAACTACACAATAGAGCCGATAGCTGATTTATAATCAGGCTCCTGAGTGATTTCAGGCACCAGCTCAACGTATTTTATCTTGCCTTCCGGATTGATTACAATTACTGCACGTGCAAGTAATCCTTTTAAAGGACCATCAACCATCAGAAGACCATAATTCTTGGCAAATTCTGGATTGCGGAATGCTGATGCGGGCATTACGTTTTTAATGCCTTCTGTTGTACAGAAGCGTGCACTTGCAAAGGGTAAGTCGGCTGATACGGCTAATACAACTGTATTCTCCATATTGGCTGCTTCTTTGTTGAAACGTCTTACTGACGCTGCACATACTCCTGTGTCAAGACTTGGGAAAATATTTAATACAATGTTTTTTCCTTTCAAATCTTTTAAAGATAATTCTGATAAATCATCTTTAACTAAAATAAAATCAGGTGCTGAACTTCCTATTTTAGGTAAATCTCCGCAAGTGTTCACTTTTGACCCTTGAAATGTAATAATTGACATAATAGATTTTATTTATGTGTTACAAATATAATATAAGTTCTTTTTATAACATAACTTATGTTTAAAAAGTTTTTTGCTTTTTAGACAAATTCATCTTTTAGATAAAATGCTGTAAAGCCTTCGCTTTTCTTTATTACATCTTCGGGTTTGCCCGTGGCTACTACTGTTCCGCCTCCTGTTCCACCATCAGGACCCATGTCAATAATATAATCGGCGCATTTTATAATATCTTGATTATGCTCAATAACAATAACAGTATTTCCTCGATCCACAAGTCTATTAAGAACATTGAGTAAAACCCTGATGTCTTCAAAATGAAGACCTGTTGTAGGTTCATCAAGTATATAAATTGTATTACCAGTATCTATGCGTGCTAATTCAGTAGCAAGTTTGATACGCTGCGATTCACCTCCGGATAGCGTTGTAGATGGTTGCCCTAATTTGATGTATCCTAAACCTACCTCTTGCAATACTTTTACCTTGTTTAATATGGCTGGCACATTTTCAAAAAACTCCACGGCAGAATTTATGGTCATATCCAAGATGTCGGCGATTGATTTTCCTTTGAAACGTACCTCCAGCGTTTCACGATTGTAGCGTTTACCATGGCATGCTTCACAAGGGACATATACATCCGGCAGAAAATTCATAGCAATTGTTTTATAGCCGTTGCCCCCGCATACCTCACAACGTCCGCCTTTGACATTAAAAGAAAAACGTCCGGGTTTATATCCTCTTATTTTGGACTCGGGAAGATTGACAAATAGATTGCGTATATCGGAGAATACACCTGTATAAGTTGCCGGATTAGAGCGTGGCGACCGTCCGATCGGTGACTGATCGACGCTGATGACTTTGTCCACATTTTCGATTCCTTCAATTGATTTATAAGGTAAAGGATCGGTTAGTGAACGATAGAGGTGCTGGCTGAGTATGGGTTGTAATGTACCGTTGATAAGACTTGATTTGCCGCTGCCCGATACACCTGTTACACAGATAAATGTGTTGAGCGGAAATGTTACCGTCACGCCTTTAAGGTTGTGGCCTGTCGCTCCTTTGAGAGTTACTTTTTTACCGTTACCTGTACGACGTTTCTTCGGTATTTCAATTTTCATCCGACCATTCAGATAATCTGAGGTCAGAGTGTTGACTTTGAGCATGTCTTGAGGCGTGCCTTCGTAAACTACTTTACCTCCGTTTCGTCCGGCATAAGGTCCCATGTCCACCACATAGTCAGATTCTAACATTATATCTTTATCGTGCTCTACAACAATTACCGAATTGCCGGTATCGCGTAACTTTTTGAGCGAACGAATCAGTCGTTGATTATCTCGCTGATGAAGCCCGATGCTTGGTTCATCAAGGATGTAAAGCACATTCACCAATTGCGAACCTATCTGGGTCGCCAATCTGATGCGCTGGCTTTCTCCTCCTGAAAGTGAATTTGATGCTCTGTTCAGCGACAGGTAGTTTAATCCTACATCAAGCAGGAAGGACAATCGTGAGATAATTTCTTTTTTTATTTCAGAAGCAATTGCTTTTTGCTTTTCCGAGATATTAGTGTCCATATCCTGTACCCAATCGTACAGTTTCTGGATGTCCATTTCTGCAAGTTCGGCTATGTTTTTACCGTTTATCTTATAATGCAACGCTTCTTTATTCAGACGTTGACCGTTGCAATCAGGGCATGTATCAGTTTTGATGAATTGCTCCGCCCATTTTTGTGCTGTGGCGGACGCGTCGGTGTCTTGTTGCATGGTAATGTATTTAGCCACCCCTTCAAACGAGACTGTATAGTTTGATGTTCCGAGAGCCTGATTTTTGATCTGTAACTGTTCGTCTGTTCCGAACATAATATCATTCAGGGCTTCTTCGGGTAAATCTTTTATCGGAGTTTTAATCGTTGTGTCGTACTTTTCGCAAATTGCTTCTATCTGCCAGAAAAAAAGCGAATTTTTGTATTTGCCCAAAGGTGCTATACCTCCTGCATAAATACTTTGATTTGGTTTAGGCACTATTTTGCTCATGTCGATCTGATTGATCACACCTAATCCTTTACAACGAGGGCATGCTCCATGCGGAGAATTGAAAGAGAAGTTGTGAGGTGCAGGTTCGCTGTAAGATAGTCCTGTGGATGGACACATCAGCTGACGGCTGAAATGGCGCACATCACCGCTTTCAACATCTTGTATAAGTATCAGACCATCGCCTTGCTTCATGGCAGTGCGAAGACTCATTTTGAGGTTGTTCTCAAATTTATTGGAAACAACTAATTTGTCGATCAAAACCTCAATGCTGTGCATTTTATAACGGTCGAGCCTCATGCCGGGTATTATTTCCCGAATTTCGCCATCGACCCGTACGGTAAGGTAGCCTTTCTTACTGATCTGTTCAAAAAGCTCTTTATAATGTCCTTTACGGTTGCGTACAAGCGGGGCAAGAAGAAAAATTTTCTTACCGATATAGCGTTCCATTATCAGTTCGAGAATCTGTTCTTCGGTATATTTGACCATTTTCTCGCCTGTGAGGTATGAATATGCTTCCCCTGCACGTGCGTATAACAAACGCAGGAAATCGTATATTTCGGTTGTTGTTCCTACGGTTGAACGGGGGTTGCGGTTTGTTGTTTTTTGCTCTATTGATATGACCGGACTTAGCCCTGTTATTTTGTCTACATCAGGGCGTTCCATTGCTCCCAAAAAGTTTCGGGCGTAGGCAGAAAAGGTTTCGATATAGCGTCGCTGTCCTTCGGCAAATATTGTGTCGAATGCAAGTGACGATTTTCCGCTTCCGCTTAGTCCTGTTATTACGACTAACGAGTCTCGGGGAATTTCGACGTCTATATTCTTTAGATTGTGTACACGTGCTCCGTATACTTCAATTTTTTCTTTTTCCATTAATCTTTATGCAGAACAACGTAATTTTTATGGTTTTGATTATATTAGTCTTGGATAATCCAGTTTTTATCGTGTACCTTTATATTTTCACCTTTTTTATAATATAATGATTTTTGTTCGGGTATCAATATCGTGTAGCTGCTTTGCGATTTGACACTAATGGTTAGTTTACGATCACGGAGCCAGATATTGCAGTCTTTCAGTTGAGCGTATGTTATCCCTTGATCTTTGGCAAAAGTGGCAAGATCGGGTATTGATGATGTTACTTGTATTTCTTTGTATTTTAGTGGTTTATATAGTTGGTCCGCTGTTAATACAAACCCAAAACGTGTAGGATTGTCGAAGATTTGTTTTATAGCAAGCATCCTATAATAATATCGCGATGTTTCTTCTACTAGCCAAAGATCCAATCCGCCTTCAGCCTGTTGTTTGTCAAGTTCACCACTGATACGACCTTGTCCCGCATTGTAGGATAGTGCTACGCTTGACCAGCTACCATATTTAGCGAAAGCTTCTTTGAAATAGCGGCATGCTGCTTCAGTTGATTTCACAACCGAAAAACGTTCATCAACCTCAGATGATACTTCCAATCCATATGAGGGTGCGGTACGTTTCATAAATTGCCACAATCCGGATGCTCCTGCTCCTGATACTGCACGAGGATCAAGATTGCTTTCAATTACGCAAAGGTACTTGAAGTCTTCAGGTATGCCATTTTGTTTCAGAATTGGTTCTATTATCGGAAATAAACGGTTGGCACGTTTAATAAGAAGTAACGTTGTAGAGTGCAGGTAGGTAAAACCATTTATTTCACGGTCGTACCTTTCGTGCATATCATAACGAGTTAAATCTATCTTTTCACCCGCAAACTCGACAGATTCGGGAACATCCACCGATTTGGTCATTGCCAACACATAAGGCGTTTTAATGCTGACTTCATTTTTGCTGTCGGTCGAGAGTAATGATAGTCCAATTAAGCAAAGTAAAGTTAAGGGTAAGGCGAATACCAATAATTTTTTTATCATATTATCATAATCTTTCTACACAAAGATATTGATTTATTTGATATTTTAATGTTAAATAGATTTTACAATCCTTTACCAATCCAAATGTAATTTTTTGGAAAAAATGTATCGATATTTTGAGGTTTATGATTGAATATACCGTATACAGATGAGCCCGATCCGCTCATTGATGCATATTGCGCACCAAGTGCGTATAATTTTTCTTTAATGGACTCTATAGCAGGATATTTTGGGAAAATAGTTTTCTCAAAATCATTTTCCATTAATCCACGCCATTCTTTGATCGGTAGTTCGACAATTTCTTTTAATGATTTTTGAGGCAGAGCCGGTTGTATTCCGCCGAAGGCATCTTTTGTCGAAACATGAATATTAGGCTTTACTAACACAAATGTATAGTCTTTTAACGATAAATTTATTTTCTCAAACTTCTCTCCGATTCCTGTTGCAAACATAGGTGTGTTGTGTACGAAAAACGGACAGTCAGCTCCGAGTTTAACAGCTATTTCAGCCAGTTCTTTGTCTGCAACGTTTAGGTCGAAAGTCTCGTTGATAAGTTTGAGCATAAATGTGGCATCGGCTGAACCTCCCCCTAAACCCGCGCCAAATGGTATAGTCTTCAAAAGATGAACTTCAAGGGTCGGAAATGAGTATCGTTCCCGCATCAATTTCAACGCCTTCATAACAAGGTTGTCTGCAGATGAGGTATCAAGTTTTAATCCTGTTTGATAAAAAGTATCTTGTTTTTGATCCTCTTTCGGGATTATTTCAAGAGCATCTTTAATACCTAACGGATAAAAAATTGTTTCGAGGTTGTGATATCCATCGCTTCGTTTTGACAAAATATTCAACCCTAAATTTATTTTTGCATTCGGAAAATTTATCATATTCGTTTCTCTTTATCAAACTTAATTATTCACCCGATGCTACATTCTTAAAAAAAGTATATAGCCATTCCAAGGCTGTGAAATCGTCTTGTATTAGATTAACAATTTTATCGGAGTATAAATCTTCGTTTATAGGTCTTGTTTTATAAACCCAAATACCTTTGCGTTGAATCCATGGCTGGAAGTATTCGCTTAAATCATTCGCTAAAGGTCGTTTGTACTCTTCTCCTCCAATCTCAAACCCTCTGTTTAAAACAGTTTCCTGTGTGACTTGCTTAAACTCTTCTGCGATATATGCCACCTCTTCACGGTAGATGTCCATAATTTTCTTTTTGGGAGCGAATAAACCCATACCGATGGTGTATTCATCCTTTCTTAGTTCCATAAAATAACCCGGATAGTCAGTCCATAATTCGCGAGATACAGGTATCTGAAATGTAAACCACATACCTGTTTTATAGGGTGTTTTATCTTTCGAGAAACGTATATCCCGGTAGATGCGAGAAATTACTTTGTGCGGGCGGAATTCAAAGTCGGGGTCTATATTGTGCATTGCCGGTGAAAGTGTTGTGACTAAGGCTTTCAACGGAGCAAGTATTTCGTTTTCGTATATATGTTTATGCGAATCGAACCATTCTTTGTAATTATTTTGTTCAAGGTCTTTGAAAAACTGAAATGTTTGCGGAGTAAAACCTTTGAACTCACTAATTTTTTTCGCCATGATGATTAATCTTTGTTGTTTGTTTAACTACTATGCAATGCCTGTTAACTGATGTTTTTACGTGCCTTAGTGAGGAACTTCTGCATTTCATTACTATCTTTTTTCTCCACAATGTCAAGCAGGTGTTTCAACTCTTTACGTATCGCCTGAATCTGTTCAGGAGTGTAAGGATTGAAAAGTATTTCAGTAAGCAGATAATCGTCTTCAGACAACAAACCTTTGGCAATATCCATATGACGTTTAAATGTTGTTCCCGGAGCATCCTGCGGTTTCATGACGGATGTGAATACCAACGTTGATGCAAAGGGTATAGACAATGAATAAGCGATGGTCTCATCGTGTTCGTTAAACGTATATTCAAAGACACGCAAATTTAGTTTTTTATATAAATTGAGAAAAAACTCTTTGCCTTTTTTGTCTGATTCCGAGATGACAATTGCGCTTTGGGTACTCAGGTTTCTTAAATCGGCGAATGTAGGTCCGAACATCGGGTGAGAAGAAGCGAAAGGTTGGTCTACGGTCGCATAAAATTCTTCCAATCCGGTCTTAACCGAAGCTATATCGGAGATAATGCAATTCTTACTTATATAAGGAAGTATCGTTTTAAAAGCGTCTATCGTATATTTTACGGTTGCGGCATTTATGACAAGCTCGGGGTCGAAGTGCTGTATTTCTGCCGGATCACTCATTCTGACAGTGTTGTATATAAAGCGTAGTTTTTGAGGGTTGTTGTCGTATATTGCCAGTTCGTGATCAAAACTCAATACATCGCTGAAGAATGATCCCATTTTGCCGGCTCCTAAAATCAATATTCTCATAATCCGTATATAATTAATATTTGCGAGATGATGACATTTGCCTTTTTTACTCTATACAAATATATGACTTTTAATTTTGCTTATAATAACAACTTTTGCAAATATATTTATCTATACTTTTATTGAAAGAACCTCAGATTAATCTGTATGTCAGCAAAAGAAAAAACATAGCGAAACCTGTTACTTTTGTTACTTTTTTATGAATCAAATAGGTTTTGGCAATGATTTTGTAATAAGTATCTGCATATACCGCAAATCATTATTTTGTAATTGCGGTTTCAATAATATTAATGTGCTGTTTATAACTCTTTAATGATATGGAAGAAGATAAAAAAAACATGACTCAAGAGATTCCGGAAACCCAAAATTCGGATAATGTGACAGATAATCGAGCTGAGGTTGATCAAAATGACGCAACAGCTGACAATGTGACCGATTGGGAAGCTAAGTACAAAGAGGTGCAAGACTCTTATTTGCGTCTAAACGCCGAGTTTGATAATTACAGAAAACGTACTCTGAAAGAAAAAGCTGATTTGTTGAAATCGGGCAGCGAACGTGTGCTGATTGATGTGATAACAGTTGTCGATGACTTTGAACGTGCTTTGGAAAATATCTCTTCAACCGATGATGTAGATGCCGTTAAAGAGGGGGTTGATTTGATTTACGGCAAATTCAAGAATTTTTTGTCTAAGCATGGAATAAAAGAAATCAACGCAGTAGGGCAGCCATTCGACACTGATAAACATGAGGCTATAACTACTATTCCTGCTCAATCGGATGAAGATAAAGATAAGGTTATTGATTGTGTTCAAAAAGGTTATACTCTGGATGACAAGGTGATCAGGTATCCCAAAGTTGTCGTTGCAAAGTAAAATAGGATAAATAATGGCATCAAAAAGAGATTACTATGAAATTTTAGAAGTGACAAAGACTGCCACTTCAGAAGAAATAAAAAAAGCCTATCGTAAGAAAGCAATACAATTTCATCCCGATAAGAATCCGGGTGATAAAGAAGCGGAAGAAAAGTTCAAAGAAGCTGCCGAGGCTTATGAGATATTGAGTGACGAACAAAAACGCGCTCGCTACGATCGTTTCGGGCATGAAGCCCCCGGTGGATTTGGAGGTCATTCGGGCGGTTTCTCTATGGACGATATATTCTCTCAGTTTGGAGATATATTCGGAGGTCATTTTGGCGGCTTTGGCGGTTTCGGACAACGTGGTCCGAGAGTCAATAAAGGAACTGATCTACGTGTCAAAGTAAAATTAACTTTAAAAGATATCGCCAACGGTGTTGAAAAGAAAATAAAGGTCAATAAGTATGTAGCCTGTTCGCATTGTAGTGGAACAGGAGCAGAAAACAGTTCAGCATATCAAACATGTTCGACATGTAAAGGCTCTGGAGTTGTTACTCGTGTCGTAAATACCATGTTAGGGCAAATGCAATCGCAGTCAACTTGTCCAACATGTAATGGAGAAGGCAAAGTAATAACTAAAAAATGTGCTCATTGTTCTGGCGAAGGTATTGTTCGCGAAGATGAAGTCATTTCCATCAATATCCCTGCCGGAGTTGCAGAAGGAATGCAATTGTCGATGAGTGGAAAAGGTAACGCTGCACGTCATGGTGGCATAAACGGAGATTTACTCATCGTTGTTGAAGAAGAGCAACATCCGGAATTGTTTAGAGATGACAATGATGTGGTCTATAATTTATTATTAAGTGTATCAACAGCTGCCTTAGGTGGAACTGTGGTAGTGCCAACAATAGACGGTAAAGTAAAAGTAACTATTGAGCCGGGAACCCAGCCGGGTAAAGTGTTGCGATTACGTAATAAAGGGTTACCAAGTGTAAATCGTTACGGCACAGGAGATCTGCTCGTGAATATCAGTGTGTATATTCCTGAAAAACTGAGCGATAATGAGAAAAATACCTTGCAAGGACTTGAAAACTCTCCTAATTTTCAACCAAGCAAATCTATAAAAGATAAAATATTTGCTCATTTTCATAAGATGTTCGATTGATAATATATCTTGTTGCTACCAGTAAAATTAAAAATTGAGGATTATGAAAATCAAAGAGATAATTCAGGTTATTGAACAATTAGCACCATTGCAATTACAGGAAGGATTTGATAATAGTGGTGTGCAGGTAGGTAACGTCTATCAGGAAGCTAAAGGCACACTTCTGAGCATTGATGTAACAGAAGCCGTGATAGACGAAGCCATTGCACTTAATTGTAACCTGATTATTTCTCATCATCCATTGGCATTTAGAGCATTTAAATCTTTAACAGGAAGAAACTATATTGAGAGGTGTGTAATGAAAGCATGCAAACACGATATAGTTGTTTATGCCGCTCATACCAACCTTGACAATGTAGCAGGCGGAATAAACTATTATCTTGCTGATATGCTTGGGCTTCAACATGTAAGGATTCTCGATCGCCAAAAAGATAAACTGCTCAAATTTGTTACTTTTGTTCCGTTAGAGCAAGTTGATATGGTACGCAATGCTCTGTTTAATGCTGGAGCAGGTACTATCGGTGAATACGATTCTTGCAGCTATAATTTGCAAGGTCAAGGTACGTTCAGAGCCGGAGCCAAAGCAAACCCTTTCTGTGGTGAAATAGGCGAATTGCATACCGAGCCCGAAGTTAGGATCGAAATGGTGTTGCCGGTCTTTAAACGTGCCGAAATAGAGCGCACCCTTATCGCTGTTCATCCCTATGAAGAACCCGTATATGATTTCTATGCGCTGCAAAACACATGGGCTCAGGCGGGGAGCGGTATTGTTGGAACATTGCCTGATGAAATGGACGAAGAGGATTTTCTGTATAAGCTCAAGGATACTTTTCATCTGTCAGTTGTCCAGCATTCATCATTAAGAGGTAAATCCGTTCGCGACGTTGCCATTTGCAGCGGTAGCGGTGCTTTCCTCATCCCGAAGGCTATTGATTATGGTGCAGACGTCTTTATTACCGGAGAAGCTAAGTATAACGATTACTATGATGTGGAAGATAGGATATTATTGGCTACCGTCGGTCATTACGAATCCGAAATCTACACAAAAAATATATTTTACAATCTAATTTCAGAAAAATATCCTACCTTTGCATTATATATGTCAGGATGTGATATTAATCCTGTTAAGTATTTGTAATTGAGTTGAGATTTACTCCAACTATATTACAAATGATGTGGTAAGAAGTCTTTTATATCGGGCGGATTACTGCATTTTTTATTGTTGATATTTTAACTAAAAATAAAAATTATGGCAAAGAAACAAACAGAGAAAGAATTGGCTGTTGAGGACAAGCTCAAAACAATTTATAACTTACAGCAAAAGTTATCTGAAATTGATAAAATCAAGATTTTGCGAGGAGAGCTTCCTTTAGAAGTTGCTGACCTTGAAGATGAGCTGATTGGTTTAGAAACCCGTATTAAGAAATACGAAGCTGAAAACAAAGAAGCTAATGAAGCTATAGCTCAGTTCAAAATCAAGATACAGGAAAGCACGATGAAGAGCGACAAATACAAAGAACAACTCGACAACGTACGTAATAATCGTGAATTTGATCATTTGAGTAAAGAAATTGATTTTGAAAAACTTGAAATCGAATTAGCAGAAAAACGAATTCGTGAATTTACGCAAGCATCTAAAAATCTTGAAGAACAAATAGTTGAAAGCAAAAAAAACTTAGTAGAACGTACCGAAGATCTTGCTCAAAAGAAAGAAGAGCTTGATGGAATCGTTTCCGAAACTAAACAGCAGGAAGAAGAACTTCGTGAAGAAGTGAAAAAAATAGAAACAGAAGTCGAACCTCGTCTGTTGCAAGCATTTCGACGTATCCGTAAAAGCGCTCGTAATGGTTTAGCTGTTGTTTGTGTAGAACGTGCTGCTTGTGGAGGATGTTTCAACAAAATTCCACCTCAAAAACAAATGGATATTAAAATGGGGAAAAAGATTATCGTTTGCGAGTATTGCGGACGTATTATGATTGATCCAGAATTGGTAGGTGCCGAAGTAAAATAAATCATACATTAAATATATTTGTTTTAATATTTTTTTTACTTAATCATAAAACAATAAAGAGACCGGACTGTTTATGTATTAAATAGTCCGGTCTCTTGTTTTGTGTAATCAAATTAGAATGATAATTGTCAAAATGGAAAATATTTCATAAAATATCAATTTGTTAAAATATTGTTTGATAGTGTGTTGTTTGTTTTTTTAAGAAAACTTTTTAACGTTGTCAATAACTAAATTGATTCTTGTTTTGCAATTAAATATCTTATTATTAATATTGCACTCCCAAAAAAAGAGAGAAAATCAAATATAATATAATAATGAAATTAAAAACTTATACATTTGACGAAGCTTATAATGCTACGCTTGAATATTTTAAAGGCGATGAACTGGCTGCAAAAGTCTGGGTCAATAAATATGCTTTGAAAGACGCTTTCGGTAATATTTATGAGCAATCTCCTGTAGATATGCATTGGCGTTTAGCAAATGAAATTGCTCGCGTCGAATCTAAGTATCAGAATCCTCTTACAGCACAAGAACTCTTCGATCTTTTTAAGAACTTCAAATACATCGTACCTCAAGGTAGTCCGATGACAGGAATAGGCAATAACTTTCAGATTGCCTCTCTATCTAACTGTTTTGTCATTGGGCTTGATGGTCAAGCTGACTCATATGGTGCTATTATCCGTATTGATGAAGAACAGGTTCAGCTTATGAAACGTCGTGGAGGAGTGGGGCATGATTTGTCACATATAAGGCCTAAAGGTTCTCCTGTTAAAAACTCAGCTTTGACTTCAACAGGTCTTGTGCCTTTCATGGAAAGATATTCCAATTCAACACGCGAAGTAGCCCAAGACGGTCGCCGTGGAGCTCTTATGCTAAGCGTTTCAATTAAACATCCAGATTCTGAGTCATTCATTGATGCAAAATTAGAGCAAGGAAAAGTGACCGGTGCGAATGTGTCAGTGAGAATAGATGATGAATTTATGCAGGCAGTTGTTAATAATACAGTTTATAAACAACAATATCCTATTGACTCATCAAGACCTACCACTATAAAAGATGTAGATGCAGGCGAATTATGGAAGAAGATCATCCACAATGCATGGAAATCAGCAGAACCGGGCGTTTTATTTTGGGATACCATTATACGTGAATCTATTCCTGATTGCTATGCTGATTTAGGTTTCAAAACAATATCTACAAACCCATGTGGTGAAATTCCGTTGTGTCCTTACGATAGTTGCCGCTTGTTGGCTATTAACTTATATTCATATGTGAATAAACCATTTACATACGAAGCTAATTTCGATTTTGATCTCTTTAAAAAACATGTCGCATTAGCTCAACGTATAATGGATGATATTATTGATCTCGAAACTGAAAAGATTGATAAAATATTAAAGAAAATAGAAGAAGATCCGGAATCTGAAGAAGTTAAATGGCCTGAACGTCATTTATGGGAAAAAATTCGTAAGAAAACATTACAGGGACGTCGTACAGGCGTTGGTATTACCGCAGAAGGCGACATGTTAGCTGCTATGGGGCTTCGTTACGGTACAGAAGAAGCTACTGCTTTTGCAGAAGAAGTGCAACGCACGTTGGCTTTAAGTGCTTATCGTTCTTCTGTGGATATGGCAAAAGAACGTGGCGCATTCGAAATATTTGATTTTAATAGAGAGAAAAATAATCCATTTATCAATCGTTTAGCAACCGAAGATCCAAAATTAATTAAGGATATGGAAGCCTATGGTCGTCGGAATATAGCTTGCCTTACAATTGCTCCTACGGGAACGACAAGTCTAATGACTCAATCTACCTCAGGTATAGAACCTGTTTTCCTTCCTGTCTATAAACGAAGACGCAAAGTTAACCCGAATGATAAAGACATCCGTGTCGATTTCGTAGATGAGAACGGAGATTCTTGGGAAGAATACATCGTTTTCCACCACAAATTTGTGACTTGGATGGAGGCTAAAGGATACTCTACATCAAAGAAATATACATCAGATGAAATTGACAAGCTAATTGCTGAATCACCATATTATAAAGCAACATCTAACGATGTGGATTGGTTGCAGAAAGTTAAAATGCAAGGACGTATTCAGAAATGGGTAGACCATTCTATTAGTGTGACCATTAATCTGCCATCAGATGTTTCAGAGGACCTTGTAAATGATTTATATATTGAGGCTTGGAAAAGTGGTTGTAAAGGATGTACAGTTTATAGAGATGGATCACGGGCAGGAGTATTAGTGTCTGCTGACAGTGGAGATAAAAACACGAAAAAAGAATCCGGTTGTGACGATTGTTATGAACGTCCGATTATTGTTCAGTCTCGACCAAGAGAGTTGGAAGCCGATGTTATCAAGTTTCAGAACAATAAAGAAAAATGGATTGCATTCATCGGATTACTGGATGGAAGACCTTATGAGATTTTTACAGGTTTGCTTGATGATGATGAAGGTATTATGCTACCTAAAAATATCAATCATGGAGTAATCATTAAAACAGTTAATGATGAAGGTGAACGATCATACGACTTCCAGTTTAAAAACCGTCGTGGATATAAAACGACAATCGAAGGTTTGAATGAGAAGTTTAATCCTGAATATTGGAACTATGCTAAACTGATTTCAGGTGTGTTAAGATATGGTATGCCTATAGATCAGGTAGTTAAGTTAGTACAAGCCTTAGAACTTAATAGTGAGACTATCAATACATGGAAAAATGGAGTTGAACGGGCTCTTAAAAAATATTTGCCGTCAGGATCGGAAGCTAAGGGAGCCAAATGTCCTGTTTGCGAGCAGGAAACACTTATCTATTCGGAAGGATGTATGAAGTGTACTAACTGTGGAGCAAGTAAATGCGGTTAATTTCAAAATAATTATAGGTAAATAATAAAGGCAACCAAATAGGTTGCCTTTATTGTTATAATATAATATTGGATTTTATTTATTGGCTTGTTCCAATTTTAGGGTAACGGTAGGCTGATCACATAATTCAGGAGTACCATAGAATTGAATAGGACCCGGATATACATAATCAGAACTCATAGCCCAGTCATTACGTCTTTCTGCAAAGAATTTGAAAGGTGCGCCGTCAAGTTTCACAAGAGCTTTCTGTATAACAGGTTTCATTTCTCCGTGACGACGTTCCATATTCATCATCATTGTAACAGGAACACCTCCGGCAATCCATTGATCGGCCGGAGCAGTTGTATTACGTACAGACGACATGTAACCGGTCTTGCCCGATGCGATAAGTGCAGAAGCTGTATATCCTAAAGAATAACAATAGTCTGCATCGAAGTTTGAAGGGAAAGCACAACGACCTTCATAACCGAAGAAGTGTACCATAGTAGCAAACTTACCGTTATATTTTCCATTGCCTTTCATTTTAGTTAATTCGGTTTTAACCATTTCAGCCAACAATTTTTCAGTTTCGATAAGTGAAACCTGAACATTGCCGTGAGGGTCACGATCAAGAGTCAACTGACGAGCAACCCCTTCAGGTAGGCTGTTTAATACAGCAGCATTTTTAGCGGAAATATTCTGAGCGACAAACTGTAATTGTTCGTTTTTAGGAGTAGCATTAAATTTGTCCTGATTATGAGCTAAGAAATCGTTCAATTCAGCGATCAAATCTTTCATTGCCGGAATGAACTCGATAAGTCCTTCTGGGATAAGAACAGTACCGAAGTTATGACCCATTTCTGCTCGTTTAGCCACAACATTGGCAATATCTTTTACAATATCATCAAGAGATAAGGCTTTAGCTTCAACCTCTTCAGAGATGATGCAATAGTTAGGTTGAACCTGCAAAGCACATTCTAAAGCGATATGTGATGCTGAACGACCCATAAGTTTGATAAAGTGCCAATATTTACGGGCAGAGTTACAATCGCGTTGGATATTACCGATAACTTCAGAATAAACTTTACATGCTGTATCAAAACCAAAAGAAGTTTCGATCATTTCATTCTTAAGGTCACCATCAATGGTTTTAGGACAACCTATTACTTGAACTCCAGCGTTGATAGACTTGTAGTATTCAGCCAACACGCAGGCATTGGTGTTTGAATCGTCACCACCGATGATTACAAGAGCTTTGATATCAAGTTTTTTTAGAATTTCTAAACCTTTGTCAAATTGCTCTTTAGTTTCAAGTTTTGTACGACCTGAACCAATGATGTCGAACCCACCTGTGTTGCGATATTCATCGATAAGTTCAGCGGTTAATTCTTTATAGTTATGATCAACCAATCCGCCGGGACCCATTAGGAAACCGTAAACACGATTGGCTGCATTCATATTTTTCATCCCGTCAAAGATACCGGCGATAACATTGTGACCTCCGGGAGCTTGACCTCCTGAGAGAATAACGCCGACGTTCATAACAGGATAATTAGGTTTTTCATTAGACTCTACAAACTTGAGAGTGGGCATGCCGTAGGTGTTCGGAAAAAGTTTTTTTACTTCTTCTTGATCTGCAACTGATTGGGTTGGCTTACCTTCTTCAATCTTTACTTGTCCATAGAGAGCCTTAGGCATCTTAGGTTTATAAGATGCTCTGGCGATTTGCAATGCGCTTTTTGCCATTTTGATTACAAAAATTTTATTTATAATTGAAATAGTTAATAATAGATTTCCAAAAAACAAATTTCGTCATTTTTTTTGAATAATAAAAGGTCAACACAAACTAACAGTCCGATTTAAATATTTGTAATAATTCAGATTATCAAAGAATAGCCAATCGAGTATGTGATTATGCTTTGTGAAATAGTATGAGTTTTTTGTGTCCGATTAATCAAGCATAACCAAAAAGTAACATAAGTAACACTTTTGATGTGTTTTTTGGTATTTATCTACTTGTTTAAAAACTGAAAAAGTATTTCATAATATAGATAATACAAAAAATAAAAAACGGATTGAAGAGTTAGATAATCAAACACCTAACTCTTCTTCTATTTTGTATGTATTGCGTTCAGATGCATTACGAGAAATTAATTCGCCCAAAAATCCAACTAAGAATAATTGAGTGCCTAATATCATCATTGTAAGTGATATATAAAAATAAGGTGAGTTAGTGACCAAAGGGTGGGGTACTCCCATGTGCATAGAATATAATTTTTTTGCTCCAAGCATGATTACTGCCAAGAGACCGATTAAGAACATGAGACTACCCAGAAAACCGAAGAAATGCATTGGCTTACGACCAAATTTGGACAAAAACCATAATGTAAGCAGGTCGAGATAACCGTTGAAAAAACGGTTAATTCCTCCGAATTTGGTCTTACCATATTTGCGGGCACGATGTTGAACGGCTTTTTCACCGATTTTTTTAAATCCGGCTATCTTGGCGAGGTAAGGGATATAGCGATGCATATCGTTATAGACCTCGATATTTTTAATTACCACATTGCGATATGCCTTAAGTCCGCAATTGAAGTCGTGAAGTTTAATTCCTGAAACTTTGCGTGCGGTAGCATTAAATAATTTTGTAGGAAGGGTTTTAGAGAGAGGGTCATAGCGTTTCTTTTTCCAACCTGATACCATATCATAGCCTTCGTCTTTGATCATTCTGTACAGAGCCGGAATTTCATCAGGGCTATCTTGCATATCGGCATCCATTGTAATGACAATATCACCCATAGCCCGTTGGAACGCTGAATGCAGGGCGGGCGATTTACCATAGTTCCGTCTGAATCTTATAGCTTTGATATTATCATCTGCCTTTTTCAACTCACAGATTTTTTTCCAAGAATTGTCGGTACTTCCATCATCTACAAAAATAATTTCGTAAGAAAAATTATTTTCATGCATCACACGAGCTAACCAATTGTACAATTCGCCGAGCGATTCTTCTTCATTATATAATGGGATGACTACAGATATATCCATGAATACTAATTATTTTAAACCTTTTAAATTGGAATCATTCTTAGCAAAAAATCCCATAAATAAACCAAGAAAGAACCCCATGATAACATTGCTAAAAAACAAAAGCGATATATGATATAGTTTACTCGTGAAAATAGCCTTTAGCATCACAATAGCCTCAGGAGGATAGTTGGGGATTTGCTGAGGAATCGTATCGATCATTTCCATCCACGGGCGTATCATTTTCAGATAGAATGAAGGATCAATGAACTCATAATGAGCATATGCGATAGCTCCTTCGAAAAATGAAGCGAAAAAGCACATCAAAATTACAAACAACAAACATTGCCCCATGTTCTTTACATCATTTTTGTCCTGAAATTTATATTTAAAATAGTAATAATAGATGATAAGAAAATCACCTACAATCAACACATATTTATATAAGAATAAAAACAAGTCTGATGTAAAACCCGCTAATATGAGAAATAAATATCTGAATATCATGAAAATACCCAATATTGCCCCGGTATGCATAGCAAGCCGTATCATTGACGGATTTTTATAATCCGAGCTTCTATCTAAATCATTCATAATTAAAAATACAGAAGTACAAAAGTACGAAATTATACGAAAAAATGCAGGAAGAAAACAACCTGCATTCAATCTGAAACTTTATAAATTATTTC
This sequence comes from uncultured Dysgonomonas sp., assembly GCA_945273835.1. GTDB lineage: Bacteria > Bacteroidota > Bacteroidia > Bacteroidales > Dysgonomonadaceae > Dysgonomonas. The sequence continues at coordinate 44,896 of CALYPL010000004.1, read as the reverse complement.
TTCTTTTTTTCATCTGTGTGGCTGATGCTGAAATTAATTGGATTTTTTACTTTTTCTTTCAGCAAAGCTATGTCTAAAACTTCTTTAATATCATCCACAAAATGGAATGTCAAACCTTTTAGATATAGCGGCTTGATTTCATCAATATCTTTCTTGTTATCTTTACAAAGAATAATCTCCTTAATACCGGCACGTTTCGCTGCAAGGATCTTTTCTTTGATGCCACCTACGGGTAGAACTTTACCACGCAATGTTATTTCGCCTGTCATAGCCAGATTGGCTCTGATTTTTCGTTGAGTGAAGGCTGATACGAGCGATGTAACCATTGCAATACCTGCCGAAGGTCCATCTTTAGGTATTGCTCCTTCAGGTACATGTACGTGAGCGTTCCAGTTGTCGAAGATAGCCTCGTCAATGTCCAGTTCGGCATTGTGAGAATGAATATATTCAAGTGCCAAAACCGCCGACTCTTTCATCACATCACCTAAGTTACCTGTCAGGGTAAGTTTGCTGCCTTTGCCCTTACTCAACGATGACTCAATAAACAAGATTTCTCCTCCGACTGATGTCCACGCCAAACCTGTAACCACACCAGCATATTCATTGCCCTGATATGCGTCTTTTGAATAAACAATGGCTCCCAGATAATCACGTAGATCAGCAACATCAAGGGTTTTATTGTATTCCATGCCTGAAGCCACTCTCAAAGCGACTTTACGCATAATCTTTGCGATCTTCTTATCGAGGTCCCGCACTCCCGATTCGCGAGTATAGCTGACAATAATCTGCTCGATGGTCTTTGTCGGTATTTTTATAGCATCTTTAGCAAGACCATGATTTTCAAGTTGCTTTGGTATCAAGTGCTTGCGCGCAATTTCCACTTTTTCTTCAATAATATAACCGCTCACGTCGATAAGCTCCATACGGTCGAGTAGAGGTTGAGATATTGCGGAAACATTGTTTGCTGTGGCTATGAACATTACTTTCGAAAGATCATAATCAACATTCAGATAGTTGTCGTGGAATGTAGAATTTTGTTCGGGATCGAGGACTTCAAGTAAAGCTGAAGAGGGATCACCTTTAAAATCACTACCAATTTTGTCTATCTCGTCAAGCACAAAGACCGGATTTGAAGAGCCTGATTTGTTGATATTCTGAATGATACGTCCGGGCATAGCACCGATGTATGTTCTTCGGTGTCCTCTAATTTCAGCTTCGTCATGCAATCCACCAAGTGAAACCCGCACATATTTACGATTTAGGGCTTTTGCGATTGATCTGCCGAGCGATGTTTTTCCTACGCCGGGAGGACCATAAAGACAAATGATCGGAGATTTCATATCTCCTTTCAATTTCAATACGGCTAAATGCTCAATAATTCGCTCTTTTACTTTTTCCAAACCGTAGTGGTCCTGATCCAGAATTTTTTGGGCATGGTTTAAATTGAAATTATCCTTAGTGTATTCGTTCCATGGTAAATCCAATAAAGTTTGTATATATGTATATTGAATGGAATAATCAGGCGATTGAGGATGCAAACGTTCTAATTTGACCAATTCTTTTTCAAATATTTCAGCAACTTCCTTACTCCATTTTTTTTCTGCACCGCGTTTTCTGAAATCATCGATATCCATTTGTTGCGGATTTCCGCCTAATTCATCCTGAATAGTCCGTAACTGTTGTTGAAGAAAATATTCTTTTTGTTGCTGGTTAAGCTCTTCACGGGTCTTCATCTGAATATTTACCTTCATTTCCATCATCTGAATTTCACGGTTCAGAATGACAAGTAAGCTGTAAGCCCGTTCCTTATCATTGCTGATTTCCAGTAAATTTTGTTTTTCTGTAGCAGAAATAGGTAAATTGGTACAACAATAATTTACAAGAAATGGAATCGCCGAATTACCTTTGAAACGGTTGATAAATTCCTTAGGTGGCTCCCCATACATGCGTATCATTTGTAAAGTCAGATCCCTTATCGATTCGATCAATGCATTGTATTCAGCGGCATCATCATTGCTTACAGCAACAGTTTCGTCGATCGTATAAGTACCCTTCAAGAAAGGTGTTTGCTGTGTAAGCTCATTGAGTTTAATGCGCTTTTTGCCGTGGATAATAACAGTGACATTGTCATTTCCGGGAATCTCAACCACACGCAAAATTTCTCCTATAACACCATAGCTGTATAGATCGGTAGCTTCAGGGTCTTCATTTTCAGCGTCTTTCTGACAGATCAGTCCGATATATTTTCGTTTTTGACGCATTATACTGTTTATCAGCTTCAGTGATTTTTTACGTGCTACTGATATTGGTAAACTTGCTCCGGGAAATATGACAGTATTTCGTAAAGGCAGAATAGATATTTCTTCTTTCAGATCATTTGGGTCGATACTGCAATCTTCTTCGTTCAAATTGTCAGTCACGATAGATATGACAGATTCGCCATCTTCATTTATACCCAGAAAATCTTTATTTTTATTGTCGAACATAATTTTGCTTTCTCCTTTATATCTTGGTTTTATATTAGTCAAGAATTACAAAGCTAATCAATATTAATAAATATAATATAACTTTGCCATAATAAACAACAAAATTCGTGCCACTAAGCAGTAATAAAATTCAGTATGCCTAATCCTTATTTTCGTTTCAAGCAATTTACAATCTTCCATGACCGATGCGCTATGAAGGTCGGTACAGATGGCGTATTGTTGGGGGCATGGGCAACTATTGTTGGCTCGAATCGGGTGCTTGATATTGGTACAGGCAGCGGATTGATAGCTTTGATGCTTGCGCAACGCAATATCAATGCAACTGTTTCAGCAATAGATATTGATGAGGAGGCTATAAACCAGGCAAAAGATAATGTTGCCAATTCTCCATTTGCCGATAGGGTGAGTTGTTGCCATGCAGCTTTGCAGGATTATGCTATCAGGTCTGATGATAAATATGATTTGATTGTGTCTAATCCACCTTTTTTTGCGAATTCAGTTAAATCGCCGGATCAACAAAGATCGACAGCCCGGCATACGGATACACTCCCTATAAATCAATTGTTTAGAGAGTGTTCACACCTAATTACCAATAACGGACGATTATCTGTTATTTATCCCTACCAATATAAAGATCGGTTATTAGAAAATGCGATGCAGTATAAATTTTATCCGATACGAATTACCAATGTTTATCCTACTTGCGCATCGAAACCAAAAAGGTTGTTGTTGGAATTTTCAAAAACGGAGCTAAATCCTGTTATTGAAGATGATCTTATTATTGAAGAAGAACGGCATGTTTATTCGGAGCAATTTAAAAATTTAGTATCCGAATTTTATCTTAATATGTAATCAATAAAAAAACAGGAGTAAATATTTCTTTTACACCTGTTCTTTAAATAAAATGGTGCGCATGAAGGGACTCGAACCCCCACGGTCGTAGACCACTGCCACCTGAAAACAGCGCGGCTACCATTACGCCACATGCGCATATTCTTTAATTTATAGATAACCATCGTTATCAATTCGAGCAAAAAACGGGGCTCGAACCCGTGACCTCGACCTTGGTAAAGTCGTTTTCTAACAACCGAACTACTTTCGCAAGCCGGTGTCACAAAATTAATATATTTTTCATTCATCTCTACTTTATTTGAACAGAATTTATGAGTTGTAACATATTTTTATGGTGTTCGGGTATGTGGGTATTTGTATATAGTTAAGTAGTTTATAACTTTGAAGAATTATTTAGAAGCCTATTTTGTTCTGAATAATCAATGGAATAAATAAAGTCTGTTCAGAATTTAAGTAATAGAAATATGCTTTGGCGAACTTTGTGTATTGACGAGGACATAATTGTAGGAATTTGGCGGATTTCCGAAACGGTTGAGGAACTGATAGCTATGTTAGTTAATAAAGAGTGGCTTGATCAGGTAGTTTCGATAAAATCTGATGTAAAAAAACAAGAAAAACTTGCAGTTAGGGTTTTATTAAAAGAATTGATCGGTGAAGAAAAGAAAATTGAGTATAATTCTTTCGGCAAACCTTTTCTTAACGATAAGTCATATTATATAAGTATTTCACATACTAAAGGTTATGCTGCTATTATTGTCTCAAAGAAAAACGTTGTTGGTGTTGATATTGAACAAATTAGCAACAAAGTTAAACGGGTTAAAAGTCGTTTTATATCTGATGAAGAATATATTTCGCCTTCGGATCAGTTAACTCATCTTTTGCTACATTGGTCTGCAAAAGAAACGATTTATAAGATGCTTGATATGCCCGGTATTGAGCTAAAAACGGCGGTAAGTATCGCTAAGTTTTTACCTGCTGATGAAGGTATTTTCAAAGCTCAAATAAAACCAATTAATAAAAGCCTCGATATTAAATATTTTATTACATCCGATTTTGTAATTACGTATACCGTATTTGACAATTAATCTTCGTAATAAAAGTCAAACTCGAAGTTTAAGCTATTATAAACTTCTTCCTTAATCGGGTCTCCACAATCTTTAAAGTCCGATAAATTATTAAGAATTTGCATAGCATCTGATTTCCTTTGACGTCCGAGCTGTTTCAGTACTAATAATGAGGCATTTCTTAAAAACATATCATCGCTTATTACATCTTTATTAACTCGTTTCAAGGAAGTTACAGAAACTAAGTCTATATTCTTACGGCTGATAAGAATCCTTGATAATAACCAGTATCCTGATGTTCTGACTGTTTCTGAATCAGCATTGCTCCATTTCTCAGAAATTTCCTGTGCATAAGGCAAATGTTGCAGAAGATTAAAACATAGTTGTTCTCTGATCTCCTGATTGGGTTTATCTTTAACCCAAAGCTCTGCCGTGTCTTTTGTAAATTTATCAATAGGATAGAGGAGTATTGCTAAAATTTTAAGCTCGCGCGTATTTTCTTTCCATAAAGTTTCAGCAAGACCCTTATTGGATTGGTATCTTTCTGATAATGTTTTTATTTGAGGAACAGAAAGCCCGAAATTGACCTTATAAGCCAATCCTTTTTGGCGCATACTTGTAGATGTAACGCCATTCATCATGCGTAAGCATTGTTGACGAATATCCCGCAGAATTTCTTTGTAATTCTGTTCAGAGTTCATAATCAACGGCTACACGACTACAATTTGCTTCTTTGATGAATGGAAGAAGGGCTTGATGTAAAGGATGATTGGCGTAAACGTTTATGTCATCTCTATTAGCAAATTCCGAATAGAGTACAACATCATAATTATCCTCACCCATAAAATCGAGACCAACTTCAAGTTTAAGCAGGCATTCAATCTTACCATTCAAGGCTTCAAGTTTTTCTTTTATTAATCGGGCATTTGTTTCTTTATCATTGCCATGCGCCTCTTCTTTCAATTTCCACATTACAATATGCTTTACCATTTCAAATAAAATTAGGTTTACACAAAAATAATAAATCGCACTAATAAAGACAAACTTGTTTTTTCGGTTTTACTTACTCTCTTTTAATTATTGATATAAAATTTGCAATTTAAAAATTAAGAAAAATGACTTTAAGTTACTAAAAAGACAATATAAATTAAACATCCTGTAAAATTCAATATTAAAATATATTACCTTTGCTATAAAATAAATATAAACTATAGTATTTTGTATTATTTTCGATAAAGCAAAAAGAACAAGTTATGCGTAGAACAAAAATATCAGATTTGCTGCAACAACCCGATTTCGATAAAGAGGTTGAAGTGAAAGGATGGGTAAGAACCAATCGGGGTAATAAATATGTTAATTTTATCCATCTCAATGACGGTTCTACAATCCATAATTTGCAAATAGTTGCCGATGCGGAGAAATTCGATGAGGATTTTTTGAAACAAATAACTACCGGGGCATGTATTCGAGTGTTTGGTAAACTTGTCGAATCGCAGGGAAAAGGGCAGACTATGGAAATACAGGCAGAAACGATTGAGCTGTATGGTACGGCTGATCCGACAACATATCCTTTGCAGAAAAAAGGGCATTCATTAGAGTTTTTACGCGAAATAGCTCATTTACGTCCTCGCACAAATACATTCGGAGCAATATTCCGCATGCGTCACCATATGGCATACGCTATTCATAAATACTTTAATCAAAAAGGATTTTATTATCTGCATACACCAATCGTAACAGCATCGGATGCAGAAGGAGCAGGTTCGATGTTTCAGGTTACAACATTGGATTTGAATAATGTGCCTCGCAACGAAGAAAATCAAGTTGATTACTCGCAAGACTTTTTTGCCCGCCAGACTAATCTGACTGTTTCAGGTCAGTTAGAAGGCGAATTAGGAGCTATGTCTTTAGGCGAAATATATACGTTTGGTCCAACATTCAGAGCTGAAAATTCAAATACGCCTCGTCATCTTGCCGAATTCTGGATGATTGAACCTGAAATGGCGTTTTACGATATTAACGATAATATGGATTTGGCTGAAGATTTTCTGAAATATCTTATTCGTTATGCTCTTGAACATTGTGCCGATGATATTCAGTTCTTAAATGATATGTTTGATAAAGAACTGATTGATCGTTTAAAATTTGTAGTAGAACACGATTTTGTACGCCTTACTTATACAGAAGGGGTTAAGATACTTGAAGAAAGCAAACAGAAATTTGAATTTCCTGTCTATTGGGGAGCCGATTTGCAATCAGAACACGAACGTTATTTAGTTGAGAAACATTTCAAAAAGCCGGTAATTCTTACCGATTACCCGAAGGAAATCAAATCTTTCTATATGAAGCAAAACGATGACGGAAAAACAGTTCGTGGTATGGATGTATTATTTCCTAAGATCGGAGAAATTATCGGAGGTTCAGAGCGAGAAGCGGATTACCAGAAGTTGATGAACAGAGTTAATGAATTGGGTATGAATACTGACCCGATCTGGTGGTATATCGAGACCCGTAAGTTCGGAACTGCGCCACACTCAGGTTTTGGTCTTGGTTTTGAGAGATTAATGTTGTTTGTAACTGGTATGGCAAATATTCGAGATGTGATACCTTTTCCACGTACACCTAAAAATGCCGATTTTTAAATAGTAAAAGTTAATGTATAGGTTAAAGCAGTGAGTTTAATACTTGCTGCTTTATTTTTTATCTAAATTTACCCACCATTAGCTTCATTTATAAAAATATATGGCAAATATTTCGTTTTCCGTTTTAAATAAAATAAACGCTTCTTTTGTCAAGAAATATAATTGGGTTGAAAAATTATATCAAATACAGCCTCAAAGAAGTAGAATGATAATATGGTTTGTCGTAATAATTGTTCTATTTTGTATTTCACTTTTACTAAACTCTCTCACTCCTTTACTGTCTGATGATTTTGGGTACATGTTCATATATGGAACAAATGTTAAAGTACATTCCTTTACTGATATCATACAATCGCAGATAAATCATTACTATTTATGGGGGGGGCGTGCTGTTGTTCATGTAATTTTGCAAGCATTATTGCTGCTGCCCAATTGGGCTATAGATCTGCTCAACTCGCTGATGTATATATGTTTTATTACACTTGTTTATAAACTTATTATTGGTAGAGGAAAAAATAGTATTAGTCTTTTTATCTTATTAGTTATAGCTATATGGTTTTTATTGCCTTCTTATGGTGATTCTATCCTTTGGATAACCGGAAGTGCTAACTACTTATGGGGGACTTCCATAGTATTGACCATGATGCTGCCATATCGATTTTATGGGGGAGGAAAGAACGGTAAACGTAATCAAATATTACCATCTATTGGTATGTTACTTCTTGGCGTATTGGCAGGATGGACAAATGAAAACACTGCGGCTGCCATGCTGATAATTTTGGTTCAGTTTTTCATATATTACAAATGTCAAAATTGGACAATACCTGTTTGGGCCGTTACCGGTTTTTTGGGTGGAATGATAGGTTACATTTTGATGATTAAAGCTCCCGGTAATTTTGTTAGAGCTGGTGAAGCTGTATTTTTCAGTCCTTTTCTTTTTCTATATAGATTGCTGAATTATACTAAAATCTTGTTCCTTAATTATGGCGTATTCAATATGTTCTATGTCGGGCTTATAGTTTTATACTTTCAATTTGTAAAACAAAATAAAGTACAAGTTCTGACCTTTTCTTTTATATATCTTGTAGGTTTGCTTGTTTCGATTTATGTTATGTTGTTTTCACCATCATTCCCATCACGTGCTTGGTTTGGGCCTGTTATATTTAATATTATTGCAGCAGGGATAATTTTCTATAATTTAGATTATGAAGTAAAATACTTACGTCAAATTAAGTATTTAATTATGATTATCGGGGTAATAATGTTCAGCTTTTCTTTGTACGATGCCTTAAAAGATATAATGAGATTTAATCGTATATCAAAAGAGCGCCAAATGATTGTTGAAAAAGCAAAACAACACGGTGAAAAGCAGTGTGAATTTCTGAGGTATCATGCTTTTACGAAATTCTCGCATACCGAAGAACCAACCTCAAATTGTATAATGAGTGAATATTACGGCGTCGTGATTAAATTTAAGGACGAGAAGTAGTCAAATGGTTGTGAAGATTCCGACAAATCCAACAGTAATCAGGATAGATCCAACAATCTGATTGAAAATACGTAAGCCTCTTACATTGAAGTGACCTCTTAATCGGTTGACTATCCATGTTATAAGTAGCCACCAGCATATAGCGCCAAGACAAATGATGACAACCGTCAGCAAATCGAACAAAAATGATCTGCTAGAATCAATGATGTTAAATCGAGCAAACAAGGCTATATATAAAAACAAGGTTCCGATATTAGTTATTGTCAACACAAAAGAAGACGCAAATACTTGCCAGTAACGCATTTTATTCTCCTTGAGTTTGGCCAGATTGCGCGAAGGGTTTCTTCGGAATACGTAAAAACCAAAACCAATAATAATGATACTGCCAATAATTTGTAAAGGAGCTTGGTGCTTTTGAATGAAAGTTGTGCTGAATCCCATGCCTAAAGCAGCTATTATTGCTAATAGTGCAATAAGCATATCGCCAATGGCAGCACCTAATCCAGTAAAGAGACCATGCATTCGACCCTCGTTCAATGTTCTCTGAACACATAGGATACCAACAGGTCCCATAGGAGCCGAAGACAGAAATCCGATAAATAAACCTTTTAGAATGATTTCCATTAAACAAATTATATCAACTTATAGTAAAAAAACAATAGTACATCAAAATACTTTTGTTAATCAATATGTTTGATAATCATCATACAAATATAACATCATTACCTAAGTTGATATTTATTTTTGACCTAAAATTAGCATTATTAAGAAACAAAAACAGCTAAATATCAGTTTTCTTGAAACTTTATCGTGGCTGTTTTTATTATATTAATAGTAATTATCGTCAATTATTGTTGTATTTACTAAATATTAATGACAATTTCATGTATTTAGGATCCGTCCTTAATATGGCGGAGGCAGGAGTCATCGAATTGTAGATATTTGAAACATAGCCCAAATCATTGGTTTCGATATCGATGGGGATCAACATATAGTTAAGTACATCAGGAACGGCTGTTCCCTTTGCTTTAAGCTCGGCATAATGATTAATTAGTGGAGCTATATTACCAATGCTGCTTGGGTCGCTGCTTGAAAAAGTATATTTATTTGATTCTTTTCCCTTGGAAGTATTAATATTCAGTAGGTTAGAGTTGGTTAAAATATAACTTGACTTACTATCGGGCAATTTTCGTTCAATAAAGAAGGTGTTCAAAGAATCTTTATTTATAAATAATAATCTTGAAGGTCTTGGCAACTTACTTACAGATTCTAAAGGCGTGTTGCCTGTCAGGCTGAATTTTGCTGAATTTATTATCAGATTATTTTTTTTGTTCAATATTTCTTTTAGCGGGATGGAGATTTGTGTGCAAACCCCTGCAGGCGACTTAATATAAGTCCTGTCTGCATTGTCTTTGTTCAATAACTCAGGGTTTTTGTTCTCCACATGATTCATCTGAATGACTTCGGGAGTAACAGATAAACTGAAAATTGCATGATAAGTTGAATCTCTTTTAGCATCTTTGGTCTTACCTAAATAGCTGTAATGGATATCGAAAATAGAATAATCAACATTAATCAATGTGCCTTTTCCGAAACGGCTTGTGATGTAAAAACCTGGAAAACGTTTTTTTAGATTGTCTGGCTTTGCTAATACATTTGGTTCCTCTTTCCATGTCTTTAAGAAAAACTCTCCGAGTTCCTTATTTAATGGAGTGCTGATTGTTCTTCCTCCGGTCGAACTTTTGGCAAGATTATGAATGCTGAAAGACTGCTGCCCAACGATGTCTTGCGGTGAATAATATTCGGAAGGATTAATGTTGGTGTAATTAATACGTTTCAGTGGCTTGTTAACTTTATAGACAGAAATATCCATTGGAGATATGCTATCGCCGACAAAATTGAAGAAAGTTATATTGAATCGAACGGAATCAATGCGTATCGTATTTCTATCATTACCCGCTTTAAAACTTGCGCTGTCGCAATAGAGTTCACATAAATAATCTGCTTTGGTACTACCGAAAAGAGGTTCATGGTAATCGCCTACTAATCCATAAATAGTACGTAAATAAATGCTGTCCATCGGTACAGTCTTTGCCTGTAGTGAAACAGTATCGGCTTTTACATCAATTGCGTCTGTATTAGGTCTGATGGATGTTCCGACAGTTCTCGAATCGTCATCGCAAGATAAGAAAGATAATATTGAAAGTACGAAAGAGATGCTAAGTAATAATTTGAATTTCATTCAAAAATCATGTATTAAATATTTTGTGCTCAAATATCAAAAAAAAAGCTGTTTTAACGAAATTATACAACCTTTTTCTATTGCCATTTTACATACTTTAAAGATTATCGTAAAAATCATTGATCGCATCAGTAGCTTCAGCCACTGTTCCCTGATAAGGTAAGAAAGGTTTACCTGATGCCTTAGCATATTCTAATAATGAAGGATTAATGTCCTCTTCTTGTTGAATTATACCATCCGAATAGTTGATAGCAAATTGTGTTAATGCTTCATAATCTGTCTTTTCCTTTATCAAAGTCAGATCTGTTTCTTTGATTCCGTCAAAGCGAACCTTATCAGCAAAGTTTGAATTGAATGGTTTTACGAAATCATCTTTATAAAGTGAGTAAATAACCTTCGTGTCCTTAAAGCAAGGTGTGTCCGCATAGGCTGTCTTAATATAAAGCGGAGTCAGGGCGGTCATCCATCCATGACAATGAATAATATCTGGTATCCAACGCAATTTTTTAACAGTTTCCAATACCCCTCTTACGTAAAAAATACTCCTTTCATCGTTATCTTCAAACTCTATACCTTTATCGTTTGCAATAGTAGCTTTCCGCTTGAAGAAATCTTCATTGTCAATAAAATAGATTTGCATCCGTGCAGCCTGAATAGAAGCGACCTTAATAATAAGTGGATGATCCGTGTCGTCGATTATCAAGTTCATGCCTGATAAACGGATGACTTCGTGTAATTGGTTACGACGCTCGTTAATGTTTCCAAAGCGAGGCATGAAAGTACGTATTTCTTTTCCTTTTTCTTGAATTGCTTGTGGTAGGTATCTGCCAGTATAAGCTTTGGGCGATTCTGGTAAGTAAGGTGTTAACTCCTGCGTAATGAATAGGATTTTTTTTGTGCTCATTTACTTTTCAATTCTGTTCAGTTCAGATTACAAAGATAATAAAAAAAAATCTTGTTTTTTGCAAATATAAGTCTCCAAATTATTGATATTTTGTAGATTCACTACTTAACAGATTGTTTCTTATATCATAAACATAATTAATTGAAAGAACAAACGGCAACCTTTTTTTCGCATTTTCATAAATATTTTGTTGCTTTGCAGACTTATAATAAAATGTTCGCATATTTTATGTTTTTGTCTTAACTATTGAAAATGAAACTAATAAAAACAATAAAAGAGTTGCACAAGGAGATATTGCCTTTGCGTGCAGCAAATAAAACTGTTGGTTTTGTCCCTACAATGGGTGCATTGCACGAAGGGCATCTCTCATTGGTTAAACAATGTCTTGCAGACAACGATGTATGTGTGGTGAGCATTTTTGTAAACCCGACACAATTTAATGACAAAGAGGACCTCAAAAAATATCCTCGTAATGTTGAAAAAGATTGCCGGCTATTAAATACTATAAGCGAAAATCTAATTGTGTTTAATCCGTCTGAGTCTGAAGTATACCCAGAACCCGATACACGCATATTCAATTTCGGTCAGTTAGATAAAGTTATGGAGGGTAAATTCCGTCCCGGACATTTCAATGGAGTGGCACAAGTCGTGAGTAGATTGTTTGATATTGTAAAACCTGACAGAGCTTATTTCGGAGAAAAAGATTTTCAGCAATTAGCAATTATTCGCCACATGGTTCGGCAACTGAAACTTGATGTTCAGATTGTGCCTATGCCGATAATCAGGGAGCAATCGGGTTTAGCGTTGAGTAGTCGAAACGCAAGACTTACCGACGTACAGAGGGCATCAGCGGTTAATATCTCCAAAATTTTATTCAAGAGCCGTAATGAGATGTACAAGCATTTAACTATTGCAGAAACAATCAAAAAAGTAACCGATCAAATAAATGCAGTTCAAAATTTAGAAGTAGAATATTTCGAAATTGTGGATGGTACAACCCTACAACCGCTTAATGATTGGAGTGAATCAGAGTATGTTGTTGGCTGTATTGCTGTATTCTGTGGTGAAGTCCGTCTGATTGATAATATTGTATATAATTCATAATATAAAAATAAAATGCTTATAGAGGTTGTAAAATCTAAAATACATAGAGTAACCATAACTGAGGCAAATCTCAATTACATAGGCAGTATTACCATTGATGAAGATTTAATGGATGCTGCTAACCTTATAGAAGGTGAGAAAGTGCAAATTGTGAATAATAATAACGGAGAACGCATCGATACTTATGTAATTAAAGGTGAAAGAGGGACCGGGTGTATCTGTCTTAATGGGGCGGCAGCACGTAAAGCCTTGCCCGGAGATGTCGTTATCATTATGTCTTATGCACAAATGGAATTTGAGGAAGCTAAGAAATTTAGCCCGTGGGTAATATTTCCCGATACCAAAACCAACAGATTAATTCAATAATCCGGAATTACCGCCTTCCGGCTTGAAAATATTATTTATGTCAAAAATATTAGCATACTCTTACAAAGATATTTGGAAGGTGAGTCTGCCTATCATGTTAGGGCTGCTGGCGCAGAACATAGTACAGCTTACTGCCACATTCTTTTTAGGCAAAGTGGGCGAGGTCGAACAAAGTGCGTCTGGTCTTGCAGGTGTTTATTACATTGCCTGTTTTATAATCTGCTTCGGTTTCAGTATAGGAGGACAGATCATGATAAGCAGGCGTAATGGTGAGAAAAACTATAATCGGATTGGGGAAATTGTTGTCCAAGGAGCATTGTTTTTGTTGGCACTTGCATTAGTATTGTTCATGTTGTCGGGCTTTTTATCCAAAAATTTGTTGCCGCAATTTATGAAATCGCCCGAAGTATATCAAGCAGTAGATACCTATCTTTCGTGGCGTATATACGGATTCTTTTTTGCATCTATTAATGTTATGTTTCGGGCGTTTTACGTCGGTATAGCTCGGACACCTGTGTTGACCATTAATGCAATTGTGATGGGTATCATAAATTTTTTGGGAGATTACACGCTTATATTCGGTCATTGGGGTATGCCCCAACTCGGGATAGCAGGAGCCGGAATAGCTGCAGTCGTATCTGAAATGTTTTCCGTGCTGTTTTTTATGATCTATACCTTAATAACTGTCGATCTTAAGAAATATGGTTTTAATAAGATGCATTTCCGTTTCGGAATAGTTCGGAGTATACTTAGCATTTCGTCATTTACAATGGTGCAATATCTTATATCCATGTCGACATGGTTTATATTTTTTATTGCCATCGAACAACAATCCACACAAGCATTAGCGATAACCAATATCGTCAGAAATCTTTATATGTTGTTCTTTATTCCCGTCAATGCTTTTGCCACAACGACCAATACATTGGTTGGCAATACAATTGGTTCAGGTGCAACAAAAGATGTTATTCCTTTGGTTAAGCGTATATGTTTAGTCAATCTTCTTGTCATGATTGTTATTATGATAATTACTCTGATAAATCCACAATATTGGATTTCTTTAATCGCACCCCATGATGATCCTACACTTATATCGAAAACTGTGGCACCGCTGTTGGTTATCTTATTCGGTTTACCCATGACAAGCATCAGTTCCGTAGTGTTTAATTCGATTTCCGGAACTGGTAATACTCGCGCGGCACTTATACTTGAATCTTCGACACTTGTGCTTTATATGTTATATATATACTGGATTGTGATTTATAAACAGGCTTCAGTCGCCGTTTGTTGGACTGTGGAATATGTTTATTGGGGATTTTTATTGTTGTTTTCGGTATTGTATTTTAAATATGCACATTGGCAGAATAAAACTATCTAAAAAAGATAGATATTTATTTTTCTGCTCTTACTGACTTTTGCTAATCAATGGGGGAGTGGAAAAACTTTTAGTTTTTGGAGTAAAAAAAATTATCCATGCATTTGGGAATCTTTGTTTAGATCGCCCATTGTGCATGGATAAAATTTTAACTTGCAGGATAGATCTTTAGTTTCTCACACGTTCTACGTATGAGCCATCGCTTGTGTTTATTTTTATAAACTCTCCTTCGTTGATAAATAGTGGAACACGAACTTCAGCACCAGTTTCAACCGTAGCGGGTTTCAATGTGTTGGTGGCAGTATCGCCTTTCAGACCCGGCTCGGTATAAGTAATCTGTAATACAACAGTCTGAGGCATTTCTGCAGTTAATATTGTTTCACTTTCTGCATGAACCTGAACTTCAACCAGATCTCCTTCTTTAAGAAAAGCTACTCCAGCGATGAGATCGCCCGGAAGAGAAACTTGTTCAAATGTTTCAGTATTCATAAAGTTGTAACCCATATCGTCCTTATATAAGAATTGATAGGGACGACGTTCAATACGTACTTCATCAAGTTTCACACCTGCGTTGAAAGTACGCTCCAATACACGCCCTGTGGTCACGCTTCTCATCTTTGTACGAACGAAGGCAGCGCCTTTTCCGGGTTTTACGTGTAAGAATTCAATAATTATGAAGTATTGTCCATCAATGTCGATGCACATACCGTTCCTTATATCAGCTGTAGTTGCCATGAAAATGTTTTATGTATAATAAGTTATATTTAATGCTGTAAAGATAATTGAAAAATGCTTATTTCACAAACTCTCTGTTCTTTAACAAAAAGACAGAATTGCGGGCTTATCCTCTAAATATTCTTAAGAAAGAATCATCGGTTCATCCCTGTCTTTCTTTGATAAAATATTCTTTCGGAACGATTGTGTAGTAAATTGATTAATATGTTTTTTCAGAAAAATCTCATAAGCATATGAATCCAGTAAATCCAACCATAATTTACTGTAATATACTGAAGACTATATATCATCAAATTTTCGAATAAAATCAAAAAAACAATTAATGCGGATATATTAAAGAAAATATTTAGCTTGATAATCAATAACTCAATGTGTTTAAAAAGAAATACAATATTGACACAACTCCCGATAAAAATCATTAAACTTGCAGATGTTTCAAGCAGGGAAATATTTAATCGATCTTAAATGAAAAAAAATACGTCAAATTTTTTATTGCTTATATCTGTCCTTATTTTTTCTGTATGTTTGTTTGTTAAATGTAGCGATAATAAGACACAGGCTATGATTAAAGCATATGCAGCTCTTGTGAACCAACAATGTCCGATGGTTCTTGATCAATATTCGGCTTTAGATAAATGCACAGTAGACGCGGACAAAACAATAACTTTCAACTATATTGTTGACTTCAGTAAATTGGGAATAACGGTACAGCAGTTGGAGGAAAGAATGAAAACAATGTTTATCCGAAATATAAAAACGGTTTCAGAATTGAAAGAACTCAGGGAAAATAATGTGATCTTTCAATATCGGTTTAAAAATATTGATAAGTCGGATATATGCACGTTCACATTGTCGCCCGAGGAATATAACAGAAACAACAACTGACATAGATAAAATTATGATAATAGGAAGTTTAAAAGATGCCTCAAGATATATTCATATACATCCGCTGTTAAAAAAAGCGTTTGATTATTTAAATTCGTCAGATCTTACTAAAATCGAATTAGGGAAAATCGAACTACATGGCTCTGATTTATTCCTTATTGTGAGTGATAGTTCTTTGAGGGCTGAGCATGAAGCGAAGCTTGAAGTCCATGATGAATATATTGATATACAATTGCCGATCACGATTACAGAAAAAATGGGATGGTCGCCCAGAAACATTCTGGAGATACCTGCCGGTGATTTTGATTCAAATAAAGATATTCGGTTTTATGAGGATATGCCATCGGTGATATTTCCCGTGAATGTCGGAGATTTTGTGATCTTTTTCCCTGAAGACGCTCATGCTCCCTGCATAGGTGAAGGTATAGTACGGAAAATAGTTATCAAAGTTAAGCTATAAACTTTTATTAGACGGATAAATTGAACCCTTAAGAATACGCTGAATATTTGTGCTATGCTCAAGTTGATAAAAAATGATCTCTGGCTAAAGCCCTTTGCGAAAATTATCGAGAATCGTTATAAAACTATATGTGAAAAAGAGAGCGTAATTACTGATAACGGAAAAATACAACTGAGCGATTATGCTTCGGGTTACCTTTACTTCGGTTTGCATAAAACGACCGATTGTTGGGTGCTTAGGGAGTGGGCTCCTAACGCCACGGATATTTACTTGACAGGTACATTTAATAATTGGCAAAAAGATGAAGCGTATAAACTGAAACGCATCGAAAACGGTAATTGGGAACTTAAATTTCCCTTAGAAACATTAAAGCATGGTGATCTCTATAAATTCATTATTTGTTGGAATGGAGGTGAGGGGGAACGCATACCGGCTTGGGCTACACGTGTGGTTCAGGATGTAAAGACATGTATATTCAGCGCACAGGTTTGGGAACCTGATGAACCATATATATTTAAAAATAAAAAATTCAAACCCGATGTTGATCCCCTTTTCATATACGAATGCCATATCGGTATGGCTACCGAAGAGGAAAAAGTCGGGACATACGATGAATTCAGACGAAATATTTTGCCTCGTATCAAAGAAGCCGGATACAATGCCATACAAATCATGGCTATACAAGAACATCCATACTACGGTTCGTTCGGTTATCACGTCTCAAACTTCTTTGCTCCCTCATCCCGCTTTGGCACACCTGATGAATTGAAACAATTGGTGGACGAAGCGCATGGTCTGGGCATAGCTGTTATAATGGATTTAGTCCATTCGCATGCTGTAAAAAACGAGGTGGAAGGATTAGCACGGTTTGACGGATCATACGATCAGTATTTTCACAATGACAATCGCCGTGAACACCCGAAGTGGGATTCATTATGTTTTGATTATGGCAAAGACGGAGTATTACACTTCTTATTGTCTAATTGTAAATACTGGCTCGAAGTGTATCAATTTGATGGTTTTCGCTTCGATGGGGTTACATCTATGCTGTATTTGAATCATGGTTTAGATGAAACGTTTACCGGCTATCAGGATTACTATGATGATAATCAGGACGTAGATGCGTTAACCTATCTGACGTTAGCAAATAAATTGATTCATCAGGTAAATCCTAATGCTATTACCATTGCCGAAGAAGTGAGCGGTATGCCCGGTTTAGCTGTTAAAACATCCGAAGGCGGGTTAGGATTTGATTATCGCATGGCGATGAATATACCTGATTATTGGATTAAAACGATTAAGGAGAAAAAAGACGAAGATTGGAAACCCGGTAATATTTTCTGGGAAATGACTAACCGCCGTGCGGACGAAAAAACAATTTCGTATACCGAAAGCCACGATCAGGCGCTTGTAGGTGATAAAACCATTATATTTAGGCTTGTTGATGCTGATATGTATTGGTATATGTCTAAATTGTACGGAACATCGTCTTTGGTAGAAAGAGGGTTGGCGCTTCACAAAATGATCAGGCTGATAACAGTATCCACTATCAATGGTGGTTATCTTAATTTTATGGGTAACGAATTCGGACATCCTGAATGGATTGATTTTCCGCGTGAAGGTAATAGGTGGTCATATAAATACGCTCGTAGACAGTGGCATTTAGTGGATGATTGCAATCTCCGTTACCAATATCTCGGTGATTTTGATAAAGCCATGCTCTCAACTATAAAACAGGTCTCAAAATTCGAGAAAACAGTACTTGTTAACATTTGGGACAAAGAAGAAGATCAGATAATAGCTTTTATGCGGGACGATTTGATGTTTGTGTTCAATTTCAATCCGATTAAATCGTTTGTCGATTACGGATTATTGGCTCCTGAAGGTAAATACACCATCATTCTCAATACCGACGCCCCATGTTATGGTGGGCATGGTATTGTTGATGAATCTGTTGAACATTTTACACAACCTGATGATTTATATAAGAAAAATAAAAAAGGTTGGCTTAAGATTTATATACCGGCACGTACAGCATTTGTACTCAGAAAAACAGATTAAAAAAGATGAAAATGAAACTTTATCCATTAAAATTTGAACCTCTGCTGAAATCTATTATTTGGGGAGGTGACGAAATTTGTAAATTCAAAAACATCACTCCCATACAAGATGGAATAGGAGAAAGTTGGGAAGTGTCAGGGGTAGAAAATAATATTTCTGTTGTATCGAATGGCGAACTTAAGGGTACATCCCTTGATAAGCTGATTAGCGAATATAAAGATCAATTAGTTGGAAAAGACGTTTATGAAAAGTTTGGTACAAAATTTCCGTTGCTGATTAAATTCATAGATGCACGCCAAAACTTATCTATACAGGTGCATCCAAATGATGAACTTGCGAAAAAGCGCCATAATTCGTTCGGTAAAACTGAAATGTGGTATGTAATAAATGCTCGTCAGGGTGCATTTCTGTACTCGGGATTTTCAAAACAGATGACACCCGATTTATATGAGAAAAGTGTAATAGATCATACCTTTACAGATGCGTTAGCTAAACATGACGTAAAAAAAGGCGATGTTTTTTTCTTGCCTGCAGGTAGGGTACACGCTATCGGAGCAGGGACATTTGTTGCTGAAATTCAGCAAACATCTGATATAACCTATCGCATCTACGACTACAATCGTAAAGATGCTAACGGAAATACACGTGAATTGCATACCGAGCTGGCAAAAGATGCAATTGATTATAAGATTTACGATAATTATAAAACACAATACGAGGCGAGCAAAAATAATTTAGTACAACTTGAGTCATGTAAATATTTTACTACTGACTTACTTGATTTGGATAAACCATTTACTAGGGACTGTTCAGCCACCGGCTCGTTTATTATATATATATGTATGGGGGGAGGCTGTGATTTGAAGGATAATAAAGGGAATAATATTACCCTAAAACAAGGAGAAACAGTGCTTGTTCCCGCTGATACTCAATCGTTAGAAATATTGCCACAACCTAATGTGCTCCTACTCGAAACATTTGTATAATTTTATACACCGAAGATGAAAGGTATACTGCTCGTAAATACAGGAAGTCCCAAATCGGCAAAACCAAAGGACGTGAGGGAGTTTATTGAGGCAATGCTATCCGATCCAAAGGTTATGACTGTGCCTGATTGGTTTCGCCCTATATTGGTAAAAGGTATAATAGGGCCATTCAGACAATTCGCCTCTGCAAAACACTATTCATTAATTTGGGATAATGAACATCAGCAATCGCCTCTGATGTACAATATGGAACAATTGCGTCAAAAACTTGAAGAAAAGAGTTCTATGCCGGTTGAAATAGGGATGCGTTATCTACAACCATCCATAAGTGAAGCACTTGATAGATTATGCTCTAGAGGAGTTCAGCTCCATGAAGTAGTCGTATTGCCTTTATTCCCTCAATACGCAGAATCTTCGTACAAAACAGTTGTAGACGAAATCGGGCGATGTTTTTATAGCAAACCTTATCCTTTCAGACTTAAGATTATCGAACCTTACTTCAACCATCCTGCTTATATTAAGGCGATAGCAGAGAGTTTGAAACCTTTTATAAGCGAACCATTCGACAGGCTGTTGTTTAGTTTTCACAGTCTTCCTTTGAGTCATGTGGACGAAGGGTGGCGAAAAGGGCGTGAGTTTGATTATATCTATCAATTAAAAGAAACTTCACGATTGGTAGCCAAAGAATTAAATATACCCACCAATAAATACAGGGTTGTTTATTCATCGGCGATAGGCAAAAAATGGATTGGTCCCGATGTTCTTGATACACTGAAAACCATGGCTAAAGAAAATGTGCAAAGTGTGGTCGTCTTAACGGCAGGTTTTGCATGTGATAATCTTGAGTCCCTTTTTGATATACATTTGCAGGCACGTGAAACATTCATGCAATACGGAGGTAAAGATTTTAGATTTGTACCTTGTCTCAATAGCGAAGATTATTGGGTAGATGCTATTCTTGATATTATAAACTGATTTACGACAAAAATACTTGAATGAAGCGTATCTTGGTTTTTAACGATGGGTTGGTATTAGGAGGCACAGAAAAGCTATTGGTTGAACTTCTTAATCATTGGGCTTTGAAATGTGAAGTAACGCTTCTTCTGCCTTATCAGTCTAGCCAAAACGTCTTATTGACGAATTTGCATTCATCAATCAAAGTCAATTACTTGTTTTCAGAAAAACAGAGTTCTTTCAGTCAAAAATTAGAAGAAAATGTATTGATTTTTTTTCCAGGCATATATCAGTCTCTCAAAAAAATAAAAGCAAAAGATTATGATTGTGTCATCTGTTTCAAAGAATGTATCTATGCACGTTTATTCAGTGTAATGCCAATTCAAAAAATATTGTGGGTACATAATATGCTCTATAAAAGAACTTATAAAATAAATTCTTTTCGAGAAAGGGTAGCTGTCTGGCTTAAAAAAAAGCAATTAAAAGTTTCGCAGAAATCTTATGATAGGTATGATACAGTCTTTTGTGTATCCGAAGCATGCCGAAAATCATACCTTGAAGTTTTGCATTCAGGACAACAAAACGGACAAGACATTCGCGTATTGTATAATGCAATTGATACAGAACCTATTATTTTAAAAGCTCAAGCCGATATACCGCCGATTGATCAGTCCGTAATAAATTTTGTTCTCGTCACTCGAAATTCGCCGGAAAAAAGAATCGATCGTTTAATTAACGCAACTGAACGACTTGCAGCCGATGGTTATAACTTTCATATATACCTGATAGGAGAGGGGATGAACTCCGATAAAATGAAATCAATTGTTTCGTCAAGAAACTTGATAAATTACATAACGCTGATCGGGAGCATTGACAATCCGTATCCTTATTTGCTGCAATGTAATTGGGCTTTATGTGTTTCTGAGCGCGAAAGTTTCTCGTTGACGATACTTGAAGCCATGATTTTAAACACCCCAGTTATTTCGACTAATTGTGGAGGACCGGCTGATGTCTTAGTTGATGGTAAATATGGAATCTTGGTCGATAATAGCAGTAAAGGAGTATATGAAGGTATGAAACAGGTACTGGACAATAAAATGCTTTCGGTGAAGTACAGCTCTCACTTAAGGGAAGCAGTGGAACGTTTCGATTATCATCGTTGGATTGATACAATTGATAAAACAATCAGGTGCTAATTAATTTCTTGTTAATTAATTGTTTGTATTCTTGTCTGGATTTGGATTCAAACAAGTTTTTAACAAAAAAACAAACTTTTCAACAATAAGCACAATGTTTTGCAATTTTTAAAATTAAATCCTGTTTTTTATGCTTTAATTTGTGAGCAAAATTATATATAATAGAGTTTATGGGTAAAATTATAGCCTTAGCAAACCAAAAAGGTGGAGTTGGGAAAACAACTACCACAATTAACCTTGCGGCTTCACTCGCTGCGCTCGAAAAAACAGTATTAGTCGTCGATGCTGACCCACAGGCTAATGCATCATCTGGCTTGGGAGTAGATGTTAAAAAAGTTGACAAAACAATTTATGAATGTCTGATCGGATCCGCAAATGCAAAAGATGCTATCGTAAAGACTGAATTTGAACGGCTTGATGTAATCCCTTCACATATAAATTTGGTAGGTGCAGAACTCGAGATGTTAAATATAGACAATCGAGAAAAGATGCTTGCAAACGTATTACGTCCGCTTAAAGATACATACGATTACATACTCATAGACTGTTCACCATCACTTGGGTTGATAACCGTAAATGCGCTTACAGCAGCCGATTCGATCATCATACCCGTACAATGCGAATATTTCGCATTAGAAGGTATCAGTAAATTGCTTAATACAATACGCATCATTAAATCGAAACTCAATCCTGAACTTGAAATTGAAGGTTTTCTGTTAACAATGTATGATGCTCGTCTGCGTTTGGCAAACAACATATATGAAGAAGTGAAAAGCCATTTTCAAGATCTTGTCTTTTCTACTGTTATTCAGCGTAATATAAAACTTAGCGAGTCTCAGAGCTATGCTCAGCCGGTACTTGTTTACGATGTGGCTTCACGAGGAGCTGTAAATCATATGCAATTAGCTAAAGAGCTTATTGAGAAAAATTCTTAACTTTGTTCAGTTTGAAACAATAAATAATTAACATGACTAAGAAACCCGTGTTAGGAAGAGGACTTGATGCCTTGATTGCGATAGACGAAGTAAAGACAGACGGCTCATCCTCTATCAACGAAATAGAACTGTCCAAAATAAAAGTTAACCCTGATCAACCTCGACAATTATTTGACGAAGAAGCATTAGAGGAATTGGCGGCATCTATAAAGCAAATAGGCGTCATTCAGCCCATTACTTTACGGGAAATTGATAAAGATTCATATCAGATAATAGCAGGAGAACGCCGCTATCGTGCATCACTTAAAGCCGGCTTAATAACAGTACCCGCATATGTTCGGACTGCCAGTGATGAAAATGTGATGGAAATGGCTCTGGTAGAAAATATCCAGCGTGAAGACCTCAATTCTATTGAAATTGCACTTGCTTATCAAAACCTGATTGAATCTTATAAACTTACACAAGAACAATTAAGTGAAAGGGTAGGTAAAAAAAGAACCACAATAGCCAATTATTTGCGCTTACTCAAGTTACCCGCTGAAATTCAGATGAGTATCCGTGACAAGAGGATTGATATGGCGCATGCAAGAACCTTGCTTACACTCGAAGATGCTAGTTCTCAACTTGAGCTTTATGAGTTGATTATGGCAGAAGGACTATCGGTACGCAAAGTCGAAGAATACGTAAGGGCTATTAGTAAAGGCGAAAAACTTGAAGATATTGTAACTGAAGAACGTGTTGTTGAGAGAGTCAAAAAGACAGGACTGAAAAAAGCAACCCCTGAAGAATTTGATTTGCTCAAAAAACATTTGTCAAAATATTTTCAGACCAACGTGCAACTTACTTGTAATGAATTAGGTAAGGGGAAAATTACAATCCCGTTCAAAACTGAAGATGAATTGGAGCGCATCATCGCGTTGTTCGATCAAGTAAAAAAATAAATAATAAAAACGATTCCGTGAAATACCGGACTATGAAGAAAGGTATATTAATATGTTTATCTCTGTTATTAACGAGTATTCTATCTTTAGTCAATGCTCAGGAGCAAGATATCTTGCATGTAGAAAAAAACAGAAATGAAAGCCTTTCCGTGCTTAATCCGAAAGATACACTAAGTATCACTCATACAAAGGCTCAAATAGCATTAGGTAAAGACTCAATAATAATCAACACCAAAAAGGATTTTAATCCTCAACCCAAAAGAGCACTTATCTATTCTGCTATTTTTCCGGGATTAGGGCAGGCTTATAACCGTAAATATTGGAAATTACCTATTGTTTACGGAGGATTTTTCGGAGTAGTGTACGGTATATCTTGGAATGGACGCTATTATAAAGATTATTCAAAAGCCTATAAAGAATTAGTTCTCGATACAGGTGATAGCTGGACAAGATTTACGCCTTACAGCTATTACGAAATAATGCATGACGAAGCAAAAAAAAAGCAACTTGAGTCACGACTAAAACGTCAAAAAGATACTTTTAGGCAAAATCGTGACTTAGCTATAATTGTAGGTGTAGGATTATATGCCTTATGTATGATAGATGCTTATGTTGACGCTCAACTATATCATTTTGACATTTCACCCGACTTGTCTATGAATTTGATGCCCGTTATTTCCGGACCGTCAGCATTTTCTAAATATTCAATAGGATTGCAATGTAATATTACATTTTAAGCAAAAGAAGAAGATGATGAAGATGAAAAAAATATTTACACTGATACAAATTTTTCTTTACACAACATTAGGAAACTATGTTGTTGCGCAAAATGTTCCATTATCACCCAAAGACACAATAACTGACAACCATATTGTGTACCCTGTTGATATGGAACAGAATTATGATAAGTTGCTATCACAATGGGGGAAAGATTTGCGTTATCCTTCTAACTGTTCAGTTCAGAATGACGATGTGGTTACCCTACAAGACTCAGCATACATTAATCGGCTATATGCATTACCAACACGCATGGAATTGGTGTTCAATCCCGTGGTTAAACAATATATTGAAATGTATGCAGGTAAGCGTAAGCAATTGGTCAGCTATATGCTTGGACAAGGTGCTTATTATTTCCCAATGTTTGAGAATGTACTTGACAAAGAAGGACTTCCACTTGAACTTAAATACTTGCCGGTAATAGAATCTGCATTAAACCCTATAGCACGTTCAAGAGTGGGAGCAACAGGTTTATGGCAGTTTATGGCAGGGACAGGTAAATTATATAACCTTGAGATAAATAGCCTTGTCGATGATCGTCGTGATCCTCTGAAATCGACAGAAGCCGCAGTAAGATATTTAAAAGATATGTATAGTATATACGGTGATTGGAATTTAGTAATTGCCGCATATAACTGCGGTCCCGGAAATGTAAATAAAGCTATTAGACGTAGTGGCGGACAAACCGACTATTGGGCTATATACCCATATCTTCCTCGTGAAACTCGTGGATATGTACCAGCATTTATTGCTGCCACATACATTATGAACTATTACAAAGATCATAATATATGTCCTGCGGTTTGTAATTATCCACCGGCTATGGATAGTGTAATGATTAACAAAAATCTGCATCTGCAACAGGTTGCTGAAGTTCTTAATATTCCGATTGAAGATATTCGTACCTATAATCCCCAATTTAAGAACGATATAATACCCGGAACATACAAAGAATATGCGTTGAATTTACCTATTGATAAAATAACTTCGTTTATAGATAATAATGATACAATCTATGCACATCGCATGCAAGAATTGCTGACTCATCGCAAAGTAGCAGGCTTAGATGTTGTTGGACCAGGCTCTGAAAAACTTCAACGTATTCATAGAGTAAAAAGAGGCGAGTCATTAGGTAGTATAGCAAATAAGTATGGGGTTACCGTAGCTCAATTACAACGATGGAACGGTTTAGGCTCTAAATCAATGTTAAGTGTCGGTAAAAAAATAATAGTATCTTCTAAAACAATAACTAAACAACCTGAAAAAGAGCTTGCTCAGACAAATACAAGTGAAGCTGATGTTAAAGAAAATATTATTATTTCTGCACAGCCTGATAACGCTAAATCCGTACTTACCAAGACAATAAAAGTTTCAAAACCTCATACTATAACAACTTATTATACAATTAAAAAAGGAGATAGGTTAGCTAAAATCGCCGACATTAATGGTGTCCAGGTTTCACAGCTAAAAAAATGGAACAACTTAAAAGGGGATAACATTGTAGCGGGTAAAAAAATAAAGATTGTAAAAACCGAAATGGTTGAAATAGAGCAAAAAATTGAATACCCTCAACCTATGGTTTTAACAATTACGACGGATGATAGTTCTTTGCTCGCTCAGTGGAATGATTATAAGACTCAAGTTGAGAAAGAACATATATCTCCATTATCCAAAATGATTGCTGTCAATATCAGTCAGAAAAATGATCACAATGAAATTAGTGAGAATCAGATAATATATCATAAAGTACGTATTGGTGAAACTATCCCTCAGATAGCAAAACACTATAATGTGTCGAGAAAAGATATAATGACATGGAATAAATTATCATCCGGAATAGCTAAAGTCGGTCAAAGGTTGTTAATTTATCTACCTCAAAAAAATATTGATAACTCAATGAATGCAGAACTGAATGACAGTTCTACAAATGAAACGTTAGCCTCAAACAAATCAATATCATCACAATATAAAGAAAAATAATAATAGTCAAGAGTTTGACATATTGTCCTTTTTGCTATTTTTGCTTTACTTATTCTATATCGTAAGATGGGTAAAGAAAACATAAACAGCCAACAAACTGAAGAAGCCATGATAGAGAGCGAATATAACGCTCTGATAAAAGATTATCTGGCTACCAACCACAGACGGAAAGTTAATCTAATTCAAAAAGCATTTTTATTGGCTAAAGAGGCTCATAAAGGTGCTCGTCGTCGTTCAGGTGAACCATATATAATGCACCCTATTGCCGTAGCCCGGATAGTTTGCGGAGAGATAGGTTTAGGATCAACGTCTATATGTGCCGCACTGCTTCACGATGTAGTTGAAGATACAGAATATACAGTTGAGGATATACGAACAATCTTTGACCCTAAAATAGCACAGATTGTTGACGGACTTACTAAAATATCCAGTGGCATGTTTGGAGATAATGTTTCAGCGCAAGCCGAAAATTTCAGAAAACTGCTACTAACCATGTCGGATGATATACGTGTTATTCTAATTAAAATTGCCGATCGTCTCCACAATATGCGTACCCTTGGCTCAATGAGTCCGGCAAAGCAATATAAAATAGCTGGAGAAACTATGTATATTTATGCCCCTCTAGCACATCGCTTAGGATTGTTTGCTATAAAAACTGAGCTCGAAGAGTTGAGTTTCAAATGGGAAAATCCTGAAGTATATAAAGAAATATCCGAAAAACTAAAATCTACACAATATAAACGGGCTGATATTTACGAACATTTTGCTAAACCAATCATTTCTAAGCTAAATAATTTAGGTTTTGAATATGAGATTCGGGCTCGTGAGAAATCAGTTTATTCTATTTGGAATAAAATGAAAACCAAGGGTGTTCCTTTTGAGGAGATTTACGATATATTTGCTGTGCGTATTATCTTCGAGAGCGAACCCGGAATTGACGAGAAAAAACGTTGTTGGGATATATATTCAATAATAACAGACACTTATAAACTTCGCCCCGACCGGATTCGTGACTGGGTTAGCAGTCCTAAAGCTAATGGATATCAGGCTTTGCATCTGACAGTGATGGGGCCCGACGGGCAGTGGATTGAGATACAAATCCGCAGTAGGCGCATGGATGATATAGCAGAAAAAGGTTTTGCTGCACATTGGAAGTATAAGGAAGGAAAAGTGGAGGAAGATAATGAATTGGATAAATGGTTGAAAACCGTAAAAGAAATTCTTGAAAGCCCAAGTCCAAATGCGATGGACTTTCTTGATACGATAAAACTAAATCTATTCGCCTCGGAAATATTTGTCTTCACTCCAAAAGGAGAAATACGCACCTTGCCACAAGGAGCCACTGCACTTGATTTTGCATATGATTTGCATTCAAGAATTGGCGACCATTGTATTGGAGCTAAAGTAAATCATAAATTAGTTCCCTTGTCTCAAAAATTATTAAGTGGCGATCAGGTCGAAATATTGACGTCAAAGTTGCAGATGCCCAAATCAGAATGGCTTACCATAGTCACAACAGGTAAGGCACGTTCAAAAATAGAATATGCTTTGCGTAAATTTAGGCGTGATCAAATCAAAGAGGGAGAGAGTATTCTTCAGAAAATCATGTCAGATGCTTCCCTTGAGATGACACCCACAATCATGAATAAGATGCTTGATTACTATAAAAAGCATAACAAAGAAGATTTGCTTTATGCAATTGGTAGTCATGAGATAGATCTGCCCCAGAGAATAGGAACTGTACTGTCAGATAAAAAACAGCATTCGGTCAATGTTTTTGTGCGTTATCTCAAACAATTCTACAATGTAGTGAAAAAAGATAATGGGGAGCAGGTGAAAACGCAGCTTGGATACGAAACAATTGATCCGAAAAAGACGTATATTCTTCAGTCTGATTTACTTGCCAAAAATTTTCATATTGCTACATGTTGTAACCCTATTCCAGGTGACAAAATATTCGGATACCTGCAAAACGATAATCAGGTTGATGTTCATGAAATAAACTGTCCGATCGGCTTAAAATTGAAAGCCAGTCATGGTAATCGTATCGTTAATCTTCAATGGGGAGAATCGTATAAGCAGCCTTTTCTTTCAACAATTTTTATTTCAGGAATAGATAGAGTAGGAATGTTAAACGATATAACTGAACTTATCTCAACCAATTCTCTTAATATCAAAAGTTTTATGATTGAATCGAACGATGGTATTTTTGAAGGTAAAGCTGTGGTTTATGTACATGATTTAGAAAATTTGAAAAGACTATGTTCTCTAATTTCTAAAATTAATGGAGTAAAATTTGTCAATAGATTGCAACATGTGAATACAGCACCAAGTAATGGAAAACGGGACAAGTAAGATTACACGAGCGCATATTTTAGGATTTTAATTAAATAAATTTGCAAAAGGTTCAAAAAAAGTATATCTTTGTAGAACTAAGAGGTAAAGGAGGCGGTAGCTTCCTTTTATTTTTAAATATATGATAGCAAAAGAATTAATAAAAAATCTGGTCGAACAAGCTATAAGCGGCACACAAATGTTTGTTGTTGACATAACAGTTCGTGCAGGTAACATAATAACAATCGAACTCGATAGCGAAGCTCCCATTGGGATTGAAGATTGTATTGCTGTCAGCCGTAAGATTGAAGCTGGTCTTGATCGGGATGTGGAAGATTTTGAACTTGAAGTTGGTTCAGCCGGACTTACTTCACCCTTTAAATTGCCTCGTCAATACCAAAAGAATATCGGACGAGAAATAGAAATATTGACAAAAGAAGGAAAAAAAATGTCTGGTGTTCTTAAATCAGCGGACGAAAACGGTTTTATTATAACAATTTCAAAAAAAGTCAAACCCGAGGGCTCAAAACGTAAAGTTGAAGTTCTCGAAGACCTCCCTTTTAGTTATAGCGAAGTAAAATATACAAAACAAATAATAAGGTTTAAATAATATATTATGGCTAAGAAAGAAACTGTCAGTTTGATTGATACATTTTCAGAATTCAAAGAACTGAAAAATATTGACAGGATGACGATGATCAGTGTTTTAGAAGAATCGTTTCGCAATGTAATCGCAAAGTTGTTCGGCTCAAACGATAACTATGATGTTATTATTAACCCCGATAAAGGCGACCTTGAGATTTGGCGCAATCGAACAGTCGTAGAAGATGAAGAATTAGAAGACGAAAACACTCAGATTTCACTTACAGATGCAAAAAAAATAGATGAAGACTTTGAAGTAGGTGAGGAAGTAACAGATGAAGTGTTTTTTGAAGATTTCGGTCGTCGTGCCATACTTAACCTACGTCAGACACTTACATCCAAAATATTAGAATTACAGAAAGAAAATCTTTTTAATAAATATAGCGAGAGAATAGGTGAGATTGTTTCAGGAGAAGTTTATCAGATCTGGAAAAAAGAAATACTCTTGCTTGATGACGAAAAAAACGAAATGCTGTTACCTACAAACGAACAGATACCTTCAGATTTCTTTCGTAAAGGAGAACAGGTAAGAGCCATTGTTGAAAGAGTTGAAAATAAAAATAACAACCCAAAAATCATTTTATCCAGAACTTCGCCTGTTTTCCTGGAACGCCTGCTTGAGCTTGAAGTTCCTGAAATAAACGATGGACTGATAACTATCAAACGCATTGCACGTATACCCGGTGAAAGAGCCAAAGTTGCAGTTGAATCTTACGACGACCGTATTGATCCTGTTGGTGCTTGTGTGGGTATGAAAGGGTCTCGTATACATGGAATTGTACGTGAATTGAGAAATGAGAACATCGACATTATCAATTTTACACCGAATACCAATCTATTTATACAGCGTGCTTTAAGTCCAGCAAAAATATCATCTGTGAAAATTCATGAAGAAGAAAAACGTGCAGAGGTATTGATGAGACCCGAAGAAGTTTCATTGGCGATAGGTAAAGGCGGGATGAATATAAAACTTGCCGATATGCTTACCGGTTATACATTAGAAGTATATCGTGATATTGACGATCTTGACGAAGAAGATATCTATCTTGACGAGTTCCGTGACGAAATTGACGGATGGGTTATTGACCAACTTAAGAAAATCGGTTGCGTAACAGCTAAAAATGTATTGTCTATGCCGAAAGAGAAAATCGCAGCCGAAGCAGATCTTGAAGAAGATACCGTTGCTGAAGTTATGGATATCTTAAAAGCTGAATTTGAGGAAGAAGAATAATACTCTTATTTGGTACTTCTGTCAATTCTTAATACATTTGTGTCCTGTTAGCTTTATACAGATACACTCAACTTTTGATTAGAATTAAAATAATATATGTCTATACGATTAATAAAAATATCCAAAGATCTGAACATAGGAATCAGCACATTAGTTGATTTTCTTCACAGTAAAGGCTTTGATGTCGAATCAAATCCCAACACCAAAATTGATAGCAATCAACACGAATTGTTAGTAAAAGAATTTGGGAAAGATAAAGATATGGAGGCTTTATTGAATCGGAAAAAAGAACAAAAGAGGGAAGCTGAGCAAAGCGAGAAAAATAAAGAATCTGAATCAAAAGAAGAGGCAACAGAAGTTGAAGAAATTAAGATTGAATTTCCCGAAGATATTAAACCTCATATTCAGATTGTAGACAAGATTGATTTGGATAGTCTGAATAAGAAGAAAAAGCACGTTAATCCTCATCAGGAAAACGAAAAATCCAATAAAGAAGAAGCTAAAGTTGAAGAAGTTCAACCTAAGCCGGCTGAAGAACCAATAGCAGAATCTAAAAAAACTGACGAAGAAGTTAAGCCAAAAGTTGAACAAAATGAGCCAGTTAAAGCTAAAGAACCAGTGAATGTAGACAAATCTGAAAAACCATCTGTGCAAGAAGTCCCATCAGAAACAACTGAAAAGGAAGCTGTTCAGGAAAATTCAGAACCTGTAAGTGAGCAGTCAACATCTCAAAATAATGGAGAAGAAGAAATCTTCCGTTTGAATGACCGACCAACTTTAAAATCGAATATTGTAGTTAAGGGAACAATTGACCTTAACGCCATAAACGATAAGACCAGACCTGCCAAAAAAACTAAAGCAGAGAAGAAAAAAGAACGATTAGAACGAGAGCTCGATCAGAAAAAAGTCAAAGAAAATACAGTCAAACTGTTGAAAAAAGAATCTGTTGAAGAACAACAGCGAAAAAACAAGGCAGCGACTGACGACTCTGATGACAGCAAAAAGAAGAAACGCAATCGTATAAAGAAAGGAAAAGTTGATATTGAAAAAGGTATCAATCAAGGAGGTTTCCCTGCACGTTCAGGCAACGGAGATAAAGGCAAACCGCACGTGCGTAAATCAGTCGTTAAAACAGAGGTCAACGAAGAAGAAGTACAAAGACAAATAAAAGAAACCCTTGCACGTCTAACAAGCAAAGGCGGCAAAAATAAGGGCGCAAAATATAGAAAAGAAAAACGTGACGCCATAAACCAACGTCAACAGGAAGAACTCGAACAGCAAGAGCTCAGCAGCCATGTATTGCAGATTACAGAATTTGTTACAGCAAACGATTTGGCTAATATGATGAATGTTCCTGTTGTTAAGGTAATCTCCACCTGTATGAGCATTGGTATGATGGTGTCTATCAATCAGCGTCTTGATGCGGAAACAATCAATATCGTAGCCGAAGAATTTGGATTCAAAACCGAATATGTAAGCGCAGAAGTTGTTGAAGCCATATCAGAAGAAGAAGACAAAGAAGAAGACTTGGAACCTCGTGCTCCTATCGTTACAGTGATGGGACATGTGGACCATGGTAAAACATCATTGCTTGATAATATTCGAAATACAAACGTTATTGCCGGCGAAGCCGGAGGTATTACGCAACATATAGGTGCTTATAATGTGAAGTTAAAGTCAGGGCGTAAGATAACATTCCTTGATACTCCCGGTCACGAAGCCTTTACAGCTATGCGTGCCCGTGGAGCTAAAGTTACGGATATAGCCATAATTATAGTTGCTGCCGATGATAATGTCATGCCACAAACAATTGAAGCAATCAATCATGCTTCAGCGGCAGGCGTTCCGATTGTATTTGCAATCAATAAAATAGATAAACCCGGTGCAAATCCGGATAAAATAAAAGAAACTCTTGCCGGAATGAATTATCTTGTTGAATCATGGGGTGGAAAATACCAATCGCAGGATATTTCGGCTAAACAAGGTATAGGGGTAGATGAATTACTTGAAAAAGTATTACTTGAAGCTGATTTACTTGAACTAAAAGCTAATCCGAACCGCAGAGCCGTTGGTACAATCATCGAATCATCACTCGATAAAGGACGTGGTTATCTGTCAACTGTTCTGGTTTCAAACGGAACACTTAAAAAAGGCGATATTGTATTAGCAGGTACATATTTCGGACGTGTCAAAGCGATGTTCAACGAACGAAATCAAAACATAGAAACAGCTTTGCCGTCAGCTCCGGCATTAATCTTAGGATTGAACGGCGCTCCACAGGCTGGTGATATATTCCATGTTTTGGAATCTGAACAGGAAGCACGCGAAATAGCTTCGAAACGAGAACAATTGCAACGTGAACAAGGGTTGCGTACACAAAAAATACTTACCCTTGATGATATAGGACGTCGAATAGCAATCGGTAATTTCCAACAGCTTAACGTAATTGTCAAAGGTGATGTGGATGGATCAGTTGAAGCATTATCCGACTCACTGATACGTCTCTCTACAGAAGAGATACAAGTCAATGTTATTCACAAAGCTGTCGGTCAGATATCAGAATCAGATATTACATTAGCTGCCGCTTCAGATGCCATCATAATCGGATTTCAGGTGCGTCCATCACAAGCGGCACGTAGAGCAGCCGAGCACGATGGTGTTGAAATCAGACTATATTCAATTATATATGATGCCATAGAAGAAGTTAAACAAGCTATGGAAGGTATGCTTTCTCCTGAAATTAAAGAGGAGCAGACTGCTTATGTTGAAGTTCGTGAAGTATTTAAGATTACCAAAGTTGGTACAGTTGCCGGATGTATGGTTAAAGAAGGTAAAATAAAACGTTCTAATAAAATCAGACTTATCCGTGACGGTATCGTGATATATTCAGGAGAACTTGGTTCGTTGAAACGTTTCAAAGACGATGTAAAAGAAGTCGCCTCAGGCTATGAATGCGGATTAAACATCCATAATTATAACGACATCAAAGTTGGAGATGTGATAGAAGCGTTCGAGGAAATAGAAGTGAAGAAAACATTGTAATAGAAGTATAATTACTTTGTATGGCTGAAAGTTTTCATTACCAATTGATCGTTGATGACAAAACAGATCTAACCTAAAAAAGAAGCGGCGATATCGGTAGATATCGCCGAAAAACACAGCCAACAAATTATTAAAGTTTTAATACGTCTTGAACAATATAATTCATCGGAATTAACTATTTAAAACAATGAAAAAGAGCTTTTTTATTACATCTTTATTATTTCTGATGTTGACCCTGTCGTTAGGTTTGTCGGCACAAACAGCGCAGCAGATCGCATTTATTGATTCAGATCAGATATTAGATGCTATGCCTGAACGAGTTAAAGCTACCGAGAAACTAACGGAACTGAATAATAGTTATAAAACTGAATTGCAGTCGATGCAGAATGAATACAATAAAAAGTATTCTGATTTTATTTCTTATCAGACCACAATGGCAGAGAATATACGCTTACGCCGAATGCAGGAGCTGAAGGAATTAGAAAACAGTATCACAGATTTTATGAAAATTGCCCAAAACGATATTGATACACAAGAGCGGGATTTACTCTTGCCATTGCGTAAAAAAGTTAAAGATGCAATTCAAGAAGTTGGTATAGAGCAGCGATTAATTTGTATTTATGACTTATCCAATCCGGCTATTGTCTTTGTAACACCTGAAGCTATGGACATCAGTCAGTTAGTAAAAAAGAAGCTCGGAATAAAATAAAAATAACCTCGTATATTTAGAATGCTTCTTGATTAAGAAGCATTTTTTTATAAATAAAATGTTCTGTACATGTTGACGCCCGGACCCATAGGTGTTTTTGACTCCGGATATGGTGGACTCACTATCCTTTCGGAGATCCAATCCCTAATGCCTCAGTATGATTACTATTATCTTGGTGATAATGCACGAGCACCATATGGTTCTCGATCGTTCGATGTTGTGTATAATTTCACACGTCAGGCAGTTCTAACGTTGTTCGATATGGGCTGTAATCTTGTGATATTGGCTTGTAACACCGCATCAGCAAAAGCACTACGCACTATTCAGCAAAACGATCTTCCAAATATTGACCCTGATAAAAGAGTATTAGGAGTTATCCGTCCGACAACTGAGATTGTTGGATCTTTAACACATAAACGTCATATCGGAATTTTAGGAACTGCGGGAACTATCCAATCTGAATCATATAATATTGAGATCAATAAGCTTCATCCGGATATAAAAGTTACCGGACATGCTTGCCCCATGTGGGTACCGCTAATTGAAAATAAAGAGTACAATTCAATAGGTGCAGATTATTTTATACAAAAAGATTTAAATACCATCTTAGAACAAGATCCGCTAATCGATTTGCTGATATTGGGTTGTACCCATTATCCTTTGTTAATTAATAAAATTACAAAGTTCCTTCCAGATAATATTAAAGTTATTTCGCAAGGTAAATATGTAGCGGAAAGTCTCAAAGAATATTTTATACGTCATCCTGAGATGGATGCTGCTTGCTCTAAACAAGCTAAGACTCATTATTACACTACTGAATATCCAGATAAATTCTCAGAAACAGCATCAATATTTCTTAACAAGACTATTGAGGTTGAAAGAATAGAACTTGAATAAAAATTTGTTTGTTCCATATAATATGAGGAAAATTATCCATATTGATATGGATGCCTTTTACGCTTCCATTGAACAGAGAGACAATGAAGCATACAGAGGTAAACCTTTGGCAGTCGGTTACGATGGACCAAGAGGAATTGTTGCAGCAGCAAGTTATGAGGCAAGAAAATACGGTATACGTTCAGCAATGCCTTCAGTAACTGCCCGTCGGAAATGTCCTCAACTTATATTTGTCAGTTCTCGTTTTGAAGTTTATCGATCCGTTTCGCGACAGATAATGGATATTTTTCATGAATATACAGATCTTGTCGAACCATTATCACTTGATGAGGCATTTCTTGATGTGACCGAAAATTTTAAAAATATTCCTTCAGCCACAATCATAGCTGAAGAAATCAAACAACGGATTTTTGAAGAAACTCGACTTACAGCTTCTGCAGGAGTATCTTATAATAAGTTTCTGGCTAAAATAGCATCCGACTATAATAAACCGAACGGATTGTTTGTGATTAAACCCAAAGACGCAGAGTACTTTATAGAAACTCTCGAAGTTGAACGATTCTTCGGAGTAGGGAAGGTTACCGCTAAAAGAATGCACCAGTTAGGTATTAAGACAGGTCTTGATCTTAAACAACGATCTGAAGTCGAGCTTATTTCGGCCTTTGGGAAGGTGGGCTCAGTTTATTATCAGAATGCGAGAGGTATAGATGATCGGGCGGTTGAAGCTCATCGAGAACGTAAATCCATAGGAGCCGAAATGACTTTTGAAGAAGATTATGATTCATTAGACATATTGTCGGGAGAATTGACATCTATTGCTGAAGAAGTGATTGAGCGTATTTCTAAAAAACAATTTAAGGGGCGCACCGTTACATTGAAAGTTAAATTTTCTGATTTTAAGAATATCACCCGGAGTAAAACTTTACCGGAACCGGTGACAGATTTTGATACACTTTATACATTGGGCAAAGAATTGCTTAAAGATGTTGACATAAGTCCTAAAGTAAGATTATTAGGATTAAGTATTAAGAATATTGATGAAATCTCAGATTTTACCAATATGCCCGTTCAGTTGAGGATTGATTTTAAGTTTGATGACAATAATGTTTGAACTATAATTTAAACCTTATAAGCCGTAGATAAACTTCAGATGCGCTTTTTTAGCTTTTAAATGAGTATAAATCTTTAATAAGGATAGCTCTATATTCACATAAATCAGTTATTTTTGCAGCGATGAAACCGAATAAGAAACAACAGTGCGGTCTGCGTCAGAAGCACATGGCTTTTTCGCTCAACGAAAAAGAATATGCCGTGATAAGCGCTTATATGAAAAAATATAAGATTGAAAACCGTTCCCGTTGGTTCAGAGAAACAATTATTACTCACGTCCTGAAATCCCTTGATCAGGATTATCCAACTTTGTTTGACGAAAACGAGATGCGCAGATGAACTCAATCATCAATGATGAGTATTATATGCGCCAAGCATTGAAAGAGGCTCA
This sequence comes from uncultured Dysgonomonas sp., assembly GCA_945273835.1. Lineage (GTDB taxonomy): Bacteria > Bacteroidota > Bacteroidia > Bacteroidales > Dysgonomonadaceae > Dysgonomonas. The sequence continues at coordinate 8,106 of CALYPL010000004.1, read as the reverse complement.
ACAGGCTTTCGATGAGAATGAAATACCGGTTGGAGCAATTGTAGTTTGTAAGGGGCAGATCATAGCTCGTGGGTATAATCTGACTGAAAGACTGACAGATGTGACAGCTCATGCCGAGATACAGGCTATAACTGCTGCAGCTAATATGCTTGGTGGCAAATATCTTGTAGACTGTACGCTTTACGTAACACTTGAACCTTGTGTGATGTGTGCGGGAGCACTCTTTTGGTCTCAAATATCTACCATTGTTTATGGAGCTGAAGATGAAAAACGTGGATTTTCTTTATATACCCCTCATTTATTACATCCAAAAACTCGAATTGTGAAAGGTGTGCTAAAGAATGAATGCAGCCAATTACTCAAAGACTTTTTTAAAAATAATAGAAGATAATATAGGAATTTTATTTTATTAATAAATTTTAACTTATATATTTGTTTTTATGTGCAACGAAAACATTGTCTTTTGCATCTTTTAATTAGTAATTAGATAAATATGTTATTCTGATCTTGAAATATGAAAATTTTGAAATTAGCGTTAAGCATTCTGTTCAGTATTGTAGGATTAGTATCTTGCAACGATGATGATAAGTCGCTTGACGGATTCATGCGGTATATAGTTACGGTTGATAATTTTAAATCCGATTCCATTTCAAAATTCATATATAATGATAATACTGTGTTTAAGCTAAGAACTCCTCTGAAGTATAAAACGAAATATTCAAGGGCTATAATTGATTTTTCCATTTTAGACGGAAATAATAGTATTAATGTAAATGATTTACATTCAGGAGAATATTATATTAGCCTCTATCGGATATACGACGTTTTAACTAAGCATCCGGTATATATACCTGCTGAAAATAGACAAAAACAAGACAGTATTGGTAACGATCGAGTTAAGATATTTACGATATGGGAAAGTGATGGCTACCTTAATTTTCAGTTTGGAGTGAAAAGTGGCACTAACAATATACAGCATCTTGTAAATCTTGTTTCGGCAACACCATTAGAACAAATTAACACGAATGATGTGGTTAAGCTTGAGTTCAGGCACAATAAGATGGGCGATAATGAATATAACCGAATAGATAATTATGTCAGCTTCGATTTAAGAGCGTTTAAAAAAAATCAAAGCGGAACTATTAAATTTGAAATCTCTTGGAAAGATTTGGTTGCCGGCGAAACTAAAACTAAGCTTATCGAATACCGATATTCCGATCAGATACATTAGGCATAAAATTCGATAATCTACAATATGGTTCAATATAATCTCTATTTAAAAATACATACCCAGAATATTTATTGATATTCTTTTTGATTTCCTTTTTGTAAAAGAGAGTTCGTGAGAACTCTCTTTTTTATTAATGAATAAAATCAACCGATAAAAAATAGTACGCATCATAATTCTTAGAATAAATATTTTATGTAAAATCCAGAAAAAGTATTTATTAACATAATAAATTAAATATGTTAATTTTTAATTTTAAATACTATCTTTGTTAACGTATAATAACATAAATTTTAAAAAAACACAGCTGAAAAGCTGAATGACATTTTAACACAAACTATACAAAGATATGACGGTAAAGCCAATACTTATCATAATAGTATTTGTATTAAGTATACTTAATAGTTATTCCCAAACTGATTATGAGAGCCATAAAGCATACGATGACTTTGCAATTATCGAATCACAAAACAGATTTGTTGAAAGTCTGAATATAGGTACAGGTGAAAACAATTCTTATAATTTACCGATAGGAGTGAAAAAGAATATCGGTAATATTCCATTCACAATAGCTCTATCAAACATAAAGTTCGGCAACCAGTATGGAGAAGCTACGTTGTTCTTGAAAATGACAGTCCCCCAACAAAACAAAGTCTTGATATTTGGTGCTAAAGATGTTAAAATAACATATTCAGGAGATTTGGTTGGAGATGTTAAACTCGCACTACTCAGTGATATATCTTTGTCGGTAGGCAATATGGGAAACATTATCCTGAAGGGAGGTTTTGATAGTAAAACAGGAAACGGAATTTCAGATACATATATTTCACTTGATTGCAACGGTAACTTTATAGAACTCGCACTCGATGCAGAAATAGTTCTGAACCAGAATACATTCAGTTTGGCCGATAAGAGCAATACCCCAGTAAAAAGTACATTCAGAACAATTATAACAGACTGGAATGATTTACTTGTCCAAGTATCGTTTCCCCCGATGGAAATTAAAGGTGCGGATGGTTTCATATTCAATCTGAAAAATGCCACATTTGATTTCAGCGATGTGCACAATCCAACCCTATTCAATCCGGATACAGAATATATCAGTAAATACATGACATTGCCCGATCTTAATCTATGGCGGGGAATTTATGTCGATGAATTTACCCTGACCCTTCCGCCCCAATTCAAAAATAAAAATCAAAACGAACAAATAGAAATAGGGGCTTCAAATCTTATAATTGACGAGAACGGAATTACGGGGTCCATTAGAGCCCGAAATGTGCTTGATCTCGAAAACGGTGATGCAGGAGGATGGGCATTTTCAGTAAATGATTTTAGTCTGGCGCTTTTGGCAAATAATATAAAAGGCTTTGGTTTTGGTGGAGAAATAAGTCTGCCTATATCAGAAAAAACACAGAATAAAAAATATGAAGCGATGATATCGAATAATGAATATTTTTTCAAAGTCGATATCGGAGAAGAAATGAATTTCAGCCTTTTTGGCGATGCCAAATTAAATCTGGATCCGTCATCGTATCTGCAAATGACATTATCCAACAATAAATTTAAACCAAAATTAGTACTGAACGGGTCGATGAGCTTAGATGTGGACGGTCTGAAAATGGAAGAAATAACTTTCAGCCGTTTGACTATTGCAACAGAAGCACCACTCTTTTCAGTTGAAACAATGGAATACGGAGGCGAAGTGAAAATACATAATTTCCCGATAACCATAAGTGACTTTTATTTTCATACCAAAGATGATAAAGCAGCTTTGGGTTTTGATTTAAAAATCAATTTGATGAAAGATAAAATATCGGCAAAATCCCGGCTCAAGCTATTATCAGAATATACGGGAACAGCATGGCAATTCAAAGGATTGGAGATGGATGGAATCCGTCTTGATAATGTTCGGATGGCAGGATTTAGCTTAAATGGAGAAATAGCCATTCAAAAAGATCATCCAATATACGGTAATTATTTCGGAGGAGAAATAGATGCCACTTTCGATGCATTGTCCGACGCCATGAAAGTGAAAGTCACATCGGTTTTTGGTAGCAAAGATTTTCGTTACTGGTATGTAGAAGGCAAGGCGCTATTTTCCGGAATAGGAGTTCCAATTGGACCTGTTTCCTTAAATGGATTCACGGGAGGTGCATATTATCGTATGTCTTCGACAGGTAAAACAGGCATAGAAGCTTATGCACCCGATAACAAATCCTCATTAGGTGTTAAAGCAGGAGTATCCTATTTTATTGGATCGAAGATTGCTGTAAGCGGAGATGCTTTGTTTGAGATGAATTTCTTGTCAGCAGGAGGCATTAAAAATATAAAATTCTATGGAACTGCAGAGTTCATGAAGGGAATCGACATGAATGGCAAGCTTGGCAAACTCGACAGGATGTATGCACAGGCACAAACAAAAAAGAAAAGTATATCAAATAGTTATATAGCTGACTTGCCGCAAAATCTATCAGGTTCGGATATTGTCAGAAACCTCTTGCCGGATGCCGATTTTAAAGCCGGAGTGAGAGCTTATATGTTGATGGATTACGATTACCCGACAAAAACATTCGATGCCGATTTTAGGGTCATGGTAAGCACACCCGGTAATTTCTTACAGGGGACAGGGAAGAATGACGAAGCCGGTTGGGCAAAGTTGCACTGCTCCCCACAAAGTTGGTACATTCATTTAGGTACACCGGATAATCCAATCGGCTTGAAATTAGGATTAGGACCTCTGTCATTGAAAACCCAATCATACTTTATGTTGGGCGATAAACTTGAAAAGCCCCAAGCACCACCGAAAGAAGTATTAAAAATATTACATATTAATGAACTTCAGGCAGACTATATGAAATACCCTAAAAATATAGAATTAGGCAAGGGTGTTGCATTTGGATCCCGCATGTCATTTGACACAGGTAACCTGTCGTTTCTGATTCTTTACGCCCGATTTATGGCAGGTACGGGATTCGATGTAATGCTTACAGATATGAGTAATTATGCTTGTGAAGGACGTAATAAGCCGGTTGGACTTGACGGATGGTATGCCAACGGACAATGTTATGCTTATTTACAGGGAGAATTAGGAGTTAGGATAAAATTGCTGTTCATAAAAAAACGTATTCCGATAATCAAAGGAGGAGCAGCAGCCATGTTACAAGCCCGTGTTCCCAACCCAACATGGATAGGCGGGTATTTAGGTGTACAGTTCAATGTGTTAGGCGGACTTGTCAAGGGAAACATGAAGATGAAAATGAGCTTTGGTAACAACTGTAAATTAGTTCGTTTAGATGGTGACTACTCGCCTTTGGAAATGCCTATAATTTCAGATCTGAGCCCAATAGATAAAGAGACGGATGTAGATGTGTTCATTTCGCCACAAGCAACTTTCAATATGTCGGTCGGAGAACCATTTGATATTGAAGATGAAGATGGCAATACAAAAACTTATCGTATTGAACTTGAGAAATTCCATATCGTAGATATGCAGGGAAATGAGATTAAGGGTAAGATTAAATGGAACAATCAATATGATGTCGTTACATTCGAATCAAAAGAAATATTACCTCCAAACATTGACCTTAAAGTTTCGGTATCAGTCAATTTCCAAGAATATAAAAATGGCCGTTGGGAGCTTGTTCTACAAGATGGTAAAGCCGCCCGAGAATCAAGAGTTGCTAACTTCAAAACCGGAGGTGCGCCAAATTACATTCCTTTGACAAATATCCAATATTGCTATCCTATAATAGATCAAAAAAATTATTTCAAGGGAGAAACCTCAGAAGGATATGTACAATTAAAAAAAGGACAAACCTATTTGTTCCCTACAAACTTTGTGTATAAAGCTATTCTGACAGACAAGTATGGAGATGAATTCTCAAGCAGATTCCTTTACGATTCAGAAAATTCCCGCTTGAATTATACAATACCGTCGGTAAATAATAAAACAGCTTATAAACTCTCATTTGCTGCGACTGCAGGTATAAATACACCAACAGTACCAACAACTACAACAAAAACAAGTTCGCTGACTGATGAAGATGGTGAAAGTTTTACAGTCGACTATACACAACAGGCAGCACAACAGATAATGCAAGACGGAAGTCTTGAAGTATTAAAATACTCTTTCAGGTCAAGTCAGTTCAATACATTCGAACAAAAAATGACTTCATTACATTTAGAAACAGGTTCACGCTATGTCAATTCAGAAGTACGATCGTTGTTGCTCGGTACAAAAGACAATTATGAGTTGTTTGATTTACCTGAATTAGTAGGAACCGACTATACAGAAAATGTGCCACTTGTTTCAGTCGAAGCATCCTTAGACAATAAATATTATACAGAAGATATAGCACCTATAGTTTACAATTGGTATCCTATTGGAGATATTAAAATAACAGACAGAGATGTCAATATTTATGGTGTTCCGCCAACAAAAGCATTTCCATTATATGAGGGATATTTAAATATGATAAGTTCAGGCACATCCAATACCTTACTGTTGAAAATGCTTCCACATGTATATGAACTACCTTACTATTATAATCAGGACTTTTACGAATTGCGAACCAAAGCAGTCAATTCATTCGATAAAGGATACGATTTGCAACCGTTAATGCCATTAATGACTAAACCGTTCCTGTTTATGCGTCAAGGAGATTATAAGACACATTACAAATATACACTTCCGGGTGGAGAACAAGGAACAAGCATATGGATAGATTATTCTAATACAATTGACTGGAGAAAGTAATGGAAAAAAGAAATAACATTATATATAAACTGATGCTGCTGGTTAATATCTTTCTTTTGCCGATAGCTCTAATAGGACAAACATACGAAAATCAAAGAGAAAACCTAAAAGCAAAAGGGACGGTCTCGGCTGACAATCGTATAAAATTGCGTTGGTCTCCGGCAAACCCGAAAGCGTGGGTAGAAGGGCGGAAATATGGATATACAGTCGAACGATATACAATGTCAGTTGATGAACAATGGCAACAAACACCCGGCAAAAAACTTATTTCGCAAACATTTCGTCCCGCTCCACTTGCCGATTGGGAGACCATTGTAAACCAGTCCGATTATGCAGCAGTAATTGCACAAGCATTTTATGGCGAAGATTTTGAGTTGAACGCACGAAGCGGGGACATAGGCGATATAATCAATCAGGCAAATGAGTTGGAACAACGTTTCAGTACATCGGTTTTTATGGCTGAGTATGATTACGATGCGGCAATACTCGCAGGCTGGGCGTATACCGATACCACTGTAAAAGAAAATGAAAGATATCTTTATCGTATCATCCTTAACCGACCTCAGGCGATAATTGGCGATACAGCTGCCGTTTATATTGGGCTGAAGGATAGGGTAGAATTGCAGAAACCAATTGGTTTAACAGCTGTTTTTGGTGATCGTTCCGCAATGCTTTCGTGGAATTACTCTTTACTATCAAATACTTACCATTCATATCATATAGAAAGAAAATCTACATCAGAACCCCAATATCGCACAATAACCGACTTGCCCGTCACTGCATTAGATATGAAAATGACGGAGATATTTTATACTGATTCATTAATTAATAATGAAGAGACCTACACCTATAGAATCAAAGGAATAACAAGTTTTAATGAAGAAGGACCTTTATCTGACGAAGTGCATGGACAAGGATCGAAAACAATAACTTGTATGCCTCACATTTCCGGTGGAGATTTTTTTGCAGAAAACAAAGCACGTATATTTTGGGAGTTCGATTGCGAAGACGTTAATCTTATCGAGAAATTTTGTATAGTTAAATCTTCCGATATCGATGGTGATTATCTTATAGCATTAGACGAAATACAGGTATCAGCACGACAGATTGATTTAGACCTCAATGAAACAAAAGTCTATATAAAATTGCAGGCTATAAACAAAGTCGGGGCGAAAAGCGAGTCATTTCCATTCATACTTCAACAAATTGACTCTATTCCGCCAGCTATTCCACAAGGATTAGCGGTCGAAATAGATTCTGTTGGTGTGGCTACTTTAACATGGAATGCCAATACCGAAGACGACTTGCAAGGCTATCGTCTGTTGCGATCTTTTACTAAAGATGGCGAAAAATCTTCCGTTTCATCTGATATCATAATACAAAATCGATATACAGATACACTATCTCTCACATTAGGTAATCGTAAAGTTTATTATGCCATATCAGCAATCGATAAGCGGTATAATGAATCAGCTCTATCCGAAGATGTAGAAATTTTGAAACCTGCTAACTTTAAACCCTTAGATCCTGTTTTCACAGATTATAATATAAATAATGATGGAACAGTTACATTAAATTGGTTGGCAGATGTTAAACGTAATTACATCAAATATTATTTAGTCAGGACTTCGGCTGAATATCCAAAATATAATAAAACCGTATTTATAGGAAACAATAAAATAACATCATTTACAGATGAAGTACCTCAATCAGGTAATTATAGATATTCATTAATAGCGGAAGATTCAATTAGAGGCAAGAAAACATTTTCACCACAGGCTTTATACATATCCGTTTCCAATACCGAGATTAATATAATAAAAGGATTTAACGCTTATACAAATTATCAAAGCAATAGCATCGAGCTGTCTTGGAATAAGCATCCAAAAGCTGTAACATACAAAATATATAAAGCTCAGGATGATGGCAGATATACATTATTGAAAGAATTAGATAATACACAAACTTATTTTATAGATAGAATTGTTACGCCAAATACCAAATATTCGTACACAATTCAATTCACAACGCAAGCAGATGGGGTTTCTAAACCTAAAACAATCACTGTAGATTATTAAAACACAAACATGAAAAGAAGAATATATTTATTGCTGATATT